>CAZWUO010000152.1:0-9532 GCA_964636675.1 uncultured Ectothiorhodospiraceae bacterium
ATGAAAGGAATATCACGTACACTAAAAACCTAAATCTATAACGCCACGGGTATAGTTACATGCGTAGTGCATTTAGTGTCAGTAGAGCCGATTCCATCAACCTCGCACTGCCGGAGTATAAAGCTAACGGTGGCTTTAAAGATGCCGGTTTTGCCGTGACTGGACATTACTAATTCAATCAAAAGTGGGGAGTGTTAGGTAGCATCAGCTACACACGGATGGTGGGTGACGCCAAAGACAGTCCAGTAGTAAAGGATCTTGGTAACGAGAATCAGCTTGGAACAATGGTCGCGGCGACTTATTCTTTTTGATATCGCTTAGCCTTAAACGCAGGTACTGGGCTGCTATATTCATGATTGTAAAGTTGTTGTATAGATTATATACCTTTGGTAAGACGGTGGTATTTGTCATGAGAAAAGCAAGGATTATCGTTATTGTAAAAGTCTACCTTCATAGCAACGCTTGCTATCGAAAAATAGAGAAGGTACGCTCCGACTCATCATTTAAACCGTTATGCGCCATGCAGTCATCTTGTTGAGCATTAAAAATGGGGGGATAAAAAAACATGGAATGTTGGTCTTGTGTTTATGCATCAAAATTAAAATGCAACTGTTTAGTAACGAGGTATTATAGTGAAATTAATTAATACAGGTCTTCTTTATTTTTTTGCTCTAGGGATTTCTGGTTACGCAGCATTTGTTTACGGTTTTCTACCGCTGGGTTCGTTTGCAGGTGCAGAGATGCAAGAGTCTTTTCTTAACCATCCCTATGGCATATACACGCATGTGTTTGCATCAATTGTTGCTTTAGCAATCGGCCCCTTTCAGTTTTCTACTCGCCTTAGGGAAAACCGACCGACGCTACACCGCTGGTTGGGTCGTAGTTATTTAGCAATAGGGGTATTGGTTGGTGGTTTGGCAGGGCTTTATATGTCCCAGTATGCGTCTGGAGGAACTGCAGCCAGACTTGGTTTTGCATTTCTTGCTGTATTGTGGATATATACAGGATTACGTGCTTACCTTGCTGTTCGCCAAGGCTTGATTCAGGAGCACCGGAAATGGATGATTCGTAATTATTCACTAACATTTGCTGCGGTTACCTTGCGACTATATTTACCCATTTCTATGATTGGAGGCATTGATTTCTCCATAGCTTATCCAATCATTGCATGGTTATGTTGGGTGCCTAATTTGGTTTTCGTAGAGTGGCGGTACAAACTAGCGCATAATAAGCGCAATTGGTAGTGGCGGGGAATTTTATGTTTCTGAAGGTCTTTATCTTAAAAATGTAAATTTTCAGTATAAAAATGTAAACTATGCTGCCGTAAGCTCACGACTTAAAAATCTCTCTTATAAACCATCAGTGTTCCCCTATTTTTCGTGCCCGCGAGACTAATTGAGCAGCCAAGGCATCCATACCAAAGACTTTCCAGTCATTATTGCGTTTTGAACGGTTCGAATCGTATATGAGCTTATACGTACAATTCTTGATTGATAGAGATGTAAAAGCGGGCTGGGACGACGACTTTTTATTTAAAGTGCTTGCGGATGCAATAGGTTGATTTTAAGCCCGGTTGCCCTGATCCCTTAAGACTTAAGACCTTTGTTGTATTGTCATTTTGAAGTTAACAGGCGCAGATGGTTTCTGGAGGTTTATACAGTCTACGCATTTTTTATGTTTGTATATGTATATCTCGGATCTACCGACAAACATAATCACACCATAATTGGATATAGGAGCGGAAACACCATGAGGACCTATTGGAAAATCTGCTGTAATGAGACTCCATTTGTCTAGCGTAATATCATACTCCCATAATTCTTTGTTATCCCTAAGCACAATGAAAGTTCCGCTCACAGGCTCATAAGTCACTATCGTTCCCTCGCTATCACGTCCAGAAGTGATGCGAATATAAAAAGGAGCATCATTGAGTCTCGTTATGGCACCTGTCGCATCCATTTTATACAAGGGGTGACCATCGTATTTTTCAGGTTTATAATTTCCCGCACCGAAAAATAATACTTTGTGTTGAGGGTTATATTCGGCAAAAGTATGTATGCCATACAAAGAAAACCCACCTTTTCGGGTAAATGAGCCATCTGCCTGGTTGTAATAGTACATTTTGTCTTTGACGACAGAAATTAAACCGTTTAACTCAGGAAACCAAGTCATCGCACCGTAACGGTGGGCCCGCGTGTAGGAACTATCGTCAGTGGGGCTGTTAATAGTGCCCCATTGATCAGTATTGAGATCCATATAAAACAAACCCGAGCGTGGTCTGTCTCTCCAATAAAATCTTTTCCCTTCCAGATCTATTGTGTTTAAGTCATAACCATGTCCGGTACACGTTCTGTCGTTCATGCAAGGCAATGGCATAGCCTGCGTTTTCCAAGTGTTGGTCGCATCGTCATAGACGATAAATTTATAATAATCATTGTGCCCACCGCCTATAAACATAAATCTTTTACCGAAGGGATCCCACACACCACTTTCCGCATAATCAATAATCTTGCGACCTCCCGTTTTTAGTAAATTGCCATCATCAAACCCAATTGTGTTGAGCTTTGCCCATTCTCCTGGCTGCAGTGCGTTAGACAAGTCACTTAATTCGGAAGCCTTTAAATGGCTTCCCACTGCAATGAGTAAAATGAAAGAGAGAAAGAAAGTTGTTTTGAATAAAGTCATTGCCGATCTACCTATTCGTTGATTAGATATTTATATTCGAAAATGGATTTTCCATTTTTGGATAGCGTTCTTTCACTGAACGCGCATTTTTAGTCCTTGGGGAATACTCGGCAGTGAGATCGTCTCAAGATTACCACGAGGCGCAATACTCCATTCTGGCGATGCCGTGTAATTGGGTTGAATCGGCGGGGTTTCAAAAAAACGCTGTCGCACGATATCAGACCCTGGTAAACCCGCATCCGCGATCACCGCTGCTGCTGGCTGCATATTCGCGTAATAACCGCTCGTCACAGCGGGTTTGCCCGCACCTTTATAAATTTGATTCAGTTGATGCGGCGCATAAGCGGGATCATAAACATCTAACCAAGCCTGCATCGCAGGTGTGCCACATGCAACGTTTTTCAACAACGTGCCGTTTGCACTCCGATTACCCCAGTTAAAATCAAATAATTCTTGAAAATTATTAAAAATACTCGCTTCACTTGGCCCCGTACTACCACCGTATTGCGTTGGAAATTGCCAACAAAAATCACCAAAATAGCCTAAACGACCGCGAATATATTTGCCTTTGAAGTCGCGCATGGGAATCGCGTTGGTAAAACCAAGCTCTACAACATGGCCAATCGCATAAGTAAAAAAATCATCCATCCACGGACGATTTACCGTCCGACGCGCGGGTTTTGCATCCATGGTACCAATATGATTATGTTTGTACCCTGTCGGATCCGCATAATTTTCGTTATACCAATTAATATTGTTGTTGAGCATATTGACAAAATAACTCTTCAGCGCATGATCATCCGGGGTCGCATAAGCAGTACGCGCCATTTCACGCAAGCCCCATGCTTGGCCGCGCACTTGGGTTCCATAAATCAAGCCATCACCATAGTTACGTGTTCCTCTTTCGCGCCAAATAGGCCCGTAGTTACCCCAGAACTGCAACTCTTCTAAATAAAAATAATCCCCTGTCACCAGATAGGGGACATACGCAATCGACGGTAAATGTGAGAGCTTCACGGATAAGCCGTCGTTACCACCCGATACCGCGGGGAACTCGCCTTCACCGCCTGAAGATTGCAGATGGGCCTTAGGGTGATCCGTCAGCTTCATCGGATACATCGTGTTTTCATCACGATAATGTGCGTAATATGCGCCACCGGCATCGCCATTGGCTAACATCGCATCATAGGCACGTTTATCACCGGAAATGATGTAGGCAGCAACCCATCGCGGCAGCGGTGCGATACTTTTATGCGCACCCGTTGACCCCATGCTCTTACGAAAATCGCCAACCGTCATTGGGTCTATTTCCCGCCCTCTTAGATCCGATAACAACGACTCCGCTACATTACTGACTTCATAATACGGAACCGCTTTGCTCATTTGCATATACGTCGTATCTTGCTGCGCATAAATTTGCGGCTCACCTTGCCACCAAAAGGTTTTTCTCCAGCGTGAATGATGTTTTTGCTTCAACCCCGAGATACTGTAGACACTGTTGCCTGCAACACTGATATTGGCATCCAGCGTGAATAAATTGGGATTTGACACCATCGTCCAGCCATTCTCCACGATGACATCAACCCGCACGTGTTCGAGCGGGCTCGCATTATAAGCGCGAATATGAAAATAAATCGCGAGATGCGGGTGAGCAGAACCCGTCGCGGCTACGACCGATCCGCCCACGATCCATTCAGACACCAGCGGCCCAGATAACCACTGCAATAGATTGTTATTTTGTAAAAAATCCCGTGCATTGGCTTTATAAGCCGTTCCGCCCACCGTCAGATTGACTTCCGCAGCAAAACCACTGTCCAAGAGATTTTGCACGCTTAAACCATCGTTCATGGTTTCATTGGGCTTGGTGAAAAGAGTAAAGGTTTTTGACGTATTGCCCGAAAAATCGGCAAATTGAGTCGTGATAATCGCGTGGCGTAATGACTCATCATTATGCCTCGCCTTTTTATTAACCTGTATCGGTATTTCCGTTCCATCGGATAAACGCGCGCCTAGCGTCTCAGAAGACGCTATGTCACCTTCTTTAAACACATGCCCAAAAGTGACTGGGACGTTTTGCTTCGCGTCTGTGGCTAAATGATAGGCTTTCAAGGACACGATATCTCCTGCAAATACTGTCGTTGAAAACAAGAAAATGCCGGCGATGACACTTGGCAGTAAAATACATTTTTTTGTTAAAAAATATTGGAATTTCATAAAAAAGCTCCGCTAATCATGACTTCTATTCATTTCGGATAAGTTCGTGGATCATTCTTGTTGCGTGATGGAAAGGCCCGTGGGTATATTGGGAGGATCAATAACCGTATTGCCGTTTACCGTGAACGTTGCTTTTCGAATAGAAAAATAATCATCTCCGGAAAAAACCAGATACGCGATTTTACCGTCGTCACTGATCCATTTTGTTGGAAAACTCGCTGTTTCTCCAGGGCCGGTATCCCATTTGTCGATATAAAAAGCGGTTGTCCAAGGTCCCCACGGTTCGGGAGCATCATAGATAGCAAAACCGCCTCTAAAACGAATGTCTCCATCACCGGGAATCATTTGCCACCACAGGTAGCGATCTAAGCCCGCATTATAAACAATCCCCGTACGAGCAACTTTGCCAGTATGCGTAAACACGGGTGCTCTGTCGTCTATATTTGCGCTCCACTTTGGGTTTCCATTTTTCTCAAAACCATTAAAATATTCGTATGCATTTTTATCCTTGATTGATGTTTTAGAAACCCGCATCAAAATTTGACTGTCCGTGGGTGTGTACGCGTTCGGTTCATCGGGGGTGTAGACATAAACATAGTCATCACGCGCGCCCGCATAATTTTTACCGTAGTTCAAGAAAACGCAGTAACCAAATTCAGTAAAGGTCCAGGTACTCCAGCTCCAGGTTTTTGCGTGATCGTCAGACCATGCAAGCTGACAATCATTTCCATTTTGATCCGCATTTCTCACATACATGTAGAGTGTTCCATCGACCATGAGCATGCCACTGGCTTTTTTACCTCTTGCACCTTGACCTGTTTGCTCACCGGTACTTGAACGAATATTGCTTCCTGTTACATTGTCTGTTGCAGGAGAGCCTTCGACAGCGGAAAATCCTATACTCAGTTTCCTTTCAGTAAACGGTTCAAAACCCCAACCGTCCCCGAAGGTGGTATATAACTTGTCATCATCCGCCCAGGTAATCGGAAAAGTGTCACTTCCTTCTGCTAACCGAATAATGTTCGATTCAGCCTCCCACGATATATCAGATATCACGGGGCTCTGAGCATAGGGCGGTGCGGCTTGTAGTCCGGATGAAAAAAAGGTTACAACAATCGTGAGAAAAAAGGCAGTCCGTAACGTGTTGATCGGGCCATAATGTGTCATAAAGGTTCCATGAGTTGTATGATCAGACAAAAATATTTTTCTGGAGCATTAAAATAAGAAAATTTAAAGTAAAATTCAAGTGTCTCAAGGTTGAGACACCGTGAGGTTTGGTTGAGAACGAAGGCTTACTTTGTGTTCAGGTTGACCTGGTCAATGCAATATCAAGCAATACCCCCTTTTGATGTTTCTGCAAACGTCATATAACGTGAGAGACGCAATATGCCCGATATACAACAAGAATTATCTCGATGTATTACGTGTAAACGTGAAATCGATAGAGCGGCCCTAAAGTGTGCCGAATGTGGCTCGTTGCAAAATTGGCGACGCCATCTTCAGTTTAGCGCTACTATACTTTCACTCATTATAGCGATCATCTCAGTATCCGGCCTTGTGGTACCAATGTTAGTTCAGACATTTAAACAGGAGACATCAGCGATAGAGGCCAGTCTTCGTAGTATAACAATCAAGGCAAAAAGTCGACCCTATAGTGGCCATATACTAATTGAATCCTATGTCATTGAAGCCAGGCTTCTGTTGACAAATACCGGAATGAAACCTGGATTCATTGAGTCGGCGGTGCTGCAGCTCGAAGGAAAACACGGGCTAATCGGTAAGGCTGTACTAAATATCAGTTCTTCGGAGGCTGTTGTAAAGCCGGACACTTTTGTCTTAATTGATACCGAAGGTAAACTTGAAACCAAGAAGAGCGGGGTTTTTTGGTTTGGCCCAAGATCAAGGGACTCTTCTCTTAACATAGACATACAAACGTTACGACTTATCGTAACAACCATTAATCACAACCGTCAGCAGGAATTGCTTGAAGCGGTGCAAGTTGGTGGACAGTGGACAGTTGTGTTTTGAGTATTCCAAGAAAGGCAAACGCAACCAACCTCTCAACGAGTGAGACTAATCAGCGAACTGTTGCAATAGCGGGCTATTCCGCCTAAGGGATTTTAGCTGAGACCCTCGTTTGTCGCTAATTTCATTTGTCAGATCAAGTCTTGAGCCAAGGCTTCTTGATGCGATGACGATACCCGTGGCGTTTGAGATTTAGGCTTGCGTTCTATAAAACCGATAGGAAAATTAGTGTATGTACCGAAGTTCGTTTTTGTTGCTTTTTATGACGGCATTGTGCTGTATTAGCCTGTTAGCAGGCTGCGCACATTCACCTTCTTTGAGCTATCCTCTAACCGCTTTTGCAAAAGTATCTGTTGCATACGAACATGTTTGGAGTGAGAGCACACATCCGTTTACCGGGGCTGCGGTTATCGACAGCGATAATGACGGGGTCATGGAAATTTTTATTAGCGGCGGTGGAAGGGCAACGTGATGCATTGTTGTTGTATAAAAATCGGCAATTGATCAATATAGCACAGGACAAGGGCTTGACGAATGCAACGGCCACTGATGGTGTTACCTCCATCGACTTAGACAATAATGGTGATTTGCGTTTTACGGATATTACCCAGTCATCAGGGGTTCAAGGTAAAAATAATACTTTTTTTTCCAGCTTTGTTGATCTC
Organism: uncultured Ectothiorhodospiraceae bacterium; assembly: GCA_964636675.1. Classification (GTDB taxonomy): domain Bacteria; phylum Pseudomonadota; class Gammaproteobacteria; order S012-40; family S012-40; genus JALUUH01. Next base: position 7,590 of record CAZWUO010000152.1, read on the forward strand.
GATGGGGATGGTTGGCAAGACCTCGTGTTTCATCAAGCGATTGAGCTGGGTATAGATAACCCATTTTATGGACAATCGCCGTTGATCATCGATCTCAATGCGGATGCTAAACCTGATGTGGTATGGATTAATATGGATGGCCCAGTACGTGCTTTTTTGAACACTTCGCCAGCTAATTCATTGCTTATCTCAGCCGCGGATACGGTGGCCATGTTGGGGACACGAATCACGATTGAAATGGCCGACGGTAAAAGTTATACCAAGCAAATCGTCGCTAACACAGGCTTGTTAACCGATCAAACCCCCGAGTTATTTTTTGGTTTGGGTGATCAAAAACACGTAGAACGGGTTATTATTAAAAGGACTGGGCATCCCGCTGAAATTATCGAGGCGCCAGTTATTAATCAACGGATACGTATTCGGTAAAATGATGATGCCATCTAGATTAAGTTATTTACCTGTATTGCTGAGCGCAGTCATGCTATTCGTGTCTGTTCATGCAGTGGCTGGCGAACGACCCGGTTTAAGTCTAGACTTGCGGGCAAGCATTACCAAGCACATCAGCCTAAATAAGGATATGCGTGATGATGAAGTAGCAAAGCGAATTAGGTTTCTGCAAACCCGGTTTGACCACGGAACACGCCATGCACAAATATGGCAATATGCATGGTTAGCTGGATTTAGTGCGGCAGTGGCTTCGCGTACTTACATTGTCGCGAGTGAGCATGAAGCGCCGCAGCGATTTGACGCGGCAGTGGGTGTCTTGACTTCACTCTCGGGCGTTTTGAGTGTAGCACTTAAGCCCCTACCAGCGAGTTTTTCTGCGGCAAAACTGCGAGCCATGCCAGATGCCACGGAGGCCCAGCGCCGGGTCAAACTGCACTATGGCGAACAACTTTTAATCGCGAGTGCGACGGAGGCTAAAAGGCGTAGAGGTTGGACCATCCAAGGGGTGTTTTTATTGGAGCAAGTTCTCGCGGGTTTAGCCATTGGTCTTATTGATGATAGACCTAGGGATGGTTTAATCACCGCGATCTCAGGGATGATTGCATCCGAGCTTTTTACCTTTACTATGCCGACAAAATCGATATTGGATTTGAATGTATATTCTAAGACATCATTTGGGGATAACGCGATGCCACATCCGCCAATGCCAACCACTCGCCGCCAGTTTTTTCTTGCCCCGCATGCACTCGGTATTCGCATGGCCTATGTTTTTTAGCGCTGGTTGATTGTGTCAAAATTAGTGCTATTCAATAAACCGTTTAATGTCCTTAGCCAATTTACCGATGATGCAGGGCGGCAAACCTTGAGTCGCTATATTCATCAGAAAAATGTCTACGTAGCAGGACGTTTGGATCGCGATAGCGAGGGTTTATTATTGCTTACCGGCGATGGGCGTATGCAACACCTTATTAGTCACCCTAAGCATAAAATGGATAAAACCTATTGGGTGCAAGTTGAAGGTGAAGTTGATGAGAATGCTTGTCAGGTCTTAATGCATGGGGTCGTATTAAAAGATGGGCCGGCAAAAGCCAAGTTAGCACAACCTATGGATGAACCTGATATTTGGCCTAGAGTTCCCCCGATACGTGAGCGCAAGATGATACCAACTACCTGGTTGAAAATAGTGATTGACCAGGGTCGCCATCGACAAGTGCGCAGAATGACTGCGGCTATTGGTTTTCCTACCTTACGCCTTATCCGGTTTGCGATTGGCGAATGGACAATTGCAAACATTCCCCTAGGTCAATGGACAGAGAAACCCATTCCCGCTGTTTTTGAAAATGAATTGAAATCATCCAAATGGCGACATCAGAAAAACGCTAAAAAATCGCTCTCAAAAAAAACACGTCCCCCTGGTGTTTAACCTAGAATCTGCAGTTGAACGAGTTGAAGTGTGCGTTTGCGGTGGTGTATATCCAGGCGTAGCGACGCGGAAT
>CAZWUO010000153.1:0-9479 GCA_964636675.1 uncultured Ectothiorhodospiraceae bacterium
GCCGATTGCATCTGAAATCCTAATGGCCAAAGACGGTATGATCGAGCAGCCTGGCCCCTTGCCAGACTCGATTGTCACCCACTTGGATAAAAGCCATATTACGGTGCATACCTATCCGGAAAGTCATCCGCATGTTGGGATTAATACTTTTAGGGCGGATATAGATGTTTCAACTTGTGGTCGTGTTTCACCTTTACGCGCATTGAATTATTTAATTCATAGTTTTGATTCGGATATTGTTATTTTAGATTATCGGGTACGCGGGTTTACCCGTGACATCGATGGTAAAAAACATTTTATCGATCATGAAATTAATTCTATTCAAAACTATATAGCAGAAGATACTCAGAGCTTGTATCAAATGATTGATGCCAATATTTATCAAGAAAACATATTTCATACTAAAATGTTATTGAAAGAATTTGATTTGAATGATTACTTGTATGGCGTAACGACGGCTGACTTGTCATCATCTGAGATTGAAGATATTAACCAACGTTTAAAGTATGAGATGTCCGAGATATTTTACGGCAAAAATGTTAGTTAAAAACGGTGTGCCGTAATAGTCATTATTTTTGCCGTCATCTTCATGGCATGTTTGATAGGTGTGGGTAAGCTGACGCCGCCGGCTTCGAGTGCGGTGCTTGCATGGCGTATTTCATCATCGCGCATTTGTTCCACGATGACCCGGCTTTTGGCATCTTGTGCGGGTAGTTTTTCTAGATGCTCGTTAAGGTGTTTTTCAACTTGCTTTTCCGTTTCAATCACAAAACCTAAGCTCCATTTATCTCCCGCAATACCGGCTAAAGCACCGATGACTAAGGAGCCGGTATACCACACGGGGTTTAACAAGCTTTTGTGACTATCGAGTTCTTGCAGTCGTTGCTCACACCATTCGAGATGGTCGTTTTCTTCTTGTGCTGAGCGTTCCATTTGTTGTTTGATATTTGCATTTTTTGCGGTGAGCGCTTGTCCTTGATACAGCGCTTGGGCAGATACTTCGCCCGCATGATTTACCCGCATCAAGCTTGCGGCGAGTCTTTTTTCGCGAGTGCTTAATGTATTTTCATCGATGTTTGTGGCTGGGTTTTTGCGCTCAGTACCGACGGGTTTGCCCATGAGTGTACGCAAGCCTTGGTCGAAATTGGTAATCAGGTGGTCTATTGGGCTGAGTTGACGCTTAAGCATAATATGTTTTCTCTCATCAAAATAAATTCGGACTAGCGTTGCAATTGCCTGTCTAATAACACTACCGGATGCACGACCTCAATGTCTAGTCCCTTTAATCGCAAGCCTGCTTGGATATGCAAGACGCAACCAAGGTTGTCGGAAACTAATATGTCCGGTTTTGCTTGCATGATATCGCCTAACAATTTTTCACGAATGGCCGCGGCATGCTCTGGATGCGAGATCATGTGACTGCCCGCACTACCACAGCAGCTGGTATTCGTTCCGACGACTTCAAGCCTGAGTTTGGGTATATGTTTTAGTAACTCTTCGGCTTGATTCGTTATGTTTAAAATGTTTCTGCTCAAACATGGGCGGTGAATAAGCACTTTTTTGTCTAATGCCTTGAAATACAGGTTTTTCTGGGCTTGCTCAGCGACTAAAAATCCCAAAATATCGGACAAACTATGCTGAAAGCTATTGATATGAGAATGACTTGAATACTTTTTTTGGTAACCGGAAAGGCTTGCGCCACAACCGCTGGCTGAAAAAATCACTGGGTTTTCTGGGTGTTTGCTAAACGCATCGATATTGCGTTGTGCGCACTGCATTGCCGTGTCATTATCGCCGTTGTGTTCGTGGATAGCGCCGCAGCAAGTTTGATCCTCTGGGATATTGACCGAATAACCACAATGTCTGAGTATGTTTTTGCTCGCAATGAGTGTTTGTTGATCAAAAATTTGTGCCAAACATCCGGTAAATAAGCTGACATTTTTTTTAGGTTTATTTTTTTGCTGGTCAACTGTTTGAGTACTTGAGAGATAATTGTTCTTGGTGGTTTTTCCAGCGACAGGGATAAGTCGTTCCCATTTCGCTAGCCCAAACAGTTCAAGTACACGCGTTTTTCTAAGCAGCAATTGTAATCCACTGTGTTGATATACGCTGACAAGCCAGGCGATGTATTTGATTTTGGTGTTTTGGGTGGTGAGTGATAAGCCCGTGTTACGGGCATATCTTGCGAGGGAATGTCCTCGGGAATGAGGTTTTTCTTTTTGGGCGGCTAAATAATCACGCGAGAAGTTTAATATGTCGCCGTAGGGTACTTTCGAAGGACATATGGTTTCGCAAGTACCGCACATCAAACAATTATCCAGGTGTTGCTCAATGCTAGCGCTGGGCTGAATGCGCCCCGACAATAGAAACTGGATCAATGTTAAACGCCCACGAGGGGATTCGTTTTCATCTCGACTGAGTTCATAAGTAGGGCAAGATGTTGAGCACATTCCACACATGACGCAACGCTGGGCATCTTCCAAAATTTGTTTTTTGGTAGCTTCAAGATCAATATTATGCAGTGATGGGTGTGTTATTTTCACGATCAAGTAGTAAAATGCGCTGGCTTAAGAGAGTCTTAAAGGAATTGCTGCAGACAATGGACGAATCATATTACAAATACCATGTGTTTTTTTGTATTAATCGGCGCACTGATGGCACTCAGTGCTGTGAAAATATTGGTGCGACGAGTATACGTGATTATGCCAAAAAGAAATCAAAAGAACTCGGTATTGCAAAGCCAGGTGGCGTGCGAATTAATACTGCCGGTTGTTTGAACCGCTGCTCTGAAGGGCCTGTGCTCGTGGTATACCCGGAAGCAACTTGGTATACCTATGTGGATGACGAGGATATTGATGAGATATTCGAAGAGCATCTTTTGCAAGGACGCGTCGTCGAGCGTCTCTTGCTTGCGTAACTGACCTTTATAATTTGCTTAATGGCCTAATTTTTATTGACATGTAGGGGCTGAATCACTAATATTACGGCCCTTTTAAGGCATGGCCGAATTTTAGGATTAAACATGAAAACCTTCAGTGCAAAAACAGAGACCGTAAAACGAGATTGGTATGTCGTTGATGCAACAGGGAAAACTCTGGGTAGACTGGCTAGCGAAGTTGCTTCTAGGCTGCGCGGCAAACATAAGGCTGAGTATACGCCTCACGTAGATACGGGTGACTACATCGTCATCGTCAATGCAGAAAAAGTGCATGTCACTGGCAAAAAAGAATCCGATAAAATTTATCACCGACACACCTTATACCCTGGCGGACTGAAGTCTGCGTCGTTGAGTAAGGTACGGAGTCAAGCGCCTCAAAGACTTATCGAAGGTGCGGTAAAAGGCATGTTGCCGAAAAATCCTCTAGGTCGTGCGATGTATCGTAAGCTTAAAGTGTATGTGGGTTCAGAGCATATGCACGCTGCACAGCAACCTAAAACATTAGAGATATAAGAGTAAAATTATGGCTCAACAGCAGAATTATGGTACTGGTCGACGCAAAAGCTCTACCGCTAGAGTGTTTATGAGACCTGGCAAGGGTGAAATTGTTATTAATAAGCGCTCGCTTGATCAATACTTTGGCCGGGAGACAGCGCGTATGATTGTTCGACAGCCTTTGGAGCGGGTCGAAATGCTTGCAAAATTTGATTTTCATATCACCGTTAAGGGGGGTGGCATCTCTGGTCAAGCGGGGGCGATTCGTCACGGAATTACGCGCGCCTTGATTGAATATGACGAAAGTTTACGCCCACCACTACGCAAAGCGGGTTATGTAACGCGTGATTCACGTGAAGTAGAACGCAAGAAAGTGGGTCTACATAAAGCGCGTCGTGCGACACAATTCTCAAAACGTTAATCTATTCTGTTTTTAAAGAGGCCTCTGCTAGAGGCCTTTTTCCATCTCTTCTGGCTAGCATCATTTAGCTTTTGCATCATCAGATTAAAGTCCATCAAGTAAAATTATTCATTTGCTCGACTCTTCAGAAAGCGCAAAGATTCTAAATCAAGCGCAGTAATGAGTGTTAAAGTAATAGAGTGCAGAACTTGGTTTTCGGCTTGTACAAATAAATGAGAATGATTATTATTTGATTGCAATATGATAGCGTCTGATTTATTGATATTAAAAAAATCATGAGGAGAGAGGAATGAAAAAGAGTCTTATCGCTACGGCGGTCGTGGCCGCAATAGCGCTGCCGATTATCGCGCAAGCAGGTGATGAAGCTGAAATTTACGGTAAATTAAATGTATCTGCAGATTATGTTGACAATGCCATTGATGGTGCGGATGCGCTAGATTCTTTCTATGTCGTCACCAGTTCTTCACGCATTGGCTTAAAAGGCAATCGTGACTTGAGTGGTGGACTTAAGGCCTCATGGAAAGTTGAGAATGATATTTATTTTGGACGCAATACGAATAACCTAGGCGGCAAATGGGGTTCGCGTGATACTTATGTGGCGCTGAGTGGAAGTTTTGGCACCTTGGTTTTAGGTCGCCATAACACACCTTTTAAAAATGCGCGAAGTAAAGTTGATCTTTTCAAAGAGCAACCCGGTGATTCACGAAACATCGCTAAGCTTAAGATCAAAGGCAAAAGCAGGGGTTGGGATGAACGTGGTGATGGCATCTTATACAAAACGCCGAGTTTTAATGGTGTGACTCTTTACGCCCAGGCCGAACCCGGTAATGGCGGTGCAATCCCATTGGTGAGCACATCGGCGGTTTATAAAGCCGATAAATTGTTTGCAAGTGTTGCCTACGAAGTCCACAACACAGCCCCTGAGAACGAAGCAGGTATTCGTGCAGCGGCAAAATATTCCATGGGAGCGATAGGTGTTGCGGGTTTTTACCAACAAATTTCGGATCAAAATGGGGTGGCGGGTGAAACCCGAAGCTCTTTTGGCGGCGGTGCCACGTATACAATGGGAGATACGACGGTTAAAGCGCAATATCTTGCAACGGGTGACACTGACTTAGATGCCGCTTCTGATGGCTCGGTATTGGCACTCGGCGTTGACCAAAAGCTCGGCGAAATGACCACGGCTTATCTGACCTATGCGATGAGTATGAATAGCGATAACGCCGAATTTGTAGCAGCGGGTGACGGAGGTCATGACTCAGGTGGAAGAATAGAGGCGCCGGCAGAAGGTGACAACCAAACGGTGGTTGCGTTAGGCCTTATACACGCGTTCTGAGATGTGAAAAGAGTCTTATTAATTTTGACTTAGGTGGACACAAAAAAGGAGAGCACTATGCTCTCCTTTTTTTATGTGCGCTGAGCGGTTAGAATGCTCCCATGAATTTGACTGAGAACTATGACGAGGAAAAATGATGAATAAAAGCCTGATAGCGCTCGCTGTTGTTGGCGTATTGGCCGCTCCATTGACGTCAGCGTATGCCAAAAAAGATATAGCAAAAGTATATGGCGTCGTCCATATCGCGGTAGAAAGAGTAGGCAAGGATGCGAATCTTGATGTCAACAGCTCCTATTCTAAGGGCACCGCCCTTGGTGTAAAAGGAGGGGTTGGTGCAGGCTCAGTAAAAGTCAATTACAAAATGGAATTGGGTCTGGATACGAATCAATATTCGGTTTCGGCGGCTGATTCTGCTGCGGAGACTACACCGTCAGTGTTTTCCCCCGGGGTTGTTTACCAGCGTGATACTTGGATAGGAATAAAGTCCGGTATGGGGCAGGTTAGAATTGGCACCATGGGCACCTTGTACAAGACCAGCGGCAAGATGATCGATCCATTATTTACTACCGCTTTAGAAGGTCGCGGTCATTTAGCGACCATGTCGAAGTTGCATTCGGGTAATGGGATTGCCAAGGGGCGAAGCACCAATACCATTATTTACGATACGCCTAAAATTTCAGGTATCGCAAAAATTAATTTTCATTACCAAACAAATGGAGAAAATCCCAATTATGGTGGTGGCATAACGCTTAACTTAGGTTCGACTGATTTGTTCGTGGCTACGGTGTCAAACTATAATTCTGCAGTTAATAATAATCAGTCGGCCTATAAAGTGGGTGGCCGTACTGGATTTGGAGCAATAGGTTTGAGCGGACAGCTGGAGACCGGCAAAGCGATTGATGACGATACCAAAGCATTTGGTTCTGCTTCTTATACCATGGGTATGTTAACCATTGCCGCTACCGGTGGTTACACCTTGGACGACGATGGAGACAATGATTTGTCATTTGGTGCGGCAGTGCTGCAAAAGCTGTCAAAGAAGACGACGGCCTATGTCGGTGGTGGGCTAAAAATGCCTGGCGAAGACAGCCTATCCAGCGAATCTGCATGGCTGGCTGGCATAAAGCATAAATTTTAGTGGATATGATAAAAAGACCCAAATTAGTATTAATAGATTTAGATGGAACATTAGTCGATTCGGTGCCAGATTTAGCGGTTGCAGTTGATAAGGCCATGATTGATCTTGGCCACCCAGCACATGGTGAAAATAAGGTGCGCAATTGGGTCGGCAATGGTGTCGAACGATTGGTTAAGCGCATGCTAACCGAAGACTTGCACGCTGAGCCGGATGCAGCTTTGTTTGCCAAAGCCTATCCGCTATTTTTTGCTCACTATGCGGCGGCAAATGGAAAATATAGCCGTTTATTTCCCGGTGTTAAGCAAGGTTTAGAGCAGCTGAGGTCGGCGGGTTTTTTCTTGGCTTGTGTGACGAATAAAGCAGAGAGTTTTACTTTGCCCTTACTCGAAGCACAGGGAATACTCGAATATTTTGCGACGGTGGTAAGTGGTGATACGCTAGAATTCAAGAAGCCTCATCCGGCACCCTTGCTGCATGCGGCTAAGTTTTTTGCTGTGTCAGCAGCTGAGTCACTCATGGTTGGAGATTCTATGCATGATGTTGAAGCCGCAAGAAATGCGGGCTTTGCGGTGGTGGCTGTCAGCTATGGCTACAATCATGGTGTCGACATCAGAGAAGCTAAACCCGATGCGGTCATTGACAGCTTTTTGGAGATTCAGCCATTATTGGCTAAATAAGCAAGCTACGGAATTTTTTAGGATCAATTTAATGGATAAGTGCAATAAATCTTGGCGAAGTTAATATGCTCGTAGCGGCGACCTGCCGTTTTAAAGTGATGCCTATCCATTATGTAAAGTGATCAAAATGAATAAAAACGAGTTTAGCAAATACGTCGCTCAGGGGTTTAATCGAATCCCTATTATGTTAGAAATCATGGCGGATTTAGAGACGCCTCTGAGTATTTATTTCAAAGTGGCTGCCGGCCCTTATTCTTACTTATTTGAATCCGTGCAAGGGGGTGAAAAATGGGGGCGTTATTCCATTATTGGCCTGCCTTGTTCTTCACGCCTGGAAGTTTATGCCAAACAAGTCACCGAGTTAGTTGATAACTCAGCGGTAAAAACCACGGATGTAGATGATCCCTTGGAATATATTGCGCAATACCAAGCGCAATTTAAAGCACCTGAAATAGAATGTTTACCGCGTTTTTCAGGTGGGCTGGTCGGTTATTTTGGGTATGACACGGTACGTTATATAGAGCCAAGGCTGGGTGAGTGCAAAGCACCTGATCCACTCAAAACCCCCGATATATGCTTGCTGGTTTCCGAAGAAGTGATTGTGTTTGATAACCTTAAAGGCAAGCTGTTTATTATTGTATATGTTGATCCTGCAAAGGACGATGCTTATGCATCGGGTTTGTCGCGGGTTAATTCTATCGCGGCACAATTACAACAACCTCTGCAGGCGTTGCCTAGGCATAATGCAAAGAATGCAATATCCGAAGCTGATTTTGTTTCGGGTTTTACCCAAAAAGGCTTTGAAGATGCTGTGCGTAAAATAAAAAACTACATTATCGAAGGCGATGTGATGCAAGTGGTTATATCGCAACGGCTTTCAGTCCCCTTTGATGCTAGCCCCATCGATTTATATCGTGCATTAAGAAGTTTAAATCCCTCCCCTTATATGTATTTTATGGATATGGATGATTTTCAAATTGTGGGTTCATCACCCGAGATATTGGTTCGCTTGGAAAATGGCGAGGTCACGGTACGGCCGATTGCGGGGACTCGCCCGCGGGGAGAAAACAATGAGCACGACAAGGCCTTAGAGAAGGAGTTGTTAGCCGACCCAAAAGAGCTTGCAGAGCACTTAATGTTAATCGACTTGGGGCGTAATGATGCTGGTCGAGTATCCAAAATAGGCAGTGTAAAGCTCACGGATAAAATGCTGATCGAGCGTTATTCACATGTCATGCATATTGTTTCTAATGTGGTTGGAGAGTTGGCAGATGACATGTCAGCAATGGACGTATTACGCGCCACCTTTCCTGCGGGAACGGTCTCCGGTGCTTCCAAAGTGCGGGCAATGGAAATTATCGATGAGTTAGAACCGGTCAAACGGGGGGTTTATTCAGGTGCCGTGGGTTATATTGGTTGGAACGGAAACATGGATACCGCGATAGCAATAAGAACTGCAGTCATAAAAAATGAGACGCTTTATCTCCAGGCCGGTGCCGGGATTGTTTATGATTCTGTGCCGCAGAATGAATGGAATGAAACGATGAATAAAGCACGCGCCGTATTTCGCGCCGCATCTCTAGCGGCTGAAGGACTCGATGAAGACCAAAAAATTCATCGTTAAACCGATTCTCTGACAAATATCGTTTTATGGCATATTGGGCATGGAGGAATATGCCCAGGTTGCTTGAAATGAATTTTTTCTCCGCAAGCTTTGCATTGCAAGGTTCCTAAGCCATTGATTTCTCCGGTATGCCACTCTCGATGTGCGTTTGCATAACCGGCCATGTCTTTTAGTTCTGCACCCATATCGGTTACCACGTCGGAGAATAATTCCAAAAACTTATCTTCGATATACATCAGGTCGGTTCTTAACCAGTCAGCGATGGAGCGCTCACCTTCAACGATAAATTCAGCGGCATCTTTGATATCCCGACTAACGTAAGTGCTGAGAACCTCGGTTTCTTCGCGGGTTATTTCGCCGAGTTCAGCCGTTTTTTCGGATGCGTAGTCCAAGGCTTTTTTAACACTTGGTCCAATTTCTTCCTTGGAGTCATGCAGGAAGTCCCGGGTATAGAATAAATATTGATGATAAGCCTTGGCGATTTTCTCTTTGGTATCCATATTGACCTCTCTTGCGCGCAATATTAAGTGGTTGGTAATGACAAACGCATTCTTTTGTGTGCCCTATTTCTTTATAATACGCTTAAACATCCACAGACCCAAGGTTAACCATGGAAGCACGATATCAGCCGGAATTTGTAGAAAAAGCAGCCCAAGCATATTGGGAAGAGCATCAATGTTTTGCTGCCAAAGAAGACCCCACAAAAGAGAAATATTACTGCCTATCTATGTTTCCCTATCCCAGCGGTCGCCTGCACATGGGGCATGTAAGAAATTACACAATCGGCGATGTGATTAGTCGTTATCAGCGCATGCAAGGTAAAAATGTCCTGCAACCTATGGGTTGGGAT
>CAZWUO010000154.1:0-9373 GCA_964636675.1 uncultured Ectothiorhodospiraceae bacterium
ACTGCGTCCGGGGAACGGATGCAAAATGCTGTTTCTTTCCACGTATAGATAAAGCATGATACCGGTATGCGGAGAGTAGATACGGGGAGAAATACTCGTGATTATCCTTCTCGAAATCCAGCTCCTCAAACTCAGACAGATGCTCAGGGAGGATCATGGGAAATCTGATATGAGGCAAAATGAAACCCCCCATAAATGATTCCTTCAGGTAGCTCATACATCTCTTTGCTATAGGAGACTGAGCCTTGAGCCATACCCCCCACTTTCAAATACGCGGCAGAATTTGTCTGAATGAGCTCACCGGAGCTTGCCAGAAAATCCAGTTCTAGAGGCGCATCTAAAAACCCAATTTTTGCCTGTACATCGAAGGCTACATCAAAAACCAGAGAACCGAGATCTGGCCCCGTGGTGACCAGTGGCCCAATGGGTTGCACACCTACCGCAACATCCATGTAAAATGAATCACCTAATTCTGCCAGCAAGGCATCCGCGTCATTTTTTAAGGTTTCCACAATTGACAAATCCGGCACTGAGCTACCACTGGAAAATGAACTTTGCACAGCATTTAAACGCTCTTGAATCCCATCAATATCGTTGTAAATCTTTTCTATTGGCCCAAACTCAAGCCCTATGCTCGCATTAACGATGCTCATTCCAAAACCACGCTTATCAGAATACAAGAGGGTTGCACCCGTTGCAGGGTTTCCTGAATATGCCGCCAGATTATAAGGGTTACTCACGTTTCCATAGGTTAACGCCGTACCCGCAGGTAATGCTGGCGTTTGTGCAAGAACCCCTGTTGCAGCCCCACATATTGCCAACGCCGCAAACAATCGTTTCATAATTGATCCTCTATTAAATGTTGCATACTCATTTTCCTTGAAATTAATATCTTTTCTGGTTCCCAAAACAGGCATGTTGTGCTATTTGTATCAGCTTTCGACCATGTTCCAATTGGACTTGATAGCTCCTTGCATGTATTTGCAAGATTTTTTAGTTAGACGGAAAAATAAGACATCATAATTAATACGCGCAACATCAGCGCTTTGTACTTTGCAACTGCAAAAAGAGAACCGACTATGCACAAAACGCCATGCCCGCACTGCGACAACGACGCAATAAGCATTTCAGATCGACTAAAAGCCCTACACTGGCTGACCATTCACTGTGCAAATTGCGGTAAACGCTCTTGTATGAATCCTATTTTATTATCTATTTTCTGGTTTGTGGTTGTCTGGGATGTTTTCTTTTTTGGATTCATGGCCTGGTTTGAAAACAGCCTCATTTATTTTACGATAATGATAGTTGGCTGGATTATTATTGATGTTTTTGGCTATTACATCCCACTTTCACGAATGAAACCGTTGCCAATCCCCGACAATAATGGCTAAAATTCTTGCCGTTGGAATTGCAACGGTGGACATCTTGAACAAAGTCCTGGCTTACCCTCAAGAAGACGAAGAAATTCGCGTCATTTCCCAACAACTTTCTCGTGGCGGTAATGCAACCAATACGTTAGCGGTACTTTCGCAGTTCGATCACGATTGTTACTGGGCAGGAAATATCGTTACAGACCATGATTCAAGAATCATTTTTGATGACTTGCGTCAGTTTAATATTAACACTACTTTAACTACTGTTTTACCTAGAGGAAAAGTCCCGACTTCATACATCACCCTTTGCCAAAAAACGGGCTCTAGAACCATTCAGCATTATAGAGATCTTGCCGAATACTCGTTTGAATGCTTTGCATCATTATCACTCGAACAATTTCAATGGATACATTTTGAAGGTAGGGCGATCAATGAAATTAGCGCAATGATGCGCCATACCCAAAAAAACTATCCAAATATTAAAATATCTCTAGAAATCGAAAAGCCCAGAACATCGATTGAATCCTTATTTTCAATTCCAAACCTATTAGTCTTTTCCCAAAACTATATTGTGCAAAAATACTCTGCTGGAACCCCCCTAGAATTCCTCGATGTAATTCATCAAAAAACCACTGCTGATGTGGTCTGTGCATGGGGTGCGACAGGTGCATATGCAAAACAAAGTCACGGTAATACCATTTATTGTGCCGCACCCAGGATTACTCCCATCGATACCAACGGTGCGGGTGACACATTGAACGCGGCTTTAATTCACGGCTACATAAACCAGTGGAACTTAGAGAAAAACCTGCAGAATGCCGTAGATCTTGCCACTAAGAAATGCGCTCAACAGGGATTTTCAGGGTTGGCTCTGTGAACCTAGATTCCGCAGTTGAATGCCTTAGACACTCGCGTCCAACTGCAGATTCTAGGTTAAACCTGATGATCCAAATGGTCTAATACCCCGGTCAAGTGCTCTAATCGCTCAATAGGGTCATCTAATTGTAAAAAATATTGTTTTTGTGCGAGCTTCAGCGGCAATAACTCTGCGAGGCGGTAGCCTACCCATGTCGCATTGGTATATTTCTTTGGTAAGTCGGTATACCGGTAAGCCGTTTGACTCATGCAATCTTTCAATAAATCCACTAAGTGCAAGCAAGTTTCAGGAATAAGTGAATCTTGCTTTTCACAGAGTATGCTAATTTTTGCCATATGGAGATGCTTGTTGTTTTTTTCTTCGAAATCTATTTTAAAACGCTGCAAACCAACCACCGTAATTCCCAGCATCCCATCATTGCGCATATGCCAGTCATCAATTTTAGCAAGAGTACCTATTTCAAAGGTTGAAGACGATAACCCTATCTCATTGCTCTCACGAATAAGACACACTCCAAATGGCATATTATTTTTCATACAATAACTCACCATATCCGTATATCGTGGCTCAAAGATTTTTAGAGGCAACGGGCCTTCAGGAAATAACACGGAATGCAGCGGTAACAACGGTATGCGTTGTTCATTCATCAGAACTCGCTCCCCAACGGGGCGCGAGGTTTTGCTCTATACCTAGATGATCTAATATTCGGGCGACAACAAAATCAACCAAGTCGTCTACCGATTGTGGCTGATGATAAAAAGCAGGGCATGCAGGCATAATTGTTACGCCCAATTTCGAAAGTTTAGTCATGTTTTCCAAGTGAATGGCTGACAATGGCATTTCCCTAGGCACTAGAATAAGTTGCCTATTTTCTTTCAGCATTACGTCAGCAGATCGTTCTATTAGGTTTCTACTCGCTCCGACCGAAATTGCAGAAAGTGTGCCGGTGGAACAAGGACAAACCACCATGGCATTCGGGGCATTTGAACCGCTGGCAACAGGAGCCATCCACTGCTCTTTGTTGAAAACCCGGAGCTGGTCTTTTTCAGCTAAATATTTTTTGGAAAAAAACGCTGCAATTTCTTGAGCTCGATTGGGTAAGCTAATGTCTGTTTCTGTCGCAATAACGATGCGTGCAGGCGAGGAAATCATAAGATAAACCGACACTTTCGCGGTGAGCAAACACTCTAGTAATCTCAGTCCATATCGGGCACCACTTGCACCTGTGATCGCCAAACTAATCGTCGTCGATCCCGCTGACTTCATAAACGATTGTTTCGCAACTCGTCAAGCAGTCTCTGATGAATGTTTTCAAAGCCACCATTACTCATAATCAGTACATAATCACCAGGTAACACTTCATTTTTTAGCTGCTTTATAATCTGCGCAACAGATTCAAAAACCTTAGCATTGTTTAGTTGCCGCATAACAGATGCTGCATCCCACGGTAAATTTTGAGGTTTAAACATGATGACACGGTCAGCATCGGTTAAGGCGGCTGCCAGCTCGTTCTTATGGATACCTAATTTCATCGTATTTGAGCGCGGCTCAAGAATAACAAAGATTTTCGCGCTTCCTACTTTTTGTCGCAGACCTTGCAAAGTCGATTTAATGGCCGTGGGATGATGCGCAAAATCATCGTAAATACTGATACCGTTAACCTTGCCTTTTAACTCCATTCTGCGTTTCACATTTTTAAATTCATTTAGCGCAGCGAGAGCTTGATCCGGCAAAACTCCAACATGTTTTGCAGCAGCAATGGCAGCCATTGCATTAGAAACATTATGCATGCCCATTAAACCCCAATTGACGGAACCAATCATATTTCCGTTAAAGCTAATATTAAACTCGCTGCCATCTGCGTTTAATAAATCAGCTCGCCAATCACTTTCATGCTGGATAGATATCTTTTGTAACGGTGTCCAAACACCCATGGCAAGAACGTCATCAATATTTTTTTCTTCCTGCGGATAAATAATCAAACCGTTAGCTGGAATTGTTCGAATAAGATGGTGAAATTGTTTTTTTATGGCACTCAAATCCTCAAAAATATCTGCGTGATCAAATTCCAAATTGTTAATAATCAAAGTATTTGGCTTGTAATGAACAAATTTTGAGCGTTTATCAAAAAAAGCCGTATCATATTCATCGGCTTCGATCACAAAGAATGACGAATCCCCCATTCTTGCGGAGACCCCAAAATTTTCCGGAATGCCACCAACAAGAAAGCCTGGACTAAAACCAGAAAATTCTAAAATCCAACTGAGCATGCTCGTCGTCGTCGTCTTGCCGTGGGTACCTGACACACCTAATACCCACTTATCGTATAATATATATTTGGCAATAAATTCCGGCCCAGACATATACGGCATTTTTGAGTTGAGAACATGCTCGATGCATTCTTTGCCTCTACCAAGCGCATTCCCAATAACTACAAGATCTGGTTTTGGGATAAATTGATCCACAGAATAACCATCAAATAATTCGATGCCAAGGCTTTCAAGCTGGGTACTCATGGGAGGGTAAACCGATTCATCTGATCCGGTAACCGTATAACCAAGCTGGCGTGCAATTATTGCAACACCACCCATGAAGGTACCGCATATCCCTAAAATATGAACGTGCATTAGGAATTTAACTCAATCAATTGAGAACACCTCTTCGACAACAACCGGTGCATTAGCTCGCAAAAATTGCGATAGTTTTAAGCAATCTTAATGTAATGGTAAAGCTGAGATACATAAAAAGAAGAGACACGCCTAAACCAGCAATTAATGAAATCTCCAGGGAATAGCGTAAAATATGGCCTAGAATAGCGGTTTCCCAAACAACGAGAGCCAACCAAAAAACCATGAATACATTTTCGCTACCCAGACCTGCTTGACTAACCCAAATGAGTAAAGGCATCGCAATAACCGCAATAACCGCTGCGGTACCCGCACTTGCTGTAATGGTTTGCGGGATTCTCTCCGGCATCTTTTTTATCCAAAGCGCCATTTGAATAACGAATAACAATAAACCCGTTTGTAAAGCAGCGACCAACATGGATGCAGAAAAGGTTTGCGAAAACATCGTAACGATTGCACCCGTTACAAAGTATAATAAAACAGCAATATATTGCGAGATTCTTGAACTCGGCGCATCTTGAGGAAGCGCCTTTAAACGACATAGCCCCCAATAATAATTAAGCCAATTATTAGCCATAGTTCAAAACTCCATGTAGTGCCACTAATTATGAGACCTTTGCATGAGCCTATTTTCCGCTCCAGCTGTGTTGTAAATGATTTAAAAACACTCATTTACTAAGCATGATCATGATGAAAAAATTCATCTTTCTTCAAAGTATCATTCAACAGTCACAGATTTAGCAAGATTTCTCGGTTGATCAACATCCGTACCTTTCAAAATAGCTACATAATAAGATAATAGCTGTAATGGTATTGTATACAAAATTGGCGCCAAGATTTCATCGATGGAAATTAGATGAATAATCTTTACATTATGCTCTTCTTTAATTTGGGATTTGGGGTCCGCAAATACATAAAGCTGACCACCTCGCGCCGCCACTTCTTGAATATTTGATTTTAATTTTTCTAATAAATCATCATTAGGGGCAACCGTTATAATCGGCATATCTGCATCAACCAAGGCCAGCGGGCCATGTTTTAGTTCACCAGCAGGATAAGCTTCAGCATGTATATATGAAATTTCTTTCAGTTTGAGCGCCCCTTCCATCGCCACAGGATACATGGGGCCACGCCCCAGAAAAAGAGAATGCTCTTTTTCTGTAAACTCTTCGGATAAAGCTTTTACTACGTCATGACTTTCTTCTAAGGCTTGCTCCACTTTGCGCGGCAACTTTTCCAGTTCAGATACTATGCGCTTTTCCGCCGCTTCATCTAAGCCATTTTTCTTACCTATCGCTAAAACCAACAACATTAAAGCAACTAATTGCGTGGTAAATGCTTTGGTTGAAGCGACACCTATTTCAACGCCTGCGCGTGTCAGCAAGCATAAATCAGAGGCCCGAACTAATGAGCTTTCTGCAACATTACAAATTGCTAGTGAATGACCAAATCCAAGTTTTTTGGCTTCTTCCAATGCAGCCAAAGTATCTGCAGTTTCTCCAGACTGGGATATAGTCACTATGAGGCTATTCTTTCTTACAATGGGTTTGCGATATCTAAATTCACTCGCGATCTCCACATTACAAGGAATCTTTGCTATAGATTCCATCCAGTATTGCGCAATCAATCCGGCATGATAACTCGTGCCACATGCGATGATATGAACCCCTTCAATTTGCTCAAATATAGATGAGGCATTAATACCAAAACTTTCTTCAATCGCAGACCCATTGGCGATGCGGCCTTCTAAGGTATCAGCTATTGCCTTAGGTTGCTCAAAAATTTCTTTGAGCATATAGTGCTTATAAGGGCCTTTTTCCACTGCATCAGCGGACAATTTAGAATGTTTGACTTCCCGAATGACAGGTTGATCATTCGCATCATAAATCACGACTTCTTCGCGCATTATTTCCGCAACATCGCCATCTTCCAAAAATATAAAACGGTTTGTTACCGGTAATAAAGCAGCGACGTCTGAGGCTATAAAATGTTCGCCAATACCCACCCCAATAACCAAGGGACTGCCTTTTCTCGCAACAATCATTTTTTCGGGTTGGTTCTGGCTTACGACTGCAATTGCATAGGCGCCGTGTAATTCATTTAACGAATTTTTGACTGCTGTGAGTAGATTTTTGCCACTTTGAATGTGTTGGTAAACGGCATGTACTACGACTTCGGTATCCGTTTCAGAGGTAAACTCAAACCCAAGATCTGCCTGTTTTGCACGCAAATCTTCATGGTTTTCTATGATTCCATTGTGCACCAACGCAACAGAGTTGCGGCAAACATGGGGGTGCGCATTTTTCTCACTTGGTTTCCCATGGGTTGCCCAGCGAGTATGCGCTATTCCAATAACCCCTTTTAAAGGTGTATCAAGCATGGATTGCTCAAGGTCGTTTACTTTTCCTAACGACCGTACACGCTCAATCTGCACATCAGCATCTAATACCGCAATACCCGCTGAATCATACCCGCGGTACTCTAATCTTCGCAGACCTTCTAAAAGAATAGGTACAACATCTCGCTCTGCAATTGCGCCAACAATTCCACACATTAAGAGATCTCCAGGTTTATTAGCTCGAATATTTGATCAGGAATTATCCGGGCTGGTTTTTTTTAACGGGCGACGCCAACCTGCTATAGATTGCTGCCGACTTCGGGTTAACGATAATTCATTTTCCGGGGTGTTTTTGGCTATCGTTGATCCTGCTCCAATAGTTGAACCTTTACCAAGGGTAACCGGGGCAATCAATTGGCTATCTGAGCCTACAAAAACGTCGTCATGAATAATGGTTACATGTTTATTAGCTCCATCATAATTACAGGTAATGGTGCCCGCACCAATGTTCACATTTTTACCCATATCCGTATCACCGATATAGCTCAAATGATTTACCTTTGAGCCATCTCTGATTTTGGATTTTTTAATTTCTACAAAGTTTCCAACTTTAACATGATCACTCAGTATCGTATCTGGACGAATTCTCGCGAAAGGGCCAATCGTACAATATGCGCCTATGTTGCTGGCGTCTACAATGCTATTTGGCTCTATGACCGAACCTACGCCAATAGAAGAATTTCGAATAATACAATTGGCTCCGATGTTTACATCGTCACCCAGGATTACATCGCCTTCCAGCAATACATTGACATCAATGCTCACGTCCACGCCAACCTCAACTGAGCCTCTGAGATCCAGTCTATTTGGGTCTCGGAGACAAACACCTTGTGACATCAATTTTGTTGCGATATTGAGTTGAAAAACCCGTTCTAACTCGGCAAGCTGACGCTTGTCGTTTACCCCGAGAGTTTCCCAGTGAAAACCTGGATTTGTAGTTTCAATTAACACATCTTCCTTAACTGCCATAGCAATAATATCAGTAAGATAGTATTCCTGTTGTGCGTTGTTATTTTTTAGAGCATTAAGCCACGTATGCAGATATTTTGCGGATACTGCTAAAATGCCTGTATTTATCTCCTTGATCTGCAGTTCTTTAGGGCTTGCATCCTTTTGCTCAACAATGCGTATTACCCGATTGTATTGATCACGAACAATTCGACCATAACCCTCTGAATCGTCCAATATATCTGTCATCAACGCTAAAATCTTGGAATTTTGTTCCAACTTCACTATCAGGGAATGCAAAGTTGTCTCTTGGGTAAGAGGAACATCGCCATAAAGTACTAATACATTATGTGAAGCGTCAATCGCAGGTATCGCCTGTTGAACCGCGTGTCCAGTCCCTAATTGTTCTTGCTGTTCAACCCAAGTCACTTTTAGGTGCGCAAGCTGTTCCTTGATACTTTCGCCGCCGTGGCCATATACCACAATAATTTCGCTAGGACTTAAACTTTCAGCGGTGGAAACGACATGTTCTAATAACGAACAAGAACCTAAGGTGTGTAGAACTTTAGGCCGCTTAGAGCGCATTCTTGTTCCCTTACCCGCTGCCAGAATAACAACACTTAGGTTATTCATACACAATTCCTATCGTTTAAAATAATAAGGCTAAAACAAAAAAAGCAAAAAGGAGGCTTCTCCTTTTTGCTTTAAATATACAAAATAACACAGATTGGTAAAAAATAATTAAAACCTCATTATTTACCTTCTGCTTTTCATTTTTTTAATCGTCTGTATCTGCGCAATCGCTTCAGCGAGTTCTGCTTCAGCGCGTGCAAAATCTATTTCAGAACCTTTATCTTGCAGAATTTTTTCAGCTCTTTCCTTAGCTTCTAATGCAGCCGCTTCATCCAAATCTTTCGCTCGAATCGCGGTATCAGATAATATTGTCACAACATGTGGCTGAATTTCAAGAATACCGCCAGAAATGTAAACCGAAGATTCCTCACCATCAGCCGCTTTAATTCTTACTTCGCCTGGTTTTAAACCCGTCAACATCGGCGTATGACGCGCTAAAATACCCACTTCACCCATTTCAGCAGGGGCAAAAAGCATTTCCGCGAGACCAGAATATATTTCTTCTTCGGCACTCACA
>CAZWUO010000155.1:0-9205 GCA_964636675.1 uncultured Ectothiorhodospiraceae bacterium
GCGGAAATTATAGCATTATCAAATAATCTGAAGATTCCGGTTATTTCAGCAGGTATTGAGGCTTCTGGAGATGATCATCCTGATCCAGTGGCAAGAAAAATAGCAAAAGAGTTCGGCTATAATATGGATCACTTGTGCTCTACACGATTCAAAGATGTGGAATTGCTAGATACAGACTTGCTTGTCATGATGGAGCCTGTTCATGAAGAGAGGATTAGTGAGGTGATAAATAAAGCAGGCTGTCAGACGACGTTATTAGGTGCTTGGGATGATACTCCTATGTTGTCAATTATTGATCCATATGGAGGCGCAGAAGCACGATTTAGAATGATATTTTCTCATATACAGGTGAGTATGGGGAATTTTCTAAAAAACTGTATATAAAGCAGTTTTGTAACTCATGGTTTTTTGTTTTAGGGGTGTCGTACTGTTTAGAAATATTTGGTAAAAGAATATGCCGATAAAAAAGTATTAACAAATGGGGTAGTTAGTGTCATCAATGATTGTTATATTTCATACACCTTCCAATGCAGGTTATGCAATGACACCATTAGAAAAGACATTCTTTCTAGTGGCATGCAGCTTATATGGAGATCAAAATAACGTACACTTTGCCTTTAAGAATCTCGACAGCGGTATGCCTGAAAGTTTACCAAAGGGGTTTGAAAATGTAATACAGATAGATTTGCAAAGTCAGAATCCGGAAATGCTTTCTCAGGCTAGTTGCTACATAAAAAATAACGAAATTTCTTTGGCTCTTGTGTTTGATTTACAGGTAAAGTCTCCTATATGTACTATGTTGAGAGATGCTGGTATAAAAACTATTTTATCGTATTGGGGGTCGCCAATAAGCGGCCTTAACAATAGGTTTAAGTTGTTTTTAAAGAAAATTGAAGTGGCCTTGATTAAGAGTAAACCTGATTTATTTATATTTGAGTCCGAAGCAATGAGGGAGTTTGCCGTATATGGTAGGGGGGTTTTAAAGAAAAATACTTGTGTCATTCCTACAGGTGTAGATACTGACAGATTTCAACCAAACTCAAATGCGAAGAACTACTTGTCAGAGCACTTTAATATTTCTAAAGCTCAAAAAGTTGCATTCTACACGGGGCATATGGAGGAAAGAAAGGGTGTTAAGGTTATTATAGAGGCCGCGATTAAATTGAAAGAGGCGCATCATTTGGATAATTGGCACTTTCTAATTTGTGGCAATCGTCCGGGTGAAGAAAAGCAATACTTAGAAATTTTAGAAGGCACTCGAGCAAAAAATAGTGTTACTTTCGCAGGCTATAGAAGTGATATTGATAAAATAGCACCGGGGTGTGATATTGGGGTTATTGCATCGACTGGTTGGGATTCATTTCCAATGTCATCGCTGGAAATGGCCGCGTGCGGACTCCCTATTTTTGTGTCAGCTTTGCAGGGATTAAAAGAAACAATTGAAGAGGGGAAGACAGGGCAGTCTTTTGAACCGGGAAATGGTACGGAGCTGGCGAAAATGATTTTTCAAATAGATCAAAATGAATTATTGCGGCAGCAGTATTCAAAAGCTGCACGTCAACGAATACTTGACCGTTATAGTTTGGCTATACATAAGAAAAAATTGGTGCATTGTGCAATGAGAGCATTAAAGCAAACAAACAATTTACCTGAAGTATTTGTAGTATAGTTTACGAAGATTTGTACAATTAAGTGTGTGACGCACCGAATTCAGAAGGGTGTTTTTTGCATTACCCTTTCTTTGAATAGAAACGTAAACAATATCTAAATTCTCTACCGAAAGATGAAATCCTATTTATAGGAAGCTCAAGAAATTAATACAGAAGATTAAAGCTATTTAGGGAGCGTTAATAACTATGCAAAAAAAAGAATATAGTTCGGGTTTTTATAAAGTTTTTTTACGTAAAGTGGGCTCCTTTCTTCTGGATGTCGGTGCTTCACTGCATACTAAGGCATTGGTCGGAGAAAAACTAATATTTCCTAAGCAAAGTGAAAGAAAAAGTGGTGAGCATTTGGCTCTTGTAGCAGGGTATTTTTCATATGAAGATGGTTTTGCTACTTTTGGAGATATTGAAGCTATGAAAGTAACTTGTCAGTGGCTTGAGAAAGCAGGTATTAATTATGATGTAGCTTGTCATCATTTAAATGGGTTGGTCGGTTTACCGCTAAAGAATGTAAACCCTGATGTGTATGATATATTTGTATTTGTATGTGGGCCTTGGAAAGAGGAGAATAATGATATAATTAAAAAATTCGATCACTGTATGAAAATAGGAGTTAATTTGAGTCTTGAAGATATTAACTCCAATAGGTTTGATTTGTTATACCCTCGAGATCTGCCAAATCAATTTAATCCAGATGTGGTTTTTTCTTCCATACATAAATCTGTTCCCCTGATTGGTGTTTGCTTAGTTCATTCTCAGTACGAATATGGGGAGAAACAAAGGCATCAGCAGGTAAGTAGAGCTGTGGAAGAATACTTGGAGGAGAGTAATGTTGCTTTTATTTATTTGGATACGCTATGCAGAGAAAATGAATTTGGCATTACTAGTGCAAACAATTTTGAAAGTATAGTTGCGCGATTAGATGTAGTAATTTCGAGCAGACTTCACGGAATGGTTTTTTCTCTAAAAAACGAGGTTCCTGTTGTTGCTATTGACGCGATAGCTGGAGGTGCAAAACTTACCAAACAGGCAAAAGCTGTTGAGTGGCCATTAGTACTAGATGGTGATGCTGTAAACAAAAAAATGATTTCAGAATCTGTCCAAAAATGTCTTCAAGAACCTTTAAAGCAACGTGCAAAAGAGGTGAAACAGCTTGCTCTTAAGAAAATAACAAAAATGGAGGATAGATTTATAAAGGATGTAGCCACTTCCTTGAAAACCAATGAGTTAAAGTAAATGTTTTTTTATTTTGATAAATAAATGGGCAAGTTATGGTGTTTGTTACCCCAAAGTTTTTCAGGTAAGTGTTACTGAAATTAATACGAGCTTATTTCCCCCTTTTGGTTTCTTCTATGATTGGTATGGCATAAAAATTTTGGTCAGAATGAGTAGCAGAGCTTTTACTCCAGTTAAAAGAAGAGAATTTTTCAGAACTGTGGAGAAGAACATCATAAAGTTGGTTAGTAGGCCGCAAATTCGTGAAGTACGTCAAAAAATACAGCATTAAATTGTACTTAGACGACATTTGAGCGCTAATATACATTGTAATTAAACCCGTAGGGGCTTGTGTAGCTATTTGGTATGCCGTTAGATAGAATGTGTCAAAGCCATAAAATCATATAGCTACTATGCTGGTTTGTTTAACTTACATTTAATAGTATTTTGAGGAATTATTTGATGGATAATTACATATTTTACCGTAGACCTAACTTAGTCAGGGGGCTTCTTGCTTTGTTATTTATGATGTTGTTAAGTGCCCATAGCGTAGCGGCCAATCTTCCACTTGAGATATTCCAGCCGCAACCAAACCTTGATACCAAGAATAGATTTTACAAAGCGTATCCAGGCCTGGAATACAACGTGAGGCTTGCAGTTGCTGGAGGAGATTTTCCCTATCAATTCGAACTGACAGATGTCCCTCAAGGGATGACGATTGATGCGCGAGGAGAAATAAGCTGGCCTAGCCCAACAGCGTCGGAGACACCATACCAAGTAGCTGCGTCTGTGACCGATTCAGAAGGCGCTACGAAAAGTGTTTCCTGGACTATTACCGTTACAACCACAGGATTTTTATTCGTTGATGCCGGAAAAGGTAAGACTAAGAAGCAAGGTGGAACTGGTACATTTTCAGATCCATGGAAGACGATGAAAGATGTATATGGTGGTGATGTCCACGCTGCAAAGGGGGATGCACACCACTCAGGCTCTTTTGTTTACTGGCGTCAAGGTAAATACATACTTGATGCTTATGTCGAAGACTGTACTAAAGAAGAGGGGTGTCGCGTGCCATGGTCAGGTAGGCAGCCGATAGTATGGATAGCTTACCCGGGAGAGAGGCCAGAGATAAATTTCAATTCTGGTGGTCAGAGTGGATATATATTCTTTTATGATAATGTAAGAAACCTCTATCTTGACGGTTTTGATTTTAACTTGAACAGTAACGACCGAGGGAAGGGTATCGCCATCGGAAGTAACGGAAATATCACGGTTAGGAAAAATATTTTTAGGGGGTTAACAGATTGCACACACCGAGGCACAAATAATTCGCAATTATTCTTTGTTGGTGGGGAAGGAAAATATTCATCAGTGCAAGATAACACGGCATCTGAATCTTCTTGCGGTTACTGGTTGCTTGGTTATGGATCGCCAAAAACAGTCGTGGAAGATAACCACATATCTACCAATTTATCATTGCCGATTGGGCCAAAAAGCGATATTAATAATTGGACGATACGAGGTAATGTTATCCAGACACAGAAAAAAATAAGCAAGGGGGCTATCTGGATACAGGACTTTGGGACTTCTGGTAATATCGAAATTAACTTCAACCTGATTCAAATGAGTCAAAGTGACAGCGTTGCCCTGAGGCTGATCTCCTCCAATCCAAGTGGTCCCATCTATGTTAACCGAAATACATTTGTTGGCCATGTGGCGGCTGATTGGCTTTCAAATGAAAAAGGTCCGTGGACATTCGCCGAAAATGTGATAATTAACAACTTTACATCATCTGACAAAATAAAGCGTAACTCTGTAAACGAGAAACGCCTAATTCTAAATGATAATTTAAGTGGTGATTTTTCTGATAATATTGTCAATTCGCAAGGTTTATTAACGTCAAACTATAGCAAGTTCATCAATAGTCGTGGGCATCAAATTGGTAGTCAACCAAGTCAACCAAGTCAACCTCCTAGTCGACTAAGCCCGCCGATTATTGACTCGGTACGTTAATAAAGATCGTATTATGTGTAATTTCGTATCGATATTTCGCACAAGCATTCATTCAGCGTCCAAATATTGTGGGCTCTTTGAAAGAAAAGTCGATAGCTAGGCGTCTAGTCTGACTATTTAAAGCAACTGTATGGTGACTTATTTGTGTGTTTGGGGTTGTTAACTAGATAAGGTGGTGCTTGTGTCTTTTATAGGAAAGTCTTTGGTGGACGTCACGTTCTATCTTCCTTTTCAGCGAGATAGAATCTCAAGTATTCCAATGAATATTGATGATTATTGGGCTTGGGTATGTTCTAACAGTGGTATGGCAGAGGGGAAATATTCGTGGACATTACAGACGTTTCTTCAGCTTCGCGAAATTGGAGTGCCCTGTTTCTTGAAAACAGAGCTACCCAAAAAAGGCATTGTTATTACTCACAGAGATTTTCTTCCAATTTATCAGATTCCATACCCTGATTTATTTGTTGTTTGCATAAAACCGGATCGGAAGGAGCATCCGTGGGCTCAGCAATATATAGTTCAAAGTCATACAGACCCTATCTTGCATAAGATGGGTGCAGATAGAGTAAGTGAAGCGCTTCACTGGCCACAACCCTCCTTGATACCAAGAAACAACGATAGAGGTACTCGAGTAGAAAACATTGCCTACTTTGGTAGGCTACATAACCTAGAACCTAAGCTCCAAACTGCCGCATGGAAAGAAGAAATGCTAGCGCTTGGTTTTAATTGGCAATTTGTTCCTATGGAAATGTGGAATGACTATAGTAATGTTGATGTTACTGTTTCTATTCGAGGATGGGGTGAATCTGGGTTGAAAGGAGATGCTGTCACTGATTGGCACTCCAAGCCACCAACCAAGCTTACTAATTCATGGCTTGCAAATGTTCCTGCTATTGTTGGTAATGAACCAGCGTTCAAGGATATCCGAAGTGCTGGTTCTGACTGTCTTGTAGTCGGAAGTACCGATGAATTGAAATCTGCACTCTTAAACCTACGGAGTAACCATGAGCATTATAGGGAACTGCAAAAACTTGGGACTGCTTGTGCTAAAGAGTTTTCTGTGAACGCGGTTCGAACCTGCTGGAAAGATATCATACAGGGTGATGTTTCTCATGCATATGAAAATTGGATGAAGCTTGGAAAATTTAAACGTCAATTGATCAATGTGGCTCGTATGGTTCGCTACTTTGCAAATACTAAAAACATAATAGATCCATTGACTGGAATGATAAGATCGTTTCGGAAGTGATATGATGTTGTGACTATGTGAGACTGCAGTAATTTTCCAGAGTGTTTTTATAATACATTAATTTAGTAGCATTCCTTTCTGAAATTTTATGGCGGTAATGTATTACGTTTATCTTACGCATCGTTAATGAATTTGGTGCAGGATTGATAGTAAATAAAAAAGTATTGTGTTAACGGATTCTTAGAGTTTCCTGTAAATTTAAATCGACATTGGAATATATATAATATGAGCGAAAAACTCAATACCTGGTTTATTGCTACACAATTTCGGTTGCGTCAGGCCTTTTATATGTGTTTGGCAACGCGTCTTAATAAGATTATTGCATACTTGCTTGTGTATGGTGGCGTTGTTGCGCGTAAATTTGGAAAAAGATCTCTGGGTCTTAAGTTGATATTGAAAGGGCGAAGAGCCGCTGATATTGTACGAGCAAATAAAATCATTGGCGAGATTGCCCATCAAAATATTGGCATTAAAACTGAATTTGATGAGTTGCTAGAAAACGGGGTAGTGGAGTCTATTGATGGTTGCGAAACTCGAATTCTTATTTTAAAGTTACCAACGCTCTCTGAAACCAAAGTGATTGAAAAAGGGGCGCTCATTATTAAGTTTTCGGAGACGTTTATTCCGATTTATTTTTTTCTAAATGTTAAGTTATTGACTAAGTATTTTCGCGTGATTTTAGAACCTAGCTGGGTTGGCTATAGTATAGAGAATATTTTGGCATGGACGGCACTAAGTCCAGAAAAAGTAGTCGTGTTGGCCTCATATAAAAGTGATTTTGATTTGTTATCTAGTATAAATACGAACCTTATACCAATAACATTAGGCTCTGCTGATTGGGTAGATACATCAATATTTGATAAAATACCTAGTACTGAAAAAATTTATGATGCTATTTATGTTGCCAATTTTGACCCAATTAAACGTGTTGATCGATATAGAAGGGCTATTTGGCGCATCAGTCGCAAACGACCAGGCTATAAAGCAGTATTGGTTTGTGCAGAAAAAACAGGTTCAGCCAAACGAGAAGTGCTTGCGACTCTTGAATCTTATGGAAGTGATGGTGGTGAGTCATTTGAGTATATTCCTGGCCTAGATCAGGCTAGTTTAAATGTAATGTTTAGCAAATCGAAAGTTAATGTGCTTGTATCGTTGCGAGAAGGTCAGAATAAGGGGCTTGCTGAGGGACTTTTTTGTGGTACACCTGCTCTATTAATTGAAGAAAATGTTGGGGGGAATCATATCCATATAAATGAAATGACGGGTAGAGTCGTGCCTGATGCGGAGCTGGAAAATACACTGGAGTGGTTTGCCGATCATTATACTGAGTTTGCGCCGGACGAGTGGGCTATCTCTCATATTTCCCCTAAAGTTAGTACAAATACACTATCTCAAATGCTAAAGAAAATAGAATTATCTGAAGGTAGGCAATGGACAGGGGGTCTTTTTGTAAAGGTTAACCGGCCTGAACTTGCATACTTGGAACCAAGGTTTGATTGGCTTTTAGATAAAAGAGAGGAGCTACTAACAGTATTTACTAAGGGTGAAGATGAGAAGAACGTAATCAAGTTTCTTAAGCAGCTAGTTAATGTAGATCCTACTCGTGCTTAATCGCTTGCTGGTAATATATTTGTAGGGTTCTGCTTTTAACTCCTGAATTTAGTCGTTTTGTGTTTTTCTAGAGGTGCGTAAATTGAATAGTCATCCTCGTTCTTTTCTCCATGCGATTAACATAAGCATGGCCCATAGTTTGGAGGAGTGGTCTGCATTACCTTTGATATGCTGCTGCCAAATATTACGCACTTCATTTGTATCAATGACACCCTCTAGGCTTGCGTCCTTGGATGCTAGAAGGTCTCCACCCCACTCACGTAAATCACCCCTTAGCCATTGGGCTACAGGAACAGAAAATCCCATTTTTTGTCTTTCAAACATATTCCTTGGTACATAGGTCGCTAATAGCTCTTTAAGCAGCCACTTAGCACCCGTATTTTTAACTTTCATGCTCAATGGAATTTGCCATGCCAACTCTAATACTTCATGGCTGAGTAAAGGCAAGCGTGTTTCAAGTGATACTGCCATACTGGCTCGATCCACTTTGACTAAATTATCTCCCTGCAAATAACCTATTTGGTCACATAGCATTGCGTAATCAACAAACTGCATTCCAGAACCATCAAAATTAAAACTTTTAGGTTTCCAGGTAAAGTCTTTTATTACTTTTTCCAATTCCGAAGGTTGCCAATAGGACAGTAGATAATCATAGCCATCATAAAGGGTCTTTTGGCGTAAAAAACCTTCCAACTTTTGGAGTTTTAAATTAATATTTTTAAACTTACTTCCTTTTTGTCCTAATATTGCAAGTGCAGGTGACAATACCGAGATCAGTTTTGCCCCCCCCTTTCTTGCTCCCCACGGAATGCAACCAGCCGTTCTCCATATTTGATTCGCCCAAACATAGCGATTATACCCTGCAAACAACTCATCCCCTCCATCACCTGACAAACAGACCGTCACATGTTTTTTTGCAAGTTTTGATACGAGAAAAGATGGGATTTGAGATGAATCTGCAAATGGCTCATCATAAATGCTTGGAAGGGATGGGATAACATCCTTAGCATCAGAAGAAGTTACCCGAATCGTTGTATGATCGGTACCTAAGTGCTCAGCAATGCGTTCTGCATACACCGATTCATCGTATTCTTGTGTGTCAAATCCAATGGTGAATGAACGTACTTTTTTATCGGATAAATTTTGAGCGATAGCTGTCACCAATGATGAATCAATTCCCCCGGAAAGAAATACACCGACGTCCACATCAGCTATCAGTTGACGTCCTATATTGCGTTCAAGTACCTCACGCAATGCAGACAGTGCTTCTGCTTCGTTATCAATAGTGCGTGAGACGCCTTGCTGATAAGCATTAACTGCACTCCAATACGGTTGCGGGCTATATTCTCCCTTTTTAGGCCAAGGATTAAAATAATTAACCCGTTGATCATCAATCTCAAGAATTGTACCTGGGTATAATTTATAAATATTTGAATAAATCGATAAGGGCGCT
>CAZWUO010000156.1:0-9198 GCA_964636675.1 uncultured Ectothiorhodospiraceae bacterium
CCACCGGTAAAACCAGACCCTGAGTTTGTGTCGATTCGACCTATTGTTTCTGTTCCACCACCCTCTGATAATGGCGGAATTTATCAACCAGGATTTGGCATAAGTTTATTCTCCGATGTGTCCGCAAAACGCGTAGGCGATGTTATTACCGTGGTCTTAGATGAAGATACGAATGCAACCAAGAAATCATCAACGACGACATCCAAGGAAAGTTCGGCGAATACCGCATTACCTACCTTATTTGGTCGTGCGCTACCGATACCGGGAGGTGGCGCTTTGGCGGGTGTTGAATCGGGCAGTGATTTTAAGGGTCAAGGCGATTCATCACAAAGTAATCGCTTAACAGGTCGGATAACGGTGACGGTTTCTGAGGTATTGCCGAATGACTACTTAGTGGTGCAAGGTGAAAAAAGACTTACCTTAAATCAAGGCAGTGAGCATATTAAGTTTTCTGGCATCATACGACCTGCCGATATAAAAGCGGATAATACGGTATTGTCAGTGAATGTCGCTAATGCGCAGATTATCTATGGCAGTAGTGGTGTGCTTGCGGATGCAAATACCCAAGGATGGATGTCACGTTTCTTCAATAGTGCGTGGTGGCCATTTTAACGTTTCATTGAAAATATAGTTAGCAATTGGAATCAATATGAAATACAAATTAGTGATCTGTGGATTGTTATGTTTTGTTATGGGTGCAGCACACGCTGCAAGAATTAAGGACTTAGCGTCTATCGCCGGGGTTAGAAGCAACCAACTCGTGGGTTATGGTTTAGTCGTCGGTTTAGACGGTAGCGGTGATCAAACTGCACAGACGCCTTTTACGGTGCAAAGCTTAAAAAGCATGTTAAACCAATTTGGAATTACTTTACCACCAAATGTTAGACTTCGACTAAAGAATATAGCTGCGGTTTCAATTCAAGCGACACTTCCTGCTTTTGCCAAGCCAGGGCAGAAAATTGATATTACGGTTTCTTCAATTGGGAATGCTAAAAGTTTACGTGGTGGTAGTTTGTTGCTCTCGCCGTTAAAAGGCGCCGATGGAAAAATCTACGCAATAGCTCAGGGGAATTTAGTGGTTAGTGGTTTAGGTGCTGAAGGCGATGGTTCCCGAGTCACCGTAAATATTCCGAGCACTGGGCGTATTCCAAACGGGGCAACGGTAGAACGCGGAGTAGTGAGTGGTTTTCACAATGGCAGTAGTATATTGCTCAATTTGCATTCTGCAGACTTTACAACGGCTCATCGTTTATCCGAGGTCATCAATAATACCTTGGGGGAGGAGACTGCGCGGCCACTCGATGGTGTAACCATACAGGTTGCAGCTCCTAGAGATCCTGCGCAACGAGTATCGTTTGTTTCTGTACTTGAAAACCTGGAAGTAGATCCCGGTTCGGCATCGGCTAAGGTTATTGTAAATTCCCGTACTGGAACCGTAGTGATTAGCTCCAATGTCACGGTGACGCCTGCGGCAGTGACCCATGGAAGCATGACGGTGCGGATTACTGAAAAACCGATGGTAAACCAGCCGGGTCAGTTGGCACAAGGTGAAACCGTGGTAACGCCTAATACGAATATACAAATTGAGCAAGAAAAAAACCGCATGTTTAAGTTTGCTCCGGGTGTCTCATTGGATCGAATTGTTAATGCGGTCAACGAGGTTGGAGCAGCGCCCGGTGATCTCGTCGCAATACTCGAGGCATTGAAAGAGGCAGGGGCCTTACGTGCCGAACTGATTATTATCTGAAAATTAATACTCTTTATTACTCAGCACTCGCAGAGTACCCGAGGGTTTTATCTGCGGATATTGCGGCGTAAAAAATATCTTACAAGCCATCCTGTGCATTATGTACTTCTACACCGGCGAAGGTTTTCCTATCACCCTAAACGAGTTGCCGCATTTAGTTTTTAATAACCCCCAAGCTACAACGTTAGTAATCTGTAACTATTTGTTATATTTTGATAAATAGTGATTATTCAAGGTTGGCATGTTTGCTGATACTACTCTTATAGTTATGTAGAGAAACAGAAATGAGTAAGACATATGAGTATCGCCAGCGCCCAAGTTGAATCTTATTATGAAACAAGTACCTTAGATAATTTGCGCAGACGGGCACGCAGGGATCCAGAAAAAGCCTTAGAAGAAGTTGCGCGTCAATTTGAATCCATTTTTACCCGCATGATGTTGAAGTCCATGCGTGATGCAAATTTTGGTAATCCATTGTTTGATTCGGACTCAGGAAAATTTTATCAAGATATGTATGATGATCAGCTAGCAATGGATTTAGCAAAAAATGGTTCCATTGGTTTGGCGGACATTCTAGTGAAGCAGTTGAGTGGTAGTCCAGTATCGAGAGTTAGTTATAACCAACATTCCTCTTTTAGTCGTTACAAAGCAGACGAAAAACCATCCGAGATCTTAGCAAAGCCCTTGCAGGTTGATATTA
This sequence comes from uncultured Ectothiorhodospiraceae bacterium, assembly GCA_964636675.1. Lineage (GTDB taxonomy): Bacteria > Pseudomonadota > Gammaproteobacteria > S012-40 > S012-40 > JALUUH01. Next base: position 2,448 of record CAZWUO010000156.1, read on the forward strand.
ATAATCGATTACCAAGCCCGTATGAGCGTGGTGTTGCATCGCATACTGATTCAAAAATTGATGTGCGGGATGAATTCGAATTCAAAAAATATCAGGTTACTACAAATATTGCTGGGAATACGGGCAATCAAATTGAACTTGGTACTCCCAAAAAATTTGTGCAGTCACTTTGGGTTTATGCAGAACGTGCTGGCAAGGAATTGGGCGTTCAACCACAAGCGTTATTAGCACAGGCCGCATTGGAAACCGGTTGGGGAAAATATGTGATCAATAACAAAGATGAAAAAAACTCACATAATTTATTCAACATCAAGGCAGATAAAAGATGGGGCGGTGATTCGGTGACTAAAATAACATTGGAGTATGAGTCCGGAATAGCAAAAAAAGAACAAGCTAAATTTCGCTCGTATGATAGTTTTGCGGAAAGTTTTTCCGACTATGTGAGTTTCATAAAGACCAGCCCACGTTACCAAAATGCACTTAATGCTAGCGGGAATTCTGCAGCCTATTTTTCGGAGCTGCAGCGTGCTGGGTATGCGACGGATCCACATTATGCGGGAAAAATACAGCGAATAATGAATGCTAAACCTATGCTGGAAGCGGTGCAAGAAACTGTACAAGAAGCTATGACACAGCTACCAACCACAAAAATCGCAAAAATAGATGGTTTGTCCGCACAAGCGCATTAGTGAGCGAATATTAGGAGTATACGAATGATGAAATTTATCATAAATTGCGCAACTCCATGGGTTCGGGAGCCGTAATATGTCGGATGGAGACATACTCAGTATTGGTGCTTCAGGTTTAAAGGCGTTTCAACGTTCCCTGAATACTATCGGTAATAATATATCGAATGTCAATACGGAGGGATATTCGCGCCAACGGGCGGTGATCGCGGCCAACAATGGCACACCTTCACCGGCTGGGTTTGTCGGCAGTGGGTCGCGCACAGAAACGGTAGAGCGCTTGTTTGATCAGCACGCCATTAACCAGGTTAGGCAACGAACTTCATCAACGGAATACTTTTCAGTATTTGGTGAGTTTGCGACGCAAATTGACAACTTATTGGCTGATCCCGATGCTGGATTATCTTCTGCCATTACGGAGTTTTTTAAGACGGTGCAAGATGTGGCAGTAAGCCCTTCTTCATCTCCGGCGCGTGAAGGTATGATTACTCAGGCGCAATCCCTAATTGATCGATTTCAAACAATGGCAAATTGGTTTGATGATTTACGGAGTGCGGTTAATACACGTTTAGAGAATCAAGTTACCTCGATTAATTCTTTGACCTCTTCTCTTGCTGAGCTGAATCAAGAAATTGTCATCGCTGAAGGACTGGGGCAAGGGCAACCGCCGAATGCGCTATTAGATAAACGGGATGCATTAATTACCACCTTATCTGAATATGTCAATGTTACGGTGTTAGAGCAAGAAAATGGAATGCAAAATATCTATGTCGGTGGAGGACAACCCATCGTACTTGGAACAACCTCTATGCAATTGGAAGCGAGTCAAATGGTTGATGATCCTATGCACTATGATATCAAATATATTGATCCATCCGATCCCACTTCTAAATATTCGATTATGCAATCGTTGAAAGGTGGTGATATTGGAGCGACGGTGGATTTTAGAGATCAGATTTTAATCCCTGCACAAAACCAATTAGGTCGTCTAGCTTATGGCATCGCACTGAGCTTTAATCGCCAATACGAGTTAGGCATGGATTTAAACAATGTAGTTAATCAGCAGTTTTTTAACGAGCCTACACCGGATATGTTATCAAGTTTCGCGAACGTGGGTGGCCAGACATTATCCCTAACCCCGCTTGCTGCGACGCCAGCAAATATGAATATCGATATCACTCAACTTGAAGCGACGGACTATGAAATAACTTACGATGGGGTAAATTATATTGCAAGAAATCTAGAAAAAAACACGACCACAACGATGACGATAGCAGTTGCAGGACCACCGATTGATTTCAATCCTATGGATGGCTGGTATTTAAGCCTGACAAATACTCCGGCGGTGGGAGATACATTTTATCTTCGTGGAACCCGCGATGCGTCTCGCACTTTTGATGTTGCCATTACCGACTCAAATAGAATTGCCGCTGCATATCCGTTACGGTTAACCGAGGCAACTGGAAATAATGGAACCCTGAACCTGAGTGCGACTTCGGGTGCTCTAGACACCATCATTCCAGAAATAACCGATATTACCGATGCCGGGCTGCAGAATACAGTATTAGTAGAGTTTCGCAATATAGCCGGTGGTGCAAGCCTACCCTATGCAGATGAATATCAAGTGGATGGGGGTGGTTGGTTGCCGTATAACCCCCTCGTAGCGACGACGGTTGCCCTGAATGGTTGGAGCTTAGATATGCAAGGTCAGATGTGGAATGCTGATCAATTCGTAGTAGAAGGAAATATTGTGGGTGCGAGTGACAATCGCAATGCGGCATTACTCGCAGGTTTGCAGACCCAGGGTACGATGAATGGGGGAAATTCAACCTATCAGGAAGTTTATAGTGGCTTAGTTGTTATGGTAGGGAATCGCACACAGCAAGCGGAAATCAGTTATGGTGCACAGAAAGCTTTGTTAGAGCAAGCAGTAGAGTTACGCGAGCGCATTTCGGGAGTGAATCTCGATGAAGAAGCGGCCAACTTACTCCGGTTTCAACAAGCATACACCGCAGCGGCACAAGTCATCGCTGCGTCAGATCGAATTTTTCAAGCACTGCTGAACGCTATCAGATAGAGGGCCATTTATATGCAGAAGATCACAATATCGTTACTTAAAAAATATTCCTTGAGGAAAGCATAACATGAGAATATCTACCTATATGATGACCCAGAATTCTCTCAACTCAATGTTAGAACAGCAAACCAGTTTGAGCCAAGTACAGTTGCAGATTTCAACGGGAAGACGAATAGTTGCTCCGTCTGATGATCCTTATGGTTCATCGCGTTCGCTAAATCTGAACGAAGCCATTAGTATTAATGAGAAGTATTCAGTCAATGGGGATTTTGCAGATATCCGATTGTCGACCACGGAATCTGCAATGGACGGCCTAACGGTCGCCTTGCAACGTGTCCGCGAGCAAATGATTTATGGAAGTAATGATGCGTTAAATGCAGAGAGTAGAAAGGCGATTCGCGAAGAGGTGGTGCAATTGCTTGATCAAATACTCGATCTCGCGAATACTACGGACAGCAGCGGTGAATATTTATTTTCGGGTTATCAAGGAAATAAAAAACCCTTTGCACCTGATGGTGCAGGTAATTTTTTATACTCGGGTGATGACGGGCAACGGTATGTGCGAATCGGAACCGCAACTGAGGTTGCTGTGTCCGACTCAGGAAAAGATGTATTCATGGATATCATGAATGGCAATGGCGTATTTAGAAGCTCGCAAGATATCACTAACACCGGCAGTGGCGTTATTGGCCCAGGATCAGTGACGGGTGTTTACCTACCTTATAATTACCAGGTCAAGTTTTTGCCTCCTTCATCAGGTTTAGTGACAGCTCCGCAAGAATACTATGTGGTGAATACCGATACCTTAGAAGTGATTGCCGCAGGTTCAGGTACTGCGGCTTCGGGGTCGGGCGGGGTGTATGCGAATGAAGCTGCTTTTCTCGCAGCTGTTGGTGGTGGAACAGATACTGGCATACCCTATGAAAGTGGTGCGGCTATTCAGGGGCTTGATTTAGATGGAATGTTGGTTGAGTTAATCGGTGAACCGGATGGTGGAACCGTTGCAGCGACACCGCAAGATGTATTCAATATCGCGCCGAGTGAACATCAAAATATTTTTGCTACGATTCAAACCTTCATTAATACCTTGACATCCCCACAGACGTCACAGTCGGATGATGCCGCATTTCATAACGCAATGAATCGATCAATTATCGATATTGACCAAAACCTGAGCCGTATACTCGAAGTCAGGGCGCGCATCGGCGGGCGCTTGCAAACGGTGGGCCGGCAGCAAAATATTAATGAAACGTTTAATCTAGAAATGAAAAAAAATCTTTCCGATATTCAAGATTTGGATTACGCTGAAGCGATTACCAATTTGAATCTTCAATTGCAAAGTTTGCAAGCGGCACAGAATACTTATTCAAAAATTCAAGGTCTATCTTTGTTTAATTTTTTGTAAAAAACAATTGAAATTAGTAACCATATTTGTGCAAAAATTTGCCGTACTTGTTTTTTTGACGGAAAAAACTTTCCTAAGATTTTTTTGTTTATCAAGGTTTCTTGTTTTTTATTATAAGTTTTTTACGCAAGTGTTTGTTTGTCTGAAAGATAAAAGTTTGGCAAACTCATTGCAACTGTAATTGTAAGAGTAAGAGATAAGAGTAGATAAAAATTGTTCAGCGCAGTAAAACGTTTTTATCAAAAGCTAAAAATTATTTTTTGTGAATGTTATGGCTTTTGATGCAAACGCTTTTATGTAAGCAGGTTGTTGCGCATGTTGAAAATGCTAAAACCGTAGTAGGAGAGCAGTAGGAGAATAATTATGCCACAAGTCATCAATACGAATGTAATGTCTCTCAACGCACAGAGAAATTTGAATCGATCTCAAGAAGGATTGAAGACATCACTGCAACGTTTATCCTCAGGACTTAGAATTAACAGCGCTAAAGATGATGCCGCCGGCCTTGCTATTACCGAACGTTTTACCTCGCAAATTCGTGGACTCTCCGTCGCAGTGCGCAATGCAAACGATGGTATCTCACTGGCTCAAGTTGCAGAAGGTTCATTACAGGAAGTGAGCAATATTTTACAACGAATTCGTGAATTGTCGGTGCAGGCGATTAATGCAACAAACTCAGCCAGTGATAGAAAAGCATTGGATCTTGAGGTAAAGCAACTTACCGCAGAGCTTAATCGAATTGCTAAGTCTGCAGAATTTAACGGTCAAAAAATACTCGACGGAACTTTTGGTACCGCACTATTTCAAGTGGGCGCCAACTCTAATCAATATATTGTCGCCACAACCTCTAATTTCAAAACCCAACAGTATGGTGATTATCGTGTCGTAGGTAATGGAAACTCTGCTTCTACGGTTCATCGGCTTGATGCAGCCGGTACCTTTGTAGTTACCGGGTCTGAGGGTACTTCTACCGTTAATTATAGCGCTGGCTCAAGTGCTCAAACGGTGGCTGAAGCCATCAATCTTGTCGGTGATAACACCGGGGTTTATGCCTATGCGGAAACCCAATTAGATCTTTCCTTTGCGCAATCCGGTGCCTATCAGCTGACGATTCAAGGTGAAAATTCGACATCTGCAACGCTAGCATTTAATTTAACCGAAGCCACGGGTGTGTCATCATTGTCGATAGCCGCTGAGGCGTTTAATCAACGAACATCAAGTACCGGTGTTGTTGCGGTGGTCAAAGATGATGGTTCGGGCATTGTGTTGCGGCATTTTGACGGTGAAGATATTACCGTGTCAGATACTAACTTTGCCAACGCCGGCAATGTTACGGTAGCGGGTGGTAGTTTTGCGGGAGCGACAGCCGCCCCAGGCACAGTCACTTTAACGGCAGATACCACCGCAGAAACATCGGTAGGTGTAGGCCAAGTGATTTTTGATGCGAATAAGGCGTTTAGTATTGCTGGTAGTGCGGCGGAAATAATAACGACTGCGGCTGAAGCATCAATATTACAGAAAGTGTCTGATATAGAGGTTGAAACCGTGACCGGTGCGAATCTCGCGTTAACGATTGTTGATGCGGCCATCGCCCAGGTCAGCGATCAACGAGCACGTTTTGGTGCATTGCAAAACCGGTTTGGATCGACGGTTAGAAACCTAGAAACATCGGTTGAAAATTTGAGTGCTGCGAGGTCGCGCATTCAAGATGCCGATTTTGCAAAAGAAACGGCCGAACTCACACGAACCCAGATACTCCAGCAAGCAGGTACGTCTATGTTAGCTCAGGCTAATCAAATACCCCAAAATGTATTGAGCTTGCTGCAGTAACGATCATCCTCTGGGTGAATTCGAAAAACAAGCTCCTTCGTTTTCTCATCAATCGCTTAACGATGCCTCATAGCGGTTAACTGCGGAATCTAGGATCATATTAATTGACGATACGCCTAGAAATCCCCACTAAGTAATCGTCGCGCTGATAAAGTTTTTTCTCTTTGGCAAAGTGAGGCCTATTTCACAGTTTAGATAAAAACGCAGCAACTAGCTTAGGAAAACTACGTAAGCTTAAGAAAATTATATATAAATGAGAGATTGAAAAACTAAAGCTGTATAATTAATGGTCGATAGCCGGGTTGGTAGCGGTAAATATTAACCATATTTGATGTATCCGCTGAAGTCTGACTTGCAGTTGCTTTTGCGTTGTGGCAAAAGTGACGCATATAATTATAGAGGGCAAAAAAATGCCTCAAGTTATTAATACCAATGTAATGGCGCTAAACTCCCAGCGTAATTTGAATCGCACGCAGGGGTCTCTTGCAACTTCTCTCCAGCGTTTATCATCCGGCCTACGGATTAACAGTGCCAAAGACGATGCGGCTGGTCTGGCAATATCTGAACGTTTTACCTCGCAAATCCGTGGTCTTACGGTGGCTACACGTAACGCCAACGATGGTATTTCCCTAGGACAAACCGCAGAAGGTGCGTTGCAGGAAGTCGGCAATATCTTACAACGGGTGCGTGAACTCGCGGTGCAATCGGTCAATGCCTCGAACTCGGCCTCGGATCGTCAAGCCTTGCAACTCG
>CAZWUO010000157.1:0-9031 GCA_964636675.1 uncultured Ectothiorhodospiraceae bacterium
GCTCGGCCAAAAACTCGATGCCATTCATGCATGGCATATTGATATCGAGCAGGATAATTTTAGGCTTGGGTATGATCGGCAGCATATCCTCGCCACGCAACATTGCCAACGCTTGTAAACCATTGCTGGCCACATGAAGCATGTTTGTGATGTGATTTTTTTTGAACGCCCGTTGCACGTTCATCACGTCGACCGCATCATCTTCGATGAGTAAAATATTGATACTCTTGTCTTGCATAGCTAATTATGATTCCGTCTGTTTAGGCCAGGTAAAACGAAAGCGAGCGCCCTCGCCGAGGCGAGAATCAAGACTGATCTCACCGCCCTGATCTTCTACAATTTTCTTCACCAGCGACAAGCCTACACCGGTACTCTCTACTTGGTCGCGAGCCTGCAAAGTCTGAAATATCTGGAACACTTTGGCGTGAAACTCCGCGGCAATGCCAGGGCCGTCGTCGCATACGCTAAAAAGATAAAACTCGCTCTGTTGCTCAACTTCAACGATCACCTTGCCATCCGTACGATCGTGATACTTAATGGCGTTGCCAATGAGATTAGCAAACACTTGCTGCAAACGTATCCGCGAAGTTTCGATGACGGGCATATCGGTTGCCACCTCGATGCTGAAACCGCTTGGCGGATCAATCGAATCGATTACCTCGTCGAGCAATACAGAGACTTCGACGCGCTCAGTTTCTTCGGCCACACGACCAACGCGTGAATACTCCAGAATACCTTGAATGAGCGCTTCCATACGGTAAACCCGTCCGCGCAAGAGTTGCATTTGCTGGCGTGTATCGACGGTCAAACATTCTGCCAAATCCTCTTCGATCCATTGTGAAAGGTTGGCAATGGCACGCAACGGTGCTTTCAGGTCGTGTGAAGTAACGTAGGCGAACTGATCGAGTTCGCGGTTACTGCGCTCCAACATTTGTGCCTTTGTCGTCAGTTCGGCGGTACGCTCCTCTACCCGTTGCTGTAACTCCACCGAGGTACGACGCAGTTTGCTAGTCACCGAAGCAATGCCAATCACACCCAGTAAAGCGAGCGTGCCAAAAATAAGCATCGTCCCGCGTAAATCGGCTTGCGTCTGTGCGATCACTTGATCCATCATCAGATCAACCTCTAACACCCCTCTCAAGTCACCCTCTTGCCAATCATTTTTGGGAGTATTGGGATGGTTGTTATGACATTGAATACAATCCGGCCGCATGATGTCAGCGGTGGCGTAACGCAATCGTTTATCGCCATCACGTTGGGTAAAACGAAAATAAGGCAGGTCTGGGTTTTGACTCAGAAAGCGCCATGCATCTTGCTTAAAATCATCGCTCAAGCCGCCATTTTCCGCGCGCCACGGAAAAGGATAAGGACTGTAAAGCATGGTTTCACTCTCGGTGGTATGCTCCCCAAGCCTTTCTGCGAGCAGCAAACTCAATGTCGCTGGCAACGGAATCGCGTTTTTTTTGTGCGCATAATCATGGGTGATTTCAAGGCCATACTGCTTTGCGGTGTTAACCACTTCGGAAGTATACAAAGTGCGGAATTCCGTTAACGCATCGGAGAATATGCGCGCATTTTTTATCGCCGTAGACTCAATCAAACGCGATTGAAGTTGCGATACATGCCATACCGCCGCAAGTGTGGCGGCAGAAAAAACCAATACCAACAACAGAATGAATTGCCAATTTTTCAATGGGCGACGCCGGATATTGTGCTCGCTCAAGGGCAAGACCCAGGTTGTATCCCTTGTTGTAACAATTGCTTCATTTTGTCTGCTGTCAACGGCCGACTAAAATAAAACCCTTGCACCTCGTCACAGCCCTGCGCTTGCAAAAAAGCGAGTTGCCTTTGCTCTTCCACTCCCTCAGCGATCACCCCCAGGCCCAGGCTATGCGCCATCGCAATAATGGCTTTGACAATGGCACCATCATCGCCATCCTCTGTGTCATTCAAGCTGCGAATAAAAGAAGCGTCGATCTTCAGAGTATTGAGCGGGAAGCGTTTTAAATAGCTCAGCGAAGAATAGCCGGTGCCAAAGTCGTCAATCGACAGGGTCAGCCCCATGTTTTTGAGTTTTAGCATGGTCTCGATATTCGCGGTGGCATCGTGCATTACAATGCTCTCGGTGATTTCCAACTCCAGATGGGCCGGCGCCAAACCCGAAGCAGCCAATGCGGCAGCCACCGTCGCGGGCAAATCGTGATCGTGAAACTGTCGCGCCGATAGATTTACCGCCACTCTGGGCGCTGTCAATCCAGCATCTTGCCACTGCTTAAGCTGGTTACAAGCGTGATTCAGCGCCCATTCTCCAATGGACACGATCAAACCGGTTTCTTCCGCCAGTGGAATAAAACGCCCCGGCGGGATTAAGCCAAGCGCGGAATGACGCCAACGGATTAAGGCCTCCATGCCGCTGATCCGACCACTCGTAAGCGCAACTTGGGGCTGGTAATGGAGTTCAAATTCATCCCGCTCCAGTGCTTTATGCAGGTCACTCTCCAGCGCCAGTCGTTCACCCGCCTCGCCATTCATATCAGCACTGTAGAATTGATGATGGTTACCGCCCTTCTCTTTCGATTGATACATCGCGCTGTCGGCGTTTTTCATCAGCTCATCGGCGCTCTTACCATCATCCGGAAAAAGCGCGATACCAATGCTCGACGTCACATAGAGTTCGTGATCCTCTATTTTCACGGGATCACTTAAGGCCTGTAATATTTTGTTGGCCACGATGGCTGCATCATGGCGTTGTTCGATTTGCGGTAATAACAGCGTGAACTCATCACCGCCCATACGGGCAACCAGATCTTCCTGGCGTATCACTGCGGTAAGCCGTTGCGCGATGCTGATTAACAAGCGGTCACCGATGTCATGACCGAGGGTATCGTTAATCGTTTTGAAACGGTCGAGATCAAGAAACATCACCACAGCCGTCCACTCCCTGCGTCTAGCCATTTCAAGCGCGGCAGCAAGGCGTTCATTGAACAGCCGTCGATTGGGTAAATCGGTAAGTTCATCGTAGTAGGCTTGGTGTACGATGCGTGCTTCGTTGGCTTTTTGCTCGCTGATATCGATAAACAGAGAGACATATTGCGTAGTGTTACCCGCATCATTGCGGATGGCGGTAATCGATAACCACTCGGGGTAAATCTCACCGTTTTTACGGCGATTCCAGATCTCGCCATGCCATTCACCGCTTGCCGTCAAGGCCTGCCACATTTGTTGATAGAACTCTTGATCTTGACGACCTGACTGCAACATGCGCGGATTTTTACCTACCGCATCTTCAGCGCTATAGCCCGTAATAGTAGTAAACGCCGGATTAATCGATTGGATTATTCCATCGACATCGGTAATCATGATGCCTTCAATCGTGCTATCAAACACCTGAACTAATTGCTCGTTTTTCCACACTAATTCAAAACGTTGAAATGCCTCACGAAGATTATTGCGCAGCAGTTCATCGTCCCAAGGTTTAGTAAAAAATTTATAGATGGCTCCGCGGTTTATCGCTTCGGTGACTGCTGCAAAATCGGCATAACCACTCAACACAATACGCACCGTATTGGGAAAACACTCTTTGACCCGCGAGAGAAATTCCACTCCCGTCATTTGTGGCATACGCTGATCCGACACAATCACGTCGATGCGTTCGCGGTCTAACAGTTCCAAGCCTTCCTGGCCTCCACTGGCGGTGAAAATCCGATAACCCTCCTTACGCAGTAGACGCACTAACGACGAAAGAATGTTTGGCTCATCATCCACTAATAATAATGTGCGCTGCATATGCTTTCCTTAACGATACATAACAGTCCAATGGATTTAAAAACACCTTGTTTAAATCCGTACATCGCGAATTTACAGCAGCTAAACTCACCTTTTGCGATGACCCATACTGAAAACATTATCGATAGAATCGTTTAAATCGATATTGACGTATTGATCGTCTTGCCAATCAGATTACTTTAGAAATTGAGTCATACATGGAGGGAGTTATGGATAAACCAGACAGGGCGCTTGCTTGTTTTTCGAGTCCTACTTGTCGCAGAAACGAATATGCATCGTTGGACAGCAACTTGCTATCCAATAATAAAACAAGCCTTACGCGAGCAAATAGCGTCACATTTTTGCGACACACACTACTTTTACCGTTTGAAAAAATGCCGAACGGTAACATTTAATAGATTCTAAGGAGAGAATAATGAAGAACTTACATGTCATATTCGTCACAGCGCTTGCTGTTTTGTGTTTACTTAGCTTCAACACTTATGCGGTGGAAGATTCTCCAGCTATCAAACCAACACCGATAACGCCCTCGGCAGATAGCTACTTTACCATCAGGCCAGATTACAGAAGATGTGTCTCGCCGATTTGTGGCGGCTGGTTTGTCAACGCAGTGAATCTCAGGGCGATGAAGTGCCTGAATGGCAGCGTACAACAAGAATGTTACGTAGGTACGGATAAAATTAACATACCGGGTTTATCCACCACTCAAACCGCCGAGCTTCGCCAAGCAATGAGTGAATCAAAAGTTCTGATCCAAGGCAATTTGTCCGATAGAGTTGCCTACGGTTTATTGCAAATCAATAATGCGTGGTTGAGTGCCTCTGACCAACCGCCCAAAGGTAGATTTGTGAGTGTGACGGATAACGGCATACGTTGCATTACCCATCCTTGCCCGAGTTATGACGCACAAATTCTCAATCGACGTTTCGTTAAAAGTTTAGCCAGTTTCGATCTAAGTGCGGTTGAGGCAAGCGATGAGCAACTCGCGATGGCACAAGCAGCCGTTAACTCTGAGGATGGCCTGCCCATGGCGGGGCGCTTTGTCGAAGTCACCGGGCCAGCGGGTTCAGCCCAAGGCATGGCCGCCAGCCAGTTTTATCTAAAGGTTGAAAGCAAAAAGCCAAAAATGTGCATGCCAACAGGTTGCTCGGGGCAAATATGTGCGGATAGCGATGTAAACACCACCTGTGAATGGCGTCCTGAGTATGCGTGTTATCGTAGCGCCAGCTGTTCGACCCAACGTAATGGCGACTGCGGCTGGGTGATGGATGATGAGTTAAAACGCTGCTTAGCAAACTCAGCTATTATTCGCCTGTTACCACCACGCGCGATAAAATAAAAAGCGTGCTATTCATGGCGTAGCGCGCTCATCCGCTGAGTGAATTCGACAAACAAGCTCATTCGTTTTCTCGTCCATCGCTTAACGATACCTCATAGCGGCCAACTGCGGAATCAGGTTAAACGAAGCATTATTAAATAAAATCAATATTTTGAGTTAGTAAGTAGGGGGGATAAGCGCAGCGCATCCACCTTCTGTCCTTAGAAAGGTAAAACGGTGGATGCGCACCCACCATTTTGGATAAAGCTTAGGTGTAACGACTCCGTGTAATATGGGGTGAGCGGTGACGCATTTTCTTAAGAAAGAAAATGCCACGAGCCAATGGACTTGCCAATTGATGCAGCAACGCGGGAAGAACATTTATAATTCCCAACATTACTGTACAGTAATGGGATAACGAAGTGCGTTGTTCGACATATCCACATCCATTATTTGAACCCAGGGAGAGATATAATAATCACCCGGCGCTGTATTCCCTGGAATGAAAATAGACTCCGACCTTGTCTCGCTTGCGCCCGGCAAAAAGTCGTTGGTAAAAGTGCTGTTATTTGGCCACCAAGAACCATATATCTGAACCCCACCAACAGGTATTCCCCACTCATCAACCTCCGAACTAGACGAAAGATACACAATCCATTGAGATCCATAACCAGTAGATAGAAAGGCAGTGTCTCCCTGGTTTTTCGTAACAAAATTTAGCGGAATATAATCGCCTGCATTTACAACCGCTGGTACGACGACAGATGAAACCATAATATCAATTCCACTAACCGATGGATTATCCATGACATCGATACTCGAAGAGGCAGTGTTGTTTGTCTCTTGAATTTCTACAACACTATCTCCGTTATCTGCAATAGCGCCTATAAAATAATACCCAGGCGCGATGTCAGTAGGCATTGTGACGGTAATGTCATTACTTTCAACCGTCCCATTGACGAGCGCTAGTGAGGTTGTCCAACTACCAAGATAAGTGTCACTGGAATCAATAACATCGTCCGCTGAAATGTAGAGACCTACGGTATGCCCCGCTGCTACGGATGTTTCTCCTTCATTTATTACTGTGCTGCTTATAACAAAGCTGTCCCCAGGAAGCACCGCCGAATCGTTAGAGACGGAAGAAATAGTAAGGTCGATGTTATCGCTGACAAACATATCTGAACCGATTTTATACTCATCAATGTTTAACAAACCATCGCCATCTGTATCACTATGCACATCATTTCCATCATTAGGATTCAGCCCTAAAAGGATTTCCATGTTATCGCTTAAGCTATCAAAATCTGAGTCTCTATATAAGTCTGGGGTCTTTGACAATAACAATATGAAATTATCGTAGTTACCTACCGGTGTTTTCTCAACAACGCCGACACCAGGATCAAAATCTGTCAGATCGTTAAACGAGCCAGCTAAATAGATATTGCCATTGTTGGTGACTTGCATTGCAGTGGTATCAAACACTGGATAATCATTAGCAAACGTCATGATGCCTAGATCATCCATATCCATTAATCCACCGGTAATGCTAGGCTGAACGCTTATATATTCCCCTGTTAACAAGAAGTTCACGTAGTAGTTATCAGTAACACCTAAAGTTCCTAAACTATTTCCTGCACCGCTATTATTAAAATCAATAACCCCTCTGCCCGTAACAAGCAATTTCAGTTCATCACCGACTACCTGTAAATGTCTAATTACCGAACTATAGCTTCCTTCGCTATTCCATGCCCAAGAAAAATTTCCATTTTCATCTAGCCGAACAACAAAGGCATCTTCGGTACCGGTTATATTTCTAGTTTGTAAATTGCTATCTCCATCACGATCATTCAAATCATAATTAATACTCCCCGCAGTTGCCCTGCCGGAAATATATATATTATTAGTTAAATCGATCGCTATCTTTCCACCATAAACATGTGAAGAGCTTGATATATCATGCCTCCATTCTAATTCACCCTCAGCGTTCAGGCGGATTAAAAACAAACTATTCCTAGGAGCAGTAACATTTCCTACTACATATAACCTTCCTAAATTATCAATCATGATATCTGAAACATCAGATGAACTAGAAGTAGAATATACGTAATAAACCCACTGTAGAATTCCCTCAGCATTCAATTTGGTGATAAAAAGCCTATCTGCCGCGTTATAGGTTGTACCAGAAACTTTACCCGCAACGTATACATTCCCCTGCGAATCAGCGACTACGGATGTAGCAGTTCCTCCCCACATATCGCCATATCTCCATGCCCAAGCAAATGTTCCATCAGCGTTGGTTTTATGCACATATGGGTTATCGGAGAATCCCGCATTCATCTCAAATACACCTGGACTAGAATCAAAATCAAGCTGCCCACGAAAACGGCCTGCGACGAAAACATTACCCAGATCATCAATATCCACATCTCTAACATTTCGACTATTAAGGGTAGAATTACTGCCTAGCAACAATTGCAGCCTGGAAAAGGAAAAATCTTCGACCGGATAAACCGTTATTTCAACAATATCATTGGCTGTTCCACCTTCGTTGTCCGTGACGGTCAAGTAAAACTGTATGTCGGTGTTAGCTATCACTGCAGGAGCTACAAAACTCGCTGTTGCCATATTCGCACCGGTAATGCTCACCGCTGGCGTTCCGTTATTAATTTGCACCCAGTTGTAAATAACAATCGTGCCATCACTATCACTACTGCTAATAGCAGAAATAGTGACAGTAGTTTGCGCGCTCACACTCTGATCAACACCGGCATTCGCGATCGGCAAAACATTCGCTGGGTTTTGATCAGGAAATTCGTCTGAATTGTCTCCTATGCCATCTCCATCGGAGTCCATCCATTCCAGCGAATCCGTTGGAAATTGATCACTATTGTCACCGACTCCATCTCCATCTGTATCCGCCCATTCACTGGGGTCTAAAGGAAAAGCATCAACAGCGTCTAGATATCCATCGCAATCAGTATCCAGTGAATCGCAACCAGCGCCGTCCAAAATGAGTGTGGTAATCCCAGTATAATTAACGGTTTGTGCCGTATAGGTACTAGCAGAATAAAATCCGCCAAGCGATGACATATTATCCGCCAAGGAAAATATCACGCTTCCCTCAGCTATAGCAGAAAATTTAAAAGAACCTATTAGTTTTGGCCCACTAATGCCCTCAAATTTTCCAAAAGCAGTCCCTTCTAAATTTATAGTTAAATTATCAGGTTCTTGTTGAAAAGAGGGATCCGCCTCTAAATCTGGATTGGAAGCAAAACCTTGAAAACTAACCATTGAATTATCGAACTCAATATCAAAAGAGCCACCTAATGTGGGATCATCACTAAAATCCATATAAGCATTAAATGTAATTTCATCACCGACAACAAATTCTGTGTTATCCATCTCCAGCCATACGTCTGCTTTTAAAAGGCCCAACTCTCGCGTTTTTACAAATACATCTAACCTGTCATTTAAATCTACAACCAGATTATTTGATGCTGAAACAAAAGAGACAACTTTCCCATCGTTTGAGACATCTGGAAACTCATTTGCTCCGTTGCTTTCCTGTAGATTTATATTAGTACTCACTCTACTGATTTCACTAGATGAATTTAGGTTAACCCAAAATACATCAGCACTAACATTCGTATCACTTTCAACCAAGTTAGTACTATTAGATACAAACACAATAGAACCACCATCTGCACTCAAAACAGCTGACATACTTTCAGCGTTTCCTTCAACGCCACTTGCGCTTTTGCTAACTCTTTTAATACTTGAGTTAGTTACATCAACAACGAAAATATCTTTAACATTATTAAAATCGTTGGCTACAATGTT
Organism: uncultured Ectothiorhodospiraceae bacterium; assembly: GCA_964636675.1. GTDB lineage: Bacteria > Pseudomonadota > Gammaproteobacteria > S012-40 > S012-40 > JALUUH01. The sequence continues at coordinate 8,945 of CAZWUO010000157.1, forward strand.
ATTTGCACTAGAGGCAAAAGCAATTTTACGACCGGGCGTATCCCTCAAAAAATAAAAGGGCAGACAAGTTCCACGTGTAACGTACAA
>CAZWUO010000158.1:0-8997 GCA_964636675.1 uncultured Ectothiorhodospiraceae bacterium
TTTCAATTTCTATCCAATACTAAATTCGGTAAGTTATTGTTTTGCAGTCCCTTACGCTAATACCAACCTTTCTTTTTTTTTAGGGAGATTACCATCTGTAGTATCCCGCATACTCTGATATCAACAATGGCTTTGTATTCTTGATAGCGGATAGTAGGTATGGATATGCGTAGGATTATGCTCAGATGGAGCACAATATATACGAATTATAATCCCGTAAAATATTGAAATTGTTGATGTTGCTATAAAGCCATTGTTTGCGGTGACATTGTATTAGATTGTAGCGATTTAAGTTGGCAAAACTACGAACTTGTTTGTTTTGCGGAGTCTAGGTTAAAGTCAGGGGTTGATTATTCCTGTATATGGGGGCAGTTTCTGGAATGCTTCCATGGCGCTTTCCTTGATTACCTCAAACTCTGGTGTGGCTGAAGCAAACGACACGCCCTAGGCTCTGCTTGCGAAAATTGTTTGTACTGTTATAATATACAGTATATCAATAAATGAGTAAAAAAATGCACTAATGCCTCAAAAGTACAGTCGCCTACTCAAGTCCGTTGATTGATTCAGGCGTAGATAGGGCGTCGACGTCGATAAAATCTTTTTTACAAACTCTTACAAGAATAGCAAGCAGTTAAACCTTCGTAGCATTGGGGGAAAAAAGGTAAAAAAGGAATGAGTTTGTCTAAGCCACGTTCGAGCTTGTCCGTAGATGGTGTTGACAAGGCTTCTTTTAGAGATGTTAATCAAGCAGACAAAAGCCAATCCGCCGAAAATCAATTGTTGTTAGATTTTTCCAGTACATTCAAAGCCGATGCTGTTGCTAATAACGCCGCAGAAGAACTTCAGCATTCAAGGCCTAGGTCTCAAGATGTAGCGCATACTGAAACCAAAAAAAATCATCTACCCCTTTTTTTATGTCTCTACTTTCCATCGCTCTCGTTGGATTTAGTCAATAAAGTGGAAGATCAATCGTTGGTTATTATCGAAGATGTCTCGGGACGTTATAAAGTCCACAGTGTTTGCAAAAATGCAGAGGCCCAGGGTATTACCGCTCATATGGATTTAACGGCTGCCTATGCTTTGTGTTCCGATGTAGTGACTCAGCAACGAGATGTTGCGCAGGAAACTGAGCAGCTGAAAGATATCGCTAATTGGGCGCAACAGTTTACACCTCGTATTAGTATTTTAGAACCTTATAGCGTGATTCTGGAGATCCGAGCTAGCCTCAATTTATTCGGCGGTCTATCCGCATTACAGCAAAGGCTTATCAACGAGTATAAAAAAAATTGGGCGTACAGGATGAAGGTTGCCGTGGCGCCAACGCCACTGGCCAGTCAAATATTGGCGCGTTTTAGTACGGTTAATAATACTCTGCTCATTGAAGATGGGGCTGCATTACGTTCCGTATTAGGGCAGTTTTCGATTAAAACATTGTTATTGAGTGATGACAAAACTCTTAATAAACTCAAAAATATTGGTGTCAATAATTTGCAAGATCTATGGCGTTTGCCGAGAGAAAGTCTCGCCAGACGTTTTGGTCAAAAATTAACACAGCATCTGGATAAATTGCTTGGCATGCAAGCCGATCCGCAACGTATTTATAAACCACCGGTTATTTTTGAATCGAGTATGGAGTTGCCTTATGCCGCATCTAATAATAAAACAGTTGTTATTGCAGTAGCAAAGCTAGTTCAAGGCCTAGAGGACTTTTTACGTGAGCACGATGCGGGGGTTGCCAAAATATATTTGCATTTGATACATTTTGATAAAACATCGCACGATTTAACGGTTGGACTGCGCCAATGTTCACGCGATGCATCACATATTATCGCCTTGTTTAGAGAACATTTAGAGCGCCTAAAAACTTTTTCTGCCGTATGCGAAGTGAAAATACGTGTCGATGAAGTTATTCCCTTTATTGCTCATGCGCAATCCATTTTTCCACAGCGATTGTTTGCAGCTTCGGTCAGCGACAACAAGAATCCCCAAGTAGTTGCAGATTGGCATAATTTGCTTGAGCAGTTACAAAATCGCTTTGGCCCGCAAGTGGTTCAGCATATTCAAGTTGTTGATGAACATCGTCCAGAGCTTTCCTGGTGTTATACGTCAGTATGGCAGGCAAGCTCTCGTTTTGGGGCGCAAGAAAAAACGCTTTTGCGTCCTTTATGGTTATTGCAAAAACCACGTTATTTGAAGATGAAACAATCACCTTGTTATCGTGGTTTATTAAAAGCGGTGCATGGTCCAGAGCGTATTGAATCGGGCTGGTGGGAAGATGATAATATTCATCGTGACTATTACATTGCACGTGACTGTGATCACAGTCTCTTGTGGATTTATCGTGACTTGATAAATAAGCAATGGTTTTTACACGGTTTGTTCGGCTGAATATACTCGAAATCTCAATCGCTACGGATATATTAGATGATGGATGATAAAGAACAGTATGCTGAGTTGCATTGCCTGAGTAATTTTTCTTTTTTACGCGGTGCTTCACATCCTGAAGAGCTTGTTCAACGTGCCGCAATGTTAGGCTATAGCGCGCTCGCAATGACGGATGAATGTTCTTTATCGGGTATTGTCAAGGCACATATTAGTGCTAAACAAGAGGCTATTAAATTAATTATTGGCAGTGAGTTTGTTTTGCATGACGGTTTACGTTTTGTTTTGCTGGCGAGCAATCGAAAATCTTATGCTGAATTGTCGCATCTCATTACGATTGCAAGACAGCGTGCGGACAAAGGTGATTATTATTTAGATAGAGATTTACTCCAACAAAACCTCCCTACACAATGTTTTGCATTATGGTTACCAGAAAAAAACCCAAAGCTAGAAGCACAATCTCAAAAATCGCAGAATAAAAAACGGCAAGAAGATCTAAAATTTTTACAGGATTGTTTTGCGTCTAGAATATGGATTGCTGTGGAATTATTAATGGATGGATGCGATAAAACACATTTGGCTGAGTTGCAAAAGCTCGGGGAAAAATTTAAGATTCCCTTGTGTGCATCTGGCGATGTGCATATGCATGTACACCAACGATATGCGCTACAAGATACGCTGACCGCTATTCGTTTAGGCAGGCCTATTGCCACGCTAGGAAAGTCAGCCTATGCCAATGCAGAAAGACATTTACGTTCGTTGCCACGATTGCGACGCTTATATCCCTCGGCCTTATTACAAGAGACAGTGAACATTGCTGCACAATGTCATTTTTCTTTAGATGAATTACGTTACGAGTATCCACAAGAGCTCGTGCCGGAAGCATACACGGCAAAAACCTGGTTGCGAGAACTCGTTGAGCGCGGCATTCTTCGACGTTGGCCAACCGGGGAAGCAGCAAAAATACGTCAGCTTATTGAGCACGAGTTAACGTTAATTCATGAACTCAGTTATGAACCTTATTTTTTGACCGTTTATGACATTGTGCGTTTTGCACGCGAGCAAGGAATATTATGCCAGGGTCGTGGATCGGCAGCGAATTCGGTTATTTGCTATTGCCTGGGGATTACCGAGGTTGACCCTGCGCGTATGAGCGTCTTGTTTGAGCGCTTTATTTCCAGAGAGCGTAACGAGCCTCCTGATATTGATGTTGATTTTGAGCATGAACGGCGCGAAGAAGTCATTCAATATATTTATCAGAAATATGGACGTGATCGTGCGGCGCTTGCTGCGACGGTGATTACCTATAGGCCGCGCAGTGCTATTCGGGATGTGGGTAAGGCCTTAGGTTTAAGTCTGGAGCAAGTCGATCGTTTGGCCAAATCGATGCAATGGTGGGATGGCAAGTCACTGAATGCCGAGCGTTTGCAAGGCACTGGGTTTGCCGCAGATAGCTTGCTGATTCAGCGCATGATGGAGCTTGTTACGTTGCTTGTTGGGTTTCCTCGGCATTTATCTCAGCACGTCGGAGGTTTTGTGATTGCGCGTGATCAATTATCCGCATTAGTCCCGATTGAAAATGCATCGATGCCGGGTCGCACGGTGATTCAATGGGATAAAGATGATCTTGAAGCGCTAGGTTTGCTAAAAGTGGATGTGCTTTCTTTGGGCATGTTGAGCGCAATACGTAAAGCTTTAGCTTATGTGAGCCGGATAAAAAACATCCCCTTTAGCTTGCAAGACATCCCCGCCGAAGATCCTGCGGTTTATCAAATGTTGCATAAGGCTGATACCATTGGTGTGTTTCAAATAGAGTCACGTGCCCAGATGTCGATGTTACCGCGTTTGCGACCGCAGAGTTATTATGATTTAGTGATCCAAATTGCGATTGTGCGACCTGGGCCTATTCAAGGTGATATGGTACACCCTTATTTAAGACGACGTAATGGTATCGAACCGGTGACATACTCCAGCACAGCGGTGGAGGCGGTTTTAAAACGCACTTTAGGGGTGCCTATTTTTCAAGAACAAGTGATGCAAATAGCGATGGTTGCTGCGGGTTTTAGCGCTGGCGAGGCGGATCAATTACGGCGTTGCATGGCCGCGTGGAAACGCAAAGGTGGCTTAGAGATTTTTGAAGATAAGCTATTATCTGGAATGCAAGAACGCGGTTATTCAGAAACTTTTGCCAAAAGAATATTTCGCCAAATTCGAGGTTTTGGTGATTATGGTTTTCCAGAGTCACACTCTGCGAGTTTTGCGCTATTGGCTTATGTTTCGTCCTGGTTAAAAAAATATTACCCGTCGGCATTTACTTGTGCTTTATTAAATAGCTTGCCGATGGGTTTTTATGCGCCAGCGCAATTAATCCATGATGCCAAACGCCATAAGGTGGTCGTCAAGCACGCCGATGTGATGTTCAGCGATTACGATTGCACTCTAGAGTATGCTGACAAGAGTGCTGATCAAAGTACTGATCAAAGCACGGCTCATCCCCCATTGCGTATTGGTCTGCGGATGATTAAGTCTTTATCCACTGACGGCGCTGAACGAATTATTGCCGCACGGCAGCAGCGCCCCTTTATGGATGTGCAGGATTTAGCGAGTCGTGCCGTACTGAATAAAAGCGATTTGGCAGCCTTGGCTGCCGCTGATGCATTGAGTGAGCTTGCTGGGCATAGGCATCGTGCTTATTGGCAAGTAAGTGGGGTAGAGCAAGCATTACCCTTGTTTGCACAACCCCGATTTCAAGAACCTGAAGTCTTGTTATGCAAGCCCAGTGAGGTTGCTAATGTGACGGCGGACTATGTCACTACTGGCTTTAGCCTAAAACAACACCCCGTGGCTTTATTACGTGATAAATTGACGGCACAGGGAATAAAAAAATCGGCTGAATTATGGGGTTTAAAGAATCATCAAATAGCCAGGGTCGTCGGTCTTGTGATCGGCAGACAACGCCCTGGCACTGCCTCAGGCGTTGTGTTTGTAACCCTAGAAGATGAAAGTGGTTATGTGAATGTCATTGTATGGCCTAAGTTTGTAGCAGCGCAGCGCCAAGCTTTATTAAAAGCGCGCTTAATGCTGGTGAGCGGTGTGGTGCAACAAGAAGACGGTGTATTGCATTTAATCGCTGGGCGCTTAGAAGATTATAGTCACTGGTTAAGTGATTTAGCCATTAAGTCCAGAGATTTTCATTAGGTCGAAGAAGTGGGGCGTAATGTAGTGCGGTCATAAAGCGTTTTTCTGGGGTTTAATAGTTTGCATTGATTTCAGCGGTCACCAGATTTTGTAATTGAGTATAACCAAAGCGGGGTAAAGGTTTGCCGTTAACAAAGAAGGTGGGGGTTTTGTTGGCGCCCAATAATTGGCCGTCTGCGATATCTTGTTGAATTGCTTTGAGCACAGCGGGCTTACTCATGTCCTTTTGGAGTTTCGTAAAATCCAGGGTTTTATGCATTCGGCTTAATATGTTCCAAAAAATCTTTGGATTGGCTTGATGGTTGATCGCCCATTGAGATTGAGTTGCAAACATCATTTCCAGTACCGGCCAGAATTGCCCTTGCATTTTAGCGGCTTCAAGTATCGCCACCATTTGCTCCGAGCCATGATGCAAAGGTGCGTAACGAATCACTAGGTTTACTTTATCGCCATGTTTTTCCAATAGCTTTTTAAGCAGTGGGTGAAATTGGCGGCAGGTTCCACAAGCGGGATCGAGGAATTCGACAATCGTGACTTTCGCCTGGGGATTGCCTATTTTCACGGAGTGATCTCTGGACAGGGCTTCGCTATGCTGGGAAACCAATTGGCTTACTTGAGCACTATTCAGCGTATTATATAAAAAAGCAGATAGCCCAAATGCGAGTGCAATCAATAATATGGCAATAATGCTCGTTGTATATTTTTTCATTCTAATATCCTAGTTTTAGCGGTCGGTTTAGCGGTTTCAGGGTATACAGAGCGTGCTTTCAATAATAAAAAGATAATGCTTAAAAAGGCAGCGAGTGACAATAACGGAATGGGTAAAAAACCAAACAACACCATGGTTGCATCCGCACAAGATACGCCGGCACTGCAAGGCTGAAGGTTTTCTGGAATAAAGCCATAAAACAGCAATCCGTGATAAGTCGTAAACAACAGGCCAATGAACGCAATCGGTAAGGCATAACGTACCACCCGCTGATCGAGAGGATGTAATCCTATCCACAAAATCACAACCAATGGAAACATGAAAATGCGCTGATACCAGCAAAGTATACAGGGTACTAGGCCCATTATTTCACTGAAAAAAAGACTCCCCGCCGTTGCAATCGTTGCGACCAGCCAACTCGCGAAGATAAATTTCCAGGCGGGAAGATCCGCTACTGATTGATGGTTCATATATTCCAGTTCTTAAAAAATACCGTGATTCTACACGACTACTCGCTTTAAGACTGCGATTTCTGCATGCTTTGCATTGAGATGCTTTGGCTTCTTCAGCATAATAGAGCGGTTTAATATTTTACGCGAATCTTGCTGGTGAAGAAGATTCCACTTGCAACGGAGTAGTCATATTATGGGTCGAGCCTATCAAAACCGTAAAGAATCTATGGCTAAAACATCGGATGCCAAAGCCAAAGTCTATAGTAAATACGGGCGTGAAATCTATGTGTGTGCCAAGGCGGGAGGGACGGATCCTGCGGGTAATTTAGCATTGCGCGGAATGCTTGAACGCGCTAAAAAAGATCAAGTCCCTAGCCATGTTATTGATAAAGCGCTTGAGAAAGCAAAGGGCGGTGGCGGTGAAAATTTTTCTCCCGCGCGTTACGAAGGGTTTGGTCCCGGTGGTTGCATGGTGATAGTCGATAGCTTAACGGATAATCCCAATCGTACTTTTGGCGATGTACGCCAGTGTTTTACCAAAACAAAATGTAAAATTGGTACGCAGGGTAGCGTAAGCCATATGTTTGATCATGTGGCTATTTTGGTTTTTAACGGGAATGACGAAGAGGTTGTCTTGGATGCATTACTAGCGGCCGATGTCGATGTTAGCGATATCGAAAGTGAGGCTGGAAAGCTCACCGTGTTTACCCCGCATACCGAGTATTTTAAAGCAAAAAATATACTCATAAAAATCTTAGGTGAGATTGATTTTGAGGTGGATGAAATCCAGTTTTTACCGCAAAACCGGACACCGATAGCGGGTGATGATATTGTCATGTTTGAAAAATTTCTTGCTATGCTAAATGATTTAGATGATGTGCAAAATGTATATCACGATGCGGAGTATTAAGAATTCTTCTTGGCTAACAAACATTCTTTTTGATGCTTGCATCAGTGGGCGTTGCTACGCAAAGGACTTTTTAAGAGGAATGATAATCTGATGCAACTGACTACCGCCACGAACCTTTAGCACATCTATTTGCAGCCCAGCTTGCAATGCAGTTAAGCGAAGTCGTAAAGCAGCCGGGGAAGATTTAGCCTCGGTAGTGCGAAAGACAAAACCTATGCTACGGCCATTTTCCGCAGCAAGTTGCAAGCGACGCATTTCTTTGTCGGTCAAGTGCCTAGGCCAGCTCATTGCGATGCCACAAGCCTGCGCGCGCAATACTTTTTCCATGACCCATGAGCACTCACGCCCTAGGTGTTCGTGAGGCAAAACCAGGGTATATTCCAAGTCCACAGCGTGATCACGCAGGCTTGCAGCATAGGGGATAAAAGGCGGTGCAATCCACAAGGCATATTGGTATTGTTGGGTGATTCTGCGCAGCGTGGGCAGTAAAAGTTGCAGCTCTCCAATACCCCAGTGTGGTGCGATAATTTCAGTCAATGCATTTGCTGGCCAGCCATTTCCCGGTAATACATCATCAAGTATGCTAAACCCGGTTGAAGGGTTGGTTGCATTACTTTTGCTGATTTCACCGGCTCGCCAAAGCGCCGGATTGTTGTGTAATAGTTCTTTAAGTGTTTTGTTCATTTGTTAGGCTGTAACGGGTAATAATAGAATACTGTTCATTATACCAGTATCGTGAAATTTTAGAGCATAAAGTATATAGTGCACCTATATTTTACATAGCATTCCGTTATAGTTTTATAGATGTTAGACGGATTGACTGTGGTCAATAAAAATGATGAGTGTTGCGATAAACTTGGGTATAATAAATGAGAGATTTTCAATTATTGATACATTTTATAGGACTTATATTTGGTGCCGGGACGGGGTTTGCATTGTTTGTCATCGGTTTCTTAGCAAAACGTTTTCCAGAAGCATCACGAATTGAGGTGATTCGAAGCCTTTATCCATTGAGGTATATTTCTTATATTGGTTTACTGTTATTGCTTGCCTCTGGTGTGTTATTAGCTTTGCAAATTTCACCGGTCATTTACGGTACGCCCCTATTTATAACAAAAATGCTTGCAGTGTCAGGCATTATCTTATTGAGCTTATATGGATTTTGGCAAATGAAGTTTACCAATGGCAGTAATATTGCAATTCGTTTGAAGCGTTTAGGTTTTGCTGGAAAATTTAGCTTCGCACTCAGTATTGTCGCTGTTTTCTGTGCGGTATATACATTTCACTGAGATATACCCGTGACGTTTGAGATTTCAGTTTTATTGCACGCCTTCTTCATTCCATGG
>CAZWUO010000159.1:0-8978 GCA_964636675.1 uncultured Ectothiorhodospiraceae bacterium
CAATTGAATGGCCTTGCCTTCTATCAGCACGGGTTCGAATGCTTGGATCCCCAGCCGATGCAAGGTCGGTGCACGATTGAGCAAAATCGGATGCTCGCGGATAACTTCTTCGAGCACATCCCACACTTCAGCCCCTTCGCGTTCGACCATTTTTTTAGCCGCTTTAATGGTGGTCGCTAATCCTCTGCGTTCAAGCTTGCTGAAAATAAAGGGTTTAAATAACTCCAAAGCCATTTTTTTCGGCAAACCACATTGATGCAAACGCAAATATGGCCCAACCACGATAACCGATCTACCGGAATAATCCACCCGCTTACCTAACAGGTTTTGTCGAAAACGCCCCTGCTTGCCCTTGATCATGTCAGCAAGTGACTTCAACGGACGTTTGTTAGTACCGGTAATTGCGCGCCCACGGCGGCCATTATCCAGCAATGCATCGACGGCCTCCTGCAACATGCGCTTTTCGTTTCTCACAATAATGTCAGGCGCATTAAGATCAAGCAATCGCTTCAAGCGGTTATTTCGGTTTATCACTCGGCGGTATAAATCATTTAAATCCGAAGTAGCAAAACGCCCACCATCGAGTGGCACCAGTGGGCGCAACTCGGGAGGCAATACGGGTAACACCGTCATCACCATCCACTGCGGCTTATTGCCCGAATCTAATAATGCCTCGATTAATTTTAAACGCTTGGATAGTTTTTTAAGCTTGGTCTCAGAGTTTGTCGCATTAATATCTTCGCGTACTTGGGCGAGCTCTTCTTTTAAATCCAGTGTCTTCATCATGTGAAAAATCGCTTCAGCGCCCATCAGCGCCTTGAACTCATCACCATATTGCTCGATCGCATCGAGGTAGGTCTCATCATTCAGCAATTGCCCACGCTCTAACTCAGTCATCCCTGGCTCAATCACTACAAAGGCTTCGAAATAAAGAATTCGTTCGATATCGCGCAAAGTCATATCTAACAATAAACCCATGCGACTCGGCAAAGACTTCAAAAACCAGATATGCGCAACCGGACTTGCTAGCTCGATATGCCCCATACGATCACGCCGCACTTTGGCCAGCGTAACTTCCACACCACATTTTTCACAAATAACACCACGGTGTTTTAAGCGTTTATATTTGCCACATAAACATTCATAATCTTTTACTGGGCCAAATATTTTCGCGCAAAAAAGTCCATCCCGCTCGGGTTTGAAAGTACGGTAATTAATGGTCTCTGGCTTTTTAACTTCGCCATATGACCAGGAGCGAATTTTCTCAGGTGAGGCCAAGCCAATTCGAATCCGGTCAAACTCTTCAGTCTGACCCTGTTTTAATAAATTTAATAAGTCTTTCAAGGGCTTTTCTCCTTATTCGGTTTCCAGCTCTATATCGATTCCAAGAGAACGAATTTCCTTCAATAATACATTGAACGATTCAGGCATACCCGCATCCATACTGTGATCGCCATCGACAATATTCTTATACATTTTGGTTCTACCGTTAACGTCATCTGATTTAACCGTCAACATTTCTTGCAAAGTATATGCTGCGCCATAAGCTTCCAGCGCCCATACCTCCATCTCTCCAAAACGTTGCCCACCAAACTGAGCCTTACCGCCCAGGGGCTGCTGGGTGACTAAACTATAAGGACCGGTAGATCGCGCATGCATTTTGTCATCCACTAAGTGATTCAACTTAAGCATATACATATAGCCAACCGTAGTCTCTCGATCAAAAACTTTACCCGTACGCCCATCCGTTAACTTCAGCTGTCCAGACTCCGGAAGACCGGCGAGCTTTAAGAGCTTTTTAATTTCCACTTCTTCGGCACCACCAAATACTGGGGTAGCCATGGGCACGCCATTAGTGAGATTAGCCGCAAGCGTCAAAACCTCTTCTTCAGTCAAACTGTCGACTTCTTGAACCTTACCGTTATCCTCGTAAATCTGTTTCAGGAAATCACGAATATCCTCTACGGCTTTTTTCTCTTCCAGCATTTCTCCGATGCGTAGACCCAAACCTTTGGCTGCGAAACCCAGATGGGTTTCTAATACCTGCCCAACATTCATTCGCGAAGGCACGCCCAAGGGATTCAGACAAATATCCACGGGAGTTCCATCGTCCATGTAGGGCATATCCTCAACCGGGACAATCATAGAGATAACCCCTTTATTCCCATGACGCCCAGCCATTTTGTCGCCCGGTTGAATACGCCGCTTAACCGCCATATAGACCTTCACCATTTTGAGAACACCTGGTGCCAAGTCGTCACCGCTGGTAATTTTCAAACGTTGCTCTTCAAGCTGCTCATCCAGGTCTTTACGCGCTTGTTTTAAGTGTTCGGCACCTTTTTCGATTTGCTCATTTAAGGTGTCGTCTTTTAAGCGGATATCAAACCATTTTGCGCGCGGTAACTCCGCTAAATAATCAGCCGTGACCTCATTTCCGGATTGCAGGCCTTGAGGGCCACCCGCAGCGATACTGCCAACAAGCTGGCGCTCCAAACGTTGGTAAGTATCGTCTTGATGGATTCGATATTGGTCGTTTAAATCTTTCCTATAACGTTCTAATTCAGCTTCTTCGATTTGTTTTGCACGCGCATCTTTGTCAATACCATCGCGGGTAAATACTTGCACATCGATAACCGTGCCATTCATGCCCGATGGAACACGCAAAGAAGTATCTTTCACATCGAGTGCTTTCTCACCAAAAATTGCGCGCAGCAGTTTCTCTTCGGGGGTTAATTGCGTTTCGCCTTTCGGCGTCACTTTACCGACTAAAATATCACCCGGTTTTACTTCCGCCCCGATATATACAATGCCAGACTCATCCAACTTAGAAAGTGCTGACTCACCCACATTAGGAATATCACCCGTTACTTCTTCAGGCCCTAGTTTAGTGTCTCGAGCAACGCTACTCAGCTCTTCGATATGGATAGTCGTATACCTATCCTCTTCCACAACACGCTCGGAAATAAGAATCGAATCTTCAAAGTTGTAACCGTTCCAGGGCATAAATGCGACTAACATGTTCTGCCCCAGGGCCAGCTCACCGAGACTGGTAGAAGGGCCATCAGCGAGCACATCAGAACGCGAAATGCGATCACCCACTTTCACCAATGGTCGCTGGTTAATACAGGTATTCTGATTAGATCGACTATATTTAGTCAAATTATAGATATCAACACCCGCTTCGCCGGCAGTCGTCTCATCATCATTAACCCAAACGACAATTCGCGACGCATCAACGGAATCAACAATACCCCCACGTTTCGCAATGACGGTTACACCCGAATCGATGGCAACACATTTCTCCATTCCGGTACCCACCATTGGCGTATCTGCGCGCAATGTCGGCACTGCTTGGCGCTGCATGTTGGAACCCATAAGTGCGCGGTTAGCATCATCATGCTCAAGAAAGGGAATTAAGGAAGCAGCTACCGATAAAATCTGTTTAGGCGATACATCCATGTAATCAAATTTGTCAGGTGATGCCATCATGAAGTCTCCTCCACGCCGACAAGCAATTAAATCACTCTGAAAAGTACCATCTTCATTAACGACGGCATTGGCTTGCGCGATATAATACGAACCTTCTTCGATAGCCGATAAATATTCTATTTGATCGGAAGCCCTACCATTGATGACTTTGCGATAAGGAGTCTCTAAAAATCCATAACTATTGGTGCGCGCATAAACGGACAATGAATTAATCAGGCCAATGTTTGGCCCTTCTGGCGTCTCAATAGGACACACGCGTCCATAATGCGTTGGATGTACATCACGCACCTCAAATCCTGCACGTTCGCGGGTCAAACCACCAGGGCCTAAGGCAGAAACTCTGCGTTTATGAGTGATTTCAGATAATGGGTTATTCTGATCCATAAACTGCGATAACTGACTTGATCCAAAAAACTCCTTAATCGCGGCGGATACCGGCTTAGCGTTTATTAATTCCTGAGGCATTAAGCCTTCAGACTCCGCTAAACTCAAACGTTCTTTTACCGCACGTTCCACACGCACCAAGCCAACCCGAAATTGATTCTCTGCCATCTCGCCAACGCTACGGATTCGGCGATTTCCAAGGTGATCAATATCATCAACTTTGCCTTTTCCATCGCGTATATTAATCAATATTTTTAATACACCGATAACGTCATCTTTAGACAGTATTCCCTCACCAACTATCTCATCCCTACCGAGACGTCGATTGAATTTCATCCGTCCCACGGCGGATAAATCATATCGATCTGTGGAAAAAAACAAATTTTGCAATAGCGCTTGCGCCGCATCTTTTGTCGGCGGTTCGCCGGGACGCATCATTCTATATATTTCTACCTGAGCCTCTTGCTGTGTGGTAGACGGATCAATGCGTAAGGTATCGGAGATGTAAGGGCCATGATCAAAATCATTCGTATAAAGCGCTTTGACAGTAACAACCTTGAGCTCAACCAGTTTTTCTAGCAGCTCTTCAGTAATCTCAGCATTAGCTTCCGCGATAAGTTCACCGGTAGTTTCATCAACAACACTATGATATAACACGCGACCAAGCAGGTAGTCACTCGGTATCAACAGCTTGTCCATTGCGCGCTTTTCTATCTCACGAATATGCTTTGCGGTGACCCGACGCCCAGTTTCAACCAATACACTGCCGTCTTTATCCACGATGTCAAACGTTAAGGTCTGTCCTCTTAAACGCTCCGCAATCAAATCCATTTTGACGTCATTTTCGCTGATGTGAAAGGTATCCGTATCGAAAAACATTTCTAGCATTTCTTCCGAAGAAAAACCTAGAGCACGTAATAATATCGTAGCCGCCAATTTGCGACGCCGGTCTATACGTACAAATACACAGTCTTTTGCGTCAAACTCGAAATCCAGCCACGACCCACGATACGGTATAACACGCGCGGAATAGAGTAATTTACCCGAACTATGTGTCTTGCCTTTGTCGTGATCAAAAAACACTCCAGGCGACCGATGCAACTGAGAAACAATGACTCGCTCAGTACCATTGATAACAAAAGTCCCAGTACCTGTCATGAGTGGCAACTCACCCATATAGACTTCTTGCTCTTTTACATCTTTAATGGTTTTAGCATCAGGGCCTGCTTCTTTATCATAAATTACCAGCCTGAGCTTCACGCGTAATGGTGCGGCATAGGTCAAACCACGTAATTTACACTCTTTGACGTCAAACACAGGATTGCCTAAGCGATAACTGACATACTCCAATGCAGCATAGCCAGTATAACTAACAATAGGGAATACCGAACGAAAAGCGCCATGCAATCCATGGCCAGCTCGATTGTCGAGATCAATATCACGCTGTAAAAAAGCACGATAAGAATCTAGTTGTATTGAAAGTAAAAAAGGAACTTTTAAAATTTCGGGATATTTTCCAAAATCTTTGCGGATTCGTTTTTTTTCGGTAAAAGAGTACGCCATCAGACAGTCTCGCCCCCGGGTAAAGGAAATTACAGGTGAAATAGGTGCCGCCTACTAATAAAAAACGGCCTTTTTTGCTTTGAGCAAATACAAAGCACGAAAAGGCCAGCGAAAAATATCGCCAGCCTCATCAAAACATTAACTCAGGAATGTAACCCACTCTAGAGTGGAATTACTTGACCTCAACAGCGGCTCCTGCTTCTTCTAATTGTTTCTTGATGTCTTCCGCTTCAGCTTTCTCTATACCTTCTTTAATAGGTGTAGGAACGCCTTCAACCAGTCCCTTGGCTTCTTTCAAGCCCAGACCGGTTATCGCACGAACCGCCTTGATAACACTCACTTTGTTTGCACCAAAGCTCGTCATTACCACACTGAACTCAGTTTGCTCAACAGCTGCTCCGCCTTCTCCACCTGCTGGAGCAGCAACGGCAACAGCAGCAGCGGCGGCAGAAACACCAAATTTTTCTTCCATTGCTGAAACAAGATCAACAACTTCCATTACTGTCATGTTAGCAATGGATTCCAAAATATCATCTTTAGACACAGCCATGATTCGACTCCGATTTATCTATCATTATTAACTAAACTCTACAAACACAAAAAACTAGGACTTCTGGTCTTTTACCGCCGCAATGACTCGAACCACCTGGGAAGGCACATCGTTCAGACAACGTGCTAATTTCTCAACAGGCGCTTTCATGACAGACATTAG
This sequence comes from uncultured Ectothiorhodospiraceae bacterium, assembly GCA_964636675.1. Lineage (GTDB taxonomy): Bacteria > Pseudomonadota > Gammaproteobacteria > S012-40 > S012-40 > JALUUH01. The sequence continues at coordinate 6,149 of CAZWUO010000159.1, forward strand.
CAAGCTAATGGCCTGATCTCGTGTTGGTAAATTCGCGACCGCCTTAATATCTTTTGCATCTAATAACTTGCCGCCAAGTGCAATCAATTTAACAACCAATTGGTCGTTTTCTTTACTGAACTGATCAATGACACGTGCAGCTGAACCTGGATCTTCCTGCGAAAATGCAAGAATGAGTGGGCCAGTAAGACCTTCCTTCAAGCACTCAAATTCCGTCCCTTCGACGGCTCTGCGTGCAAGCGAATTTTTTACTATCCGCAAATAAACTCCCTCATTTCGCGCATTTGCACGCAATTGAGTCATTTGCTCCACTGATAATCCACGATATTCTGCTGCAACCGCCGATAACGCCTCAGAGGCGACTACCGAAACTTCCGCGACAATATTTTTTTTTTGATCAAGAGTTAAACTCACAGAGTCACCCCTTAATATCGTTAGAAAAATTAAACATATAGCACGCCAAACGTGCTCCCACCGGAGACAAAACCGAAAGCCTAAATTTAAGCTTTCTAAATTTTATTTGAATCACTCCGTCTGCGCAGGATGCTAACAAACAAATTTTGCTTCGCTATTAAGTCACGCATGTAATGCGTATAACACCTACGGTCTTTGACAGCAAAAAGGCCTTACACCTTTTTAGCTCAAAGTCTTTACTAAATTACAGAAGAAAATTCTACTTGGATACCTGCTCCCATCGTAGAAGAAACAGTAAGTTTCTTCAGGTATATGCCTTTTGCAGAGCTTGGCTTAGCCTTTTGCAAATCAGCCAATAATGCGATTAAGTTTTCTTTTAATGCACCACCATCGAAAGAGACTTTTCCGATGTTGCAATGAATAATGCCGCCTTTATCGGTTCGATAGCGAACTTGGCCCGCTTTTGCATTCCTTACCGCAGCGGCTACGTCGGGTGAAACAGTACCTACTTTGGGGTTAGGCATTAAACCTCTAGGCCCAAGAACCTGGCCTAATTGACCTACCACACGCATGGCATCTGGCGAAGCAATAACCACATCAAAATCCATCATCCCTTGCTTAATTTCCGCCGCAAGATCTTCCATGCCAACAATATCTGCCCCGGCTTCTTTAGCGGCATCAACGTTAGCACCTTGGGCAAAAACCGCCACACGAACGGTTTTACCTGTGCCATTCGGCAACACGGTGGAACCTCGAACGTTTTGATCCGATTTGCGCGGATCTACACCAAGATTAACACTAACATCAATAGACTCTGCAAATTTAGCCGGTGGTAGCGATTTCAATAATTCAATCGCCTCATCGAAAGCATAAACCTTGCCTTCTACCACTTTTTCTCGAATTACTTTGCTTCTTTTAGTTAACTTAGCCATTATTCCACCCCTTCAACTTTCAGCCCCATGGAGCGCGCACTACCCGCAACAGTACGTACCGCAGCATCCAGATCAGCAGCGGTTAAATCAGGCATTTTTGCATTTGCAACTTCTTCAAGTTGCGCACGGCTTACCGTACCGACAATATCTCGCCCGGGTGTCTTGCTACCACTTTTCATACCTAAGGCTTTTAGAATTAAAGTAGAAGCTGGCGGAGTCTTCGTAATAAAGGTAAAACTTCTATCACTATAAACGGTAATTACCACAGGAATTGGTAAACCCGCTTCCATTTTTTGAGTTTGTGCATTAAATGCTTTACAAAACTCCATGATATTCACACCATGTTGTCCTAATGCAGGACCAACAGGTGGACTGGGGTTAGCCTGCCCCGCCTTTACTTGCAGCTTAATATAAGCTTGAACTTTTTTAGCCATTTTATTCTCCTAAACGGGTACCGTCGTCTCTCTAAAAGAACACAGAGAACGCCTAGCGCTTTTCAGCTCCCCGGCTGTTTACCAAAATTAACCTTTTTCAACCTGACCAAATTCCAACTCAACAGGAGTGGAACGACCAAAAATAAGCACCGATACACGCATCTTACTTTTTTCGTAATCCACTTCTTCAACCACACCGTTAAAATCGTTAAATGGGCCATCATTAATCCGCACCACTTCACCCGGCTCAAACAATATTTTAGGCCGTGGTTTATCAACCCCTTCTTGAACCCTTTGCAAGATAGCTTCTGCTTCACTATCAGAAATGGGGGCAGGCTTTTCGTTTGAACCACCAATGAAACCCATAACCCGAGGAATGTTTTTGACCAAATGCCAGGACTCTTCGTCCATATCCATTTGCACTAACACGTAACCTGGAAAAAACTTGCGGTCACTTTTGCGCTTTTGCCCCTCGCGAATTTCGACAACTTCTTCCGTGGGCACTAACACCTCACCAAACTTGTCTTGTAGGCCTGCATGAATGATGCGCTCTTCCAACACCTTCTTTACATGGCCCTCATAGTTCGAATAGGCATGCACTACATACCATCTCAGCGCCATTGATTAGCTCCCTTGACCTGTAAACAGTTGCACCGTCCACAGAAGCATAGAATCCATACCCCATAACGCCAAACCAACAACAACGACTGAAGCAAAAATCAACAGCGTCGTCTGTGTTGTCTCCTTGCGCGTTGGCCAAACCACTTTGCGAACCTCGGTTCGCGCATCTTTCATAAATGCCCATGACAATTGCCCCACTGCGGATTGCAACGCCACAAAAACTGCCACTGCAAAAATTGCAAGCAAGCCTAGCACCCGAATCAACAATGATTGCTGATCAGAGAAATAATAAAACGCAGCTATCCCTAACCCTATTAAGAGCACTGAAATCGATAGTTTAATTTTATCTGCCATATTAAAACCTGCTTCAAAATAAGTGGCAGGCCAGGAGGGAATCGAACCCCCAACCTGCGGTTTTGGAGACCGCTG
>CAZWUO010000160.1:0-8907 GCA_964636675.1 uncultured Ectothiorhodospiraceae bacterium
CCCTACGATACCACCCACGTACTCACCCAACTGCAACTGCTCTTCTTCTCCGCGTTGGCCTTTGTTTGGTTAAACCTGCGTGGCATGTACCCACCTGAACTGCGTTCGACACACTTGGACGTCGATTGGGTGTATCGCAAACTGCTACCAGTAGGTATTCATCGAGGTTTACTCACCTTGCGCAACGCCAGAGCATCCGCGATGAATGCAGCAATTGCACCAATGCATCGCATACGTGACGCATTCTCCCAATCACATCTGTCCAAATATTACCTCGCAGAGAGCTGGCCGACAGGCAGTATGGTGTTTTGGATCTCAATTATATTTGTGGTTTATTTATTACTGGATACGTTTGCCTAGGCTCTGTTGACGTTTCATTTTTATTCCAATTTGTTTAGCGTATTTCATTGCATAGAGGTCGAAACATAAGTGCACACATTAAATACTACGCCAGTCAACGGATTTTTTTTGCTCGCGTTTCTTTTTTCATCATCCGTATTTGGCGCTGACAATAACACGCAACTTGACCGAATCGAAACTAAGGTTGGCAGCGTTATTACAACACAAGAAAAAATACTCGATGTAGTCGACGAAGAACCGTTGCAGGGAAAAAACTATGGCATTGAGATTAATCCATTTCGTTTGCTCTTTATAGATAAAGAGAGCAAAACGCTCAGTGGCTCTTTTTCTTTTTTCAATGTCAAATCTCATGTGGAAATCAGTATTCCGTTTTTTGTATCGATAAGTAAGGACGATAACGATTGGCGTGATACCGGAAATTTTTACGCCTTTACGCTCGATGGACATTATCGTTATTTTTTAGGCCAAAGAACCAAGGGATTTTACATTAGTGGGTTTTCTCGGTTTGCAGCTTTACACGGTACTTTGGGTGACGATTTTGATTTTTTATCTAATAACAATAACAATAACAGAGATAGCACCTATAAGTTAGGCGTGGGATTTGGTATTGGCTATCGCGTTTTTTCTAAACGAAATTTCTATTGGGGTGCGAGCTTAAATTTAGGACGCTATATTATTGGAGACAGCAATCGATATCGTTCGTCGATTAGTGGGTTTGCAACAGATATCGATGACCTTGAATATATTATAGATGTTGAATTTTTTAAAATTGGATATGCCTTTTAAAGTCTGTTGACGTTTGAGTTTCATCACTGCCGTAGGCACTTTTTTCATTCGATACCCAAAATAGGCTTTAGGCGACGCCGAAGGGTGGGAAAAGAGTCCCCACCCTTCGGGTTACGGCTGATCAATTAACCTAGAATCCGCCTACGTAACCAATAGATAAAAACAAACATCAATAAGAGTTCAAAACCAAGCGCGCCGAAAAAGCCACCTTTCTTTTTATTTTCAGGATTTTCTGCGGCAAGCTCATCGCCTTTATTGGGCAAATCTGCTGGGGTGTCATCCTCAACTTCATTACCAGGATTAGCCGTGGGTTGCTCGTCGTTAGGGCTAGGCTCAGGCTCAGGTTCAGGTTCAGGTTGTGGACTGGCGGGTGTAAAATTGGCAACCACCTCACGATCACTGCGCATGTCTACGCTAGCAGAATTCCCTGATTGGCTATCGACTTGTTGCCAACCCTCAAAGCGCCAACCCGGATCGGCCACAGCGATGAGCTGCACTCGATCTTCGTCCTGATAAATAAACTGATTTGGCTGTGCGGTGGCATCGCCGTTAGCCACTCTTTGCACGCTGCCATTTCCGCTAAGCACGAGGGTTAACAAGGTATCACGCAACGGTTCAATGCGCCGTCGGAACAGATGGGTCTCAGATTCCCCGTCATAGGGGGTGATGTATTGCTGTCGGTTCACCCAAAAAGCGAAGCGACCATCGGCGCTCATCGCACCGGTAAGCACGGTCGCCGCACTCGTAATGTCCGATGTTATCCAATTCGGCACGGCTAAATTTTCCGGAAAAACTTCTGAGTCTCGACGAATGAAAAAATCTTCTGCGTCATTATTATCGCCTGCGACAATATTGTCATGCGCGGATACCCAGCCTATTTTTTTAGCAAATTCCGTCAAGCCTGGTTCGTTGGCGATGAAAACATCTTGCAAAGGTATGCCATTATTAAAGCTTGATGAGGCACTGCCATCGAAGCCTTGACTGACAAGTTCAAGCGAACGATTGTTTACATTGCCTGAACCACTACCTTCTCCCAATGACATATAAATATCGTTATCTACCGCTGCATTGTTGTTATCCTCAGCGAGCAAATTTACCCGGGTTGAAAACACCACGGTATCATCATCCGGGCCTACTTTTGGATAATGCGCATCAAACGCAATCGGTACGATATCGCGATTCACAACACTTGTATCTAAGTTGCCAGTATTCGCATTGCCGGAAAATTTGAATAATAAAATATCGCGCACCGTGCCGTTATCGGCAAGACTCGCGTGCAAATCTGTCGCGGCGGTTCTAAAGGCTAAATAACGTCCGTCAGAACTGACCGAGGGCAATTGAGAATCATCGTTAGCCATCGTTGTATCGTTAATATTGCTAATAGGATACGTGACATAGTTATCATCAAAAAAGTAGCCATTGCCATCGGGGTCTAAATCCACCATATAGATACCTTTGGCACTATTTGGATTATCAAAGTCTTCGATATAATTAGCTTTACGGCTGGAGAAAAAAACATAACGTCCGTTGAATGTGCTGGTGGCTTCAAACTGTTCGGCAAAACGATTAATCGGGTTGCCTGAAAAATCGCGACTCACCACCGCAAGCTCACCGGTCAGCAAGTCTTTTACATATAGGTTACCGTTTTCAGTGTCCTCAATTAAATTGCTCGCGTTGCTGGAAAAGAAAACATATCGGCCATTGCCCGCGAGTGTTTTTGCCCAGGAATCTCCTCCGCTGGCTTGCTCTCCCTCTGCGCTGTTATTCGCCCGCATAAGTACTCCGTCACGCCACACAAAGACATCGATTTTACCATTCGTATCGTTGGCCACAAAGCGGTTACTGCGTGAGCCAAAAGCCGCCACATTTCCATAATAGGAACTCAGCACATTTTGTATATTACCCAGAATGCAATTGACTTCCTCTCCAGCCGCGTTGTAACAGTTATCTTGCACCCGGTTACTCAATAAAGTTAATGGTACTTGATCGAACTGCGCTTCACTATACTCCACCATTACTTCCGTGCTACCAACATTACCCACGATATCACGCGATGCAATAATGATTCGATTTTGTCCGGGTTGCAGCATAATACTCGCTTCGTAACGCCCGGAATCGTTTAATTGAAAGTCGGAATGACTCATCGCGCCGCCTGCAATCGAAATGATTTGTGCGACCGGCGCCTCTGCTCCACCATTGGAGCTGTCCAGAGAGACTTCAATTAAGGCCTCGCGGGAAAACACACGATAACCACCCTCTATGGGCAAGCCATCAATATCCTCGATAATCACTTCGGGTGGCGTCCAGTCGTAATAAATTTCTAAGGTTTCTGCGATCGTATTGTCGACTAAATCGCTGGCATTAACCGTTAATGGCACGACGATACCCACAGCACCCGCCGCTTGGCCCAGGGTTTTTAAATTTGTTTCGCCTAAGGTAAATTGCCGCCCTGGAGGGATTACTCCACCGGGATAGCCATCAATAGCTAGCGTACCGGTGCCACCGTTTGACTCAAGATCATGCACGGTGAACTGTAATGGGGTATTCGGGCCAACTAAACATAAAAACGAGGCCGTGCCTTCACAAATAATTTCAACTTCCGGTGGCTGGTTATCCACAAACACGGATACTGATTGCACGGGGCCAATTTCAGCAAGATTACTGAGCTGGTAATAAAGAGTGTTCAGTCCGTCATTCAGTCCCTGTAGTGTGACCAGGGATCCGAGCACATCATTATTAACACGCAACGGAGAATCGAGATTGTCGTTATTCCAGCGATAGCTAAACGAACTTCTCGTATTGAATGAAAAAGTCAGCGCTTTGTTGTCGGGGTTTTTCACCACCCATTTTGCTTCCGGGTTTTGAGTAATGGTTGTCAGTAGCGGATGTGAGATTTGACTGAAATAGTCCGTACGCAAAGCAACTCGGTGCAATCCATTCAACGACTGCCTTTGGTATACTTCGGCAGGGTTAATCGCGAATATATTTTCGTTAACAATTTTTGGTACTGTCAGATCAATCACAAAATGTGCACTGCGAATCATTTCTTTACCACCGGTGGTATTGATTGAACGCCATTGCAGATGAAAAGATTTATTCTCAAGATTAAACGCATTCTGTAGATCAGAAAAAGCAACTGACTCACCCAAGTCCAAAGTCATCCAGTCAAAAACGACATTGTTTTCCAGATCTGTCCTTATTACCCGGTATTCATGTTTTGCCGCAGAAACCGTAACATCGACACCTGCCCGCGGCGAAACTTTGGTTACCGCAGCCGAGAGAAAATTAAAGGTCGTTGCCAGTGAAACAAAATAATTTCGAGTATTTTCATCGGCCACAAATATAGAACCTTGCAAGTGCATATCGGTCGGTGCAGCCAACAGTGCTTGCAACCATCTCGCACCGACGACTCGTGGAGCGGTTAAGTCGCCATGCGATGCATCAAGGATAGCTAAGCGCTGCATTGGCTCACCAAACGCACTGGTTTCTGTTAATAATAAAGAGCTGCCTACCGCGACCGCGCCATCCGATGCCGCAATAATCTGGGAAGGCAAATCATAGAGTAAGGAAGGGTCGTTGCCGATATCATCGGCACAGGGCAAGGTATTATTGACAAATGCGCAAGGAAAAAGTGTGGCATAAGCAATAGACCAATCACCGCCGACCACAAATTGCTTAGAAAGACTAGATGTCGGATAAGCCAGCAGACGCTCTGCGGCGCTACTCGTGCTTAAATCACTTAGCGCAGGCTCGGCAGGAAATCCGAGAAAACCCGTCACAAAACCACGCACCGCTGACAACATCAAACGCGTAGCTGCATCGTAAAACGGCAGCGGCGGTAAACTATTCAGCGTGAAAGGTTGCAATAGCTCTAAGGCTAAAAAGGTACCGGGTGGTAGAAGTCCTCTGACATCGTTTAAACCATTGGAATATCCGAAGAGTACAAAAGTAGTGTCTAGAAAATCCGTCAGGACATCTTTGACACTTCTGTTAGGGTCTAGCGCAAAAAGCGCCAGAAAAAGCGGATCATCAATCACATCGGCAAGTGTGGCGTCGGGTAACGCAAAAATCCGTGCCGCAAGCTCGGCCGTCGAGGAACCCGCAAAAGGCGGCGCATTATAGACAACATTAGATACAAACTCATATTCCCCGCGTGACTCTTGAGCTAACATTGAGAGTAGACTGCGAGCCACCAGGCTGCCTTTTGAGTGGGTGACGATATTGACTTGCGCATAGGCTGCGAGCTTGCCGTCGGTTCTACGAGCGTCAAGCAATAACTGACGTAGATCTCGTGCATGATCTAATACGCGACCGCTATCGTTATAGGTGTTTTTAATCATTAGCGCTGGGACATTCAGTGGGTTTTGGGTGATTTGCGCTAAGGCAGAAGGACAGGGACGGTTTTGCAGGCTATAAGCTCCATCCTCATCGTTCCAATTGATTTTATCCCAATTGGACTGGTCGATTAATTCCTGCCCGGTGACTAAAAAAGCGTAGCCTTCATCAGAAGTACTGTCTGGCGCACCATTATTATTAGACCACCATTGCACGGCCCAGTTATTGATACCAACCTCTTGCAGAAATGACGACGGAGAATGAGGGGCATCTGGATCGTCTAGCCTGGGGCCTGAGCAGACGTTGGCTTCAATACCACGTCCCCAACCTGCACCGTCATCCGCCCAGCCGTGCACGTAGATAACCGGCATTTGCTCCTGACCAGGCTCGCCAAATTTTATGATTTCGCTGGTCTTTAATACCGCGAGTATAGGACTGGATATGACAAACAGAATACCGAATAGCCACCAAGAAGAAAGCCGTTTATTGGACATGGTTTATACCTCAAATTATCACTTCATTTATTTGCAGCGTCATTAAGCTGTAGAGCCGATGGCTAAAGCGTGTTTTATTATCATGCGCTCACGTGCAGCATTGATTATGCAGATCTCATCTGGAAAGCGGTATCCCGTGAATGCGGGATATTTGGGGTTGATATGCCCGTAGTGTTTGAGATTCAACCTAGAATTCACCGTTGGACGAGCTAAAGTATGGGTTTGTGGTGATGCAGATCAAAACGTAACGATGCAGAGTGAGGGGTTTGCAAATAGTGGTTCAGAATAATCCTGGGGTCTTGTTATACTTAGGCGCATCATATGACAACATAGAATACCTAACGTAGAATACCTAGTCGACTTGCTTTAACAACCGGTATTCTCTTCTTAATAGGAACAAAATAAGTGATATTAACTCGCCTACAAAAGATTTTAGCTTCAGCAGTAATCATAATAATATCATTGAGTTTTATCACGATACAGTTATCCAGGCTGGCTATCGATGTTTCTCTTGATAGCTGGGAACAAGGTGCCGAAGGGTATGTAAAGGCAAATCGTGAACAACAAAAAACGGGGAATTTAATCGCTCTTTACTTCTATACCGATTGGTGTGAAAACTGTAAATATCTGCGTGAAGAAGTATTATCAAAACCCAATGTTTCTTCCCATTTCACCAATATGCATCCAGTAAAAATCAAATCTTAAGCACATTCCTGGATATTGATTTTTTGGTGGATCAGACACCACAAAATGCGGCTTATTTTTTGGCGAGTCAAGATGATAAGGCGGTTTATAGCTATTCAAGTTCCGATTTGAGTTTCGTGGCTTCGATGGCATTGCTGGACACCCCTAGTCAATTGGTCACATCACCGTTAATCCATCTGGGCCTGGTCTTAAGCAAAGCAGCAAAAAGCGTAACTGTTTTTGACGTATCGACAATGACGCCCATCAAAACCTTGCCCGTTGATTTTGCACCATCACACGCAATTATCCTATCAGGAACGCCATTTCACGCGATCATTACCAGCGCAGATGATCATTTATTACGTGTATTTAATCTGCGTGACTACCGTATTTTTACCGTCGACGTTGGCAGTGTAACTTCTTTTATCAATCCAAACCTCGATAACTCGCTCTTAGTGCTTGCGAGTCGCGGTGGAAAAGTAACAAGCTTGTTGTTGGGAGAGACGGAAAATGCTATTACTCCCACAGTTTTGTGGACAAAAAGTATCGTTACAGATGATCAGGTTTTAAGTGGCTTAGCGATCAGCGGCGATAAAAAACAAATCTATTTGTCAATCACAGAAAATATCAGTGACAGCAACATACTCAAGACCATGTCTGTTACCGATCAATCGATCGCTGAACTGATCCCGAGAAAACACGCCTATGGCCAATTATATATCGGCCCCGATGGCAGCTTACTTACAGGTCGATCAAACAACAGCAGCAATGTTCAAGTGATTCCAGCATTTACTACTGTTGACAAGAGTTCTTTTGGTGGTTTTTTAAAAACCCAAAAACCAGGACCGACGCTTCTCGCTATTAACCTCAATGAGGGTAGTTTGCTATCATCCTCACCTTGCGAGTCTCGTTCCATAGAAAACTTAAGCTCTATTAATTCGCCGATTCCGATTAGTCCTCATATTTTGGGGCCTAAACCTAGCAAGCAAATAAAAGTATCGTCGAACCAGAAAAATTCGAAAAACTTTCTCGGGATGGAAGCAGGTCTAATAGAGTATTCAATTCAGAATACAGGTGTTTTTCCAGTATCAATAGACAGCATTCAACTCGACGATCCTTTGGAAATATTGTCGCTAGATAATACGGGTTGTTCTACCTTACCGGCACTGTTTTCAGGAGATACTTGTAGGCTTGTTATAAACAAATCAGAGCATGAGCAACACAGCTATGGTTTTGGCGTAGACATCGTCCTGAATAAAAGAGAAAACAGTTTTCGAATTGATGTCGCACGCCAATATCTCTCTCGAATTGGAGAGACATATATAGTGACAAGCATTGTAGAAGAAGAAAAAGATATTGCAATAGAGCCAAACTTTATAGATCTAGAGCTTTATAATTTTTCAAACACTCCCGTAATTATAGATGAGGTCTCCTTAGTAGAAACCCGAAACTCAAATCAAGACTCTGCTGACAATACTAAATCTTCGGAACCAGCACAGGAGGCAAATGAAGACGCCGCAGATAATACGCCACAAGAACCCAAAAAAAGCACATTGGAAACACTTCACGCAGGAATAGGAATCGTTTTTTTGGGAATTCTACTCCTTGTTATGATTCTGCGATTCAACCCATTTCGTATCGAAAATAAAGCAACACTGATCACATAAATAAAATGCTATCCGTGGATTTTATCACCCTCGTCGTACACGCACTGCAAAAATCAGCGTGGCAAATGAAAGTGATATTTTCATCTTAAATTCAGCATTGTACTTTTTGCAGCAACATCCCAATAAGGCGTCCCGGCAAAGCGCTGTACTAGAAAATCGACAAAGACTCTGACACGACGCGAAAGGTAACGCGTTTGCGGATAAATAGCATAGGCTTCAATCTGTGGACGTTTGTATTCTGTGAGCAAAGGAATCAAGCTACCGCGCTCAATTTCTTTATAAGTAATAAATGATGGACTAAAAATAATGCCCATGCCCTCGACCGCTGCATCGCACAGAAACTCACCGCTACTTGCTTTTAAGTAAGGCCGAATCTTTGTCGTTATTGGCTTGCCGCTGGCATCGTAAAAATGCCAAGATTCGAAATCTCGCAGTAAATTATAAACAAGGCATTGATGCTTAGTTAATTCTTCGGGATGTTTTGGAGTGCCCATGCGCTCAAGATATGCGGGACTCGCACACAGCACAAGCTGAATGGGCGCAAGCCGACGGGCGATTAAGCTGGAATCTCGCAGCTTAGC
>CAZWUO010000161.1:0-8901 GCA_964636675.1 uncultured Ectothiorhodospiraceae bacterium
TGGCGGTGGGCAATGCATTATCGACTTGCACATTTACCGAGGTCGCGGGCAGTGCACTATCCACGGTGCCATCGTTTAAGGTAAATCGCACTTGTATATCGGTTTGATCAACGCCTGCAAGTCCGCTGACATCGACGTGTTGGGTATTAAAGGTAAGATTGTACGCAGTGGCAGCGGCAAAGGTGGTGGCCGAAGTCCATGGAGCACCCGGTGCGGAAAGTGATGCTGATGTATCGCCATTGGTCGGTGCATTCCAGGTCGAGCCGCCATCGACGCTATAGCCAAATGTGTTTAACGTAATTGGGTCAGATTCTGGGTCTCTGGCTTTCCACGTAATGGTTAATACGCCCGAGCCATCGGTGGCTTGGCTGATTTGCGCCGCCGGGATCACGTTGTCTGCGGTAAACCCACCGACCGGGGCGGCATTAGCAGCACTTCCTCTATAAGTTGCGACCCCAGCTACCCAGTATTCCGCGGGGAACATGCTGCCACCCATGGATTGAGTACCGGTGGCGGAAACAATTCTATAGGCTGAATTAAGAGTGTAGTTTGCTACGCCAAAGCCGGAAATACCGAAACGATTGAGCGCTGTATAAGCGGGGTCTGTGGTGAATATTTGAGAAACCGAACCACTCACCGCCACCGCACCAATAACGAGTTCGTCTGCCTGGTTTGTTATTGCAGTAGTGCCCGAGTTCGGTGTCATGGTTTGTGAGATATTAGAGTTGGTCGATGTTCTATCTAATGCAGAGACGCTATTGATACCTGAAAACTCATGCACTGTAGCAACTCGACTCTGAAGGTTATCACCAAAATTAATCGTGATGGTATCGGCAGTGGTCAGTGCGGTTGTATTGTGTGCCGCGCAAATGGTGAGTCGGACGAAGCCGCTTGGGTCTATATCGGTCGCATCGGTTGTATAGGTATTGCCCTTAGAGTCGCTACAAGTAGCGGTTAAAACCCCGCTGATGCTCGAACCAGCTGTGATGATAACTGAATTACCGGCTGTCGTATTGGCAGTGATCGAAAGTGTGAGCGTAGTTCCAAAAAAAGGGGATGCACTTTGTGCGATATTTTTCACATAGCTTATCGCTGCTTCAGCGGTATCCAGTTTTAACGCGTTTAGAATAACAGATTGCTGCCACGACTGAGGGAAGAGTGAAACAAACCCAGGTAGTAGGAAAAATGCCATTGAAAAGCTGGTTAAGCGCAGTAGTTTGCACAGCTTATGCTGCAGACTTTTTTCATGGATAAAGACTGCGTTATGGTTGGTTTTGGTATTTGCGGTATTCGATAACCCGTTAAGCGTTACATGTGAACGTTTGTTAACTCGCAGAGACGTAGTAAAGCAAAATCCACAGGTCGCGAGCAATTGTTGCCACAAATGCACACAGCTTCTGCTGCAATGTTTATGATCTCGAATACAGCTCAACTTCATTCGAATTTCGTTACCTTTTTTGCTTCGATATTTTTGGCCCGAGTGTAAATTTGTCTTATTATTCAGCGTATTTACAGCTCCAGCTTTTGAATTTATCGTCCAGCGAAGCCAGGGTTTGATTTAGCAATAAAGGACTTATCTAACTTCGGTACGAAAAACTGAGACTTGGGTCTCATTTTTACGCCGGTTAGAACTCATGCGAATTGCTAAGTAATGATTTGATTGACGTGAATATGTGACCTAGCTCGCATTTTGCCGATTTAGTCGGGATATGCTGAATGCTGAGTATGTTTAGTACGTTGAGAATATAGGGATAAGGGAATGTATGTTATTGAAATAAAATGTATTTTCTCAATTGTTTTTTAGCACCTTGCACGCTATTCAAGATTAACCCGATAAATAACGCTTGCGCTTTTAGTTTTGTGAGGCAAGTCGCACATTTTTGTATTATCTTTGCTCTGTGTCGCTATATTATCAAAACGTTACTTACGTTCTGGAATTAAACCTAGATTCCGCAGTTAACCGCTATGAGGCATCGTTAAGTAGATTGAGGGGGGTTATTCGAGATGCGACGTAAGCATTTTTTCATCACTCAACTCTTTCATTTCTCTGCATATTACAAAAAAATTAAAAGCTGACCGATATATTAAAAAGGGGTATTCCCTGAGGTATGTTGGGTTTGTCTGAGTTATAAAAATATAGGCTAAGCTACTGTTTTTATGAGTGTAATAGTGCAAGATCGGAGTTTTAGATATGCTGTTGGCTGGTTGGTTGAAGCGGCTACCGTATTGTTGCTTGTCTTGGTGTTTTTTATGCTCATCCTTGCTGTGGTGCAAACACTGTTTCCCGCAGGCCCCACCTTGGCTTCATTGCTCAGAAGTTCTAATCCTTTTGATTTAATGTCCAGTCCGTTTTCTGATCGTGATGGTTTGACAGATGCAGGCACCATCGGCAACGAAAGTGCGGCGATATTAGTTGAGACACGGCGCACGGTATATCACAAACCCGCTGGTGCGGTTGCGTGGACTCCTGCTAGTCAGGGGCTTGATCTGAATAACCGGGATTCGGTACAAACCTTAAGTCGCTCTGGTGCCGTTATCCGATTTTTTAATGATGATGTGCTGACGCTGGGTGAAAATACATTGGTCATCATTAACCAAGTTCAAGACGACATGTTTTCGAATAAAAAACGCTCGGTGCTTACCTTGGTTGATGGTGAGCTTTGGGGGCGCGTAACACCGACTCGAAAAACCAGTGCGGGCGCATCAAGCTATGAGATCGCGATTAACGGCAGTGTGGCAAAAATTAAATTAGATGATAAAAAGGGTGGCAAGCCTGAGTTTAAAATTGTGGTTGATCCCAAGACCAAAATTGCTGCGTTAACAATGTATAAAGGAGAGGCAGAGATCGCGACCGAAGGTCTAATCCAATTGATCCAAAGTAGGGAGTCTGTGCAATTGGAGATAGATAAGCCAACACCCATACCGCAACCGATACCTGATCCCCCGGTGTTGATTCAGCCCAAACATGGATTTGAAGCGATTTATAGAGATTTGCCACCCCGAATAAATTTTGAATGGCAGGAGGCAACAGCAGCGCGGGCCTACCATTTTATGTTAGCGCGAGATAATGTGTTTTTAGATGTGGTAGATCAAGCAACGGTGGAGCTACCTTATTTTACCCATGGCAACCTAAAGGAAGGTGAATATTATTGGAAGGTGAGCACGATAAACATTGGTGGAGAAGGAGAGTTTAGCGAAATTATGCACTTGAAGGTAATACGTGATGACCTGCCACCACGATTAAAAGTACGATTTCCTCCAAAAACCCTAACGATTAGTCGTTATAACATTACAGGTGAGACTGAACCCGGTGCTAAGGTACTGATCGATGGACAGGAAGTCGAAGTGAATGCGAATGGGCAATTTTCCTTCGACTTTCAGCTGCGTAGTGGGAGTAATGTCATCGTTGTAGAAGCGATTGATACACAAGGCAATATTGCCTATGAAACCGCTCGTATTTATGGAAAATTTAGTGAAAATGGCGAAGAGTCTGCGTTTTCCCCTACGATTTAAGATGTTAATTGGTTTGCTACTGGTGGTAACCATCGTAGTCGGGGTTATCACTGTGAGTATGGCAAAGCTATTTCATACGGATAAAACCACTTACATTTACGATTTAACATCGGTTATCGCGCTCAATTTAGCGCAAGAAACAGAATCACTGATGCAAAGTTACCTTGAACGAATCCAGGTTTTCACGCGTATCATTGTGAATAAAGATTTATCGCGTAAGAATCAAGCCAATTTAATCCGCCAATTGTTTATCGACTTTTCTGATCTTGTTGCGATTACGATCATTACGGATAAACATGATCCCGTGACGGTTTATGATAACAAGATTCTCAAAGAAGCCGGACTCAGTTCTCAGCAGTTAAAAAACTATCGGCGCGATAATCCTCTTCCAATGGTGAGTATTTCAGAGGGTAAGATATTCGTCGAAAATTCTACTTTAGCCGAATCGATGCCGATGTTTACGATAGCGTTTGCGCAAATGGACGAAGAAGGAATAATTTACACCGTATCGGGCGTTATCCAACTCAATAAATTATTAAATTTAACGGGACGTTCGCAGGTGTTTGAAACCTTTCTAATGGTGGATGTCGGTGATGTTTTATTAAGTCACGGCAATGTTGATGCTGTCGCTAAGCGCAAGTCTATGGACTGGTTGCCTGATATTAAGCCATTGTTGAATGCGCAAAGTTTGGGCGTGAGCATGGCTTATAAACGTCAGGGAATCGAGCTAGTCGGAGGTTTCGCCAGTTTAAAACACTTTGGTTTGATTGCAGCGGCGCAAATACCGACGACGGCGGCTTATCTTACAGCACGTGAATTGCTTTATACCTTGACCGGCGTAGCGTTTGCCTTGTTGATTATTTCGGCTATTCTCGGGCTTATGTGGTCGCGACGTATGACCCGTCCGTTAGAGAAGCTCTCATTGGCGACCCAGGTTGTTGCCGAGGGGAATTATGATATTCATCTACCCGCTGACTCACGTGACGAAATTGGTGATCTTGCAACTTCTTTTAACACCATGGCTGCTGGATTGAGTGAGCGTGAAAAAGAACTCGCCCAAGCGCAGACAGCACTCGTGCAGTCTGAAAAAATGTCGGCGTTTGGTCAGCTTGGAGCCGGTATCGCGCATGAAATTAAAAATCCGCTAACCGGTATTTTGGGATATGCGCAGCTGTCAATGCGCAAACTTGATGAAGACCATCCGATTGTTAGAAACCTCAAGCGAATTGAGAAAGAAACCAAAAGGTGTAAAGAAATTATAGACAACCTAATGCGCTTTGCGCGGCAAGAAACCTTAGAGTACGAGGCGACCGACGTTAACGAGGTGGTAGAAAATGCAGCGCAAATTGTCGATCACCAATTGTCGGTAAACCAAGTTAAACTCGAGAAGAATTTAGCACCTGATTTACCGCAAATTGAAGGTAACAGCAATCAACTACAACAAACCATAATGAACTTCATGATTAACGCGCAACAAGCCATGGATGGAGAGCCCGGTATAGTAAGCGCTTCGACCTATCAACAAGGGGACGATAAAATTGTCATTGAAATTTCAGATAACGGGCCAGGGATTCCGAAAGATATTCAATCAAAAATATTTGAACCATTTTTTACTACCAAAGAAGCAGGCAAGGGCACTGGTCTGGGTTTGTCGGTAACCTTTGGCATTATTCGCGATCATCATGGTGAGATACAGCTGGAAAGTGAACCCGGCGAAGGGGCGACGTTCAGAATAGTATTGCCTAAGTTGGCATACGGTGACAAGCCGAATCAAAACCCCGAGCAAACCACTGTACGCAATGCCAACGAGCAAGAAAAAACTTCCCGGCAAGCCAGTGGTAAGACAGAGTCTGCGTCCAATGATGGTTTACCGTCAAATAGCGATATTTCTGAAGCACAGGAAAAAGATAAAAATTCTTCAAGCTTAGATAATTCGAATAAAGAAGAAACAACAAAAAAGCAGATATTTCGCAGTAGATAATACACTCGCTACGGGTATGTATTAGCAGCTAAATTGAATGGGTATGCATAAAGTATAAAAAGGAGGGGTCAATGAAAAATGAAATAAAATTAAAACTAATGGTTGTCGATGATGAAGAGAGTATTCGCGATATTCTCTCTGATATATTGATGGACGAGGGTTATGATGTATTGGAAGCAGAAGATGGCCAGGTTGCCATGAAACTATTTGCGGAACATGATGTGGCCATTGTGTTGACGGATATTCGCATGCCGGGGATGTCGGGTTTAGAATTGTTAGAGATGGTCAAATCTCAGTCTCCTGAAACCGAAGTCATTATTATGACCAGTCATGCGTCTTTTGATACGGCGTTAGCCGCAATGCGCAATGGTGCTTATGATTACCTGGTTAAACCGTTTGAAGATATCGATATTATTCCTCCGGTTATTCATCGTGCGGCTACCACCATACGCCTGACCCTAGAAAATCAGAGTTTGATAAAAAAATTAAAAGAGAATAACGAAGAACTTGAATTGGCCAATGAATCGCTAAAAGAGCTGGCGATTAAAGATGGTCTTACGGGTTTATACAATATTCGTTATTTTCATGAAATGATAGATATCGGAATTGCAAATGCGATGAGACACCAAGATAAATGTGCGCTTATATTTACCGATGTTGATTTTTTTAAAAAATATAATGATACTTATGGACACCCCGCAGGAGATGAAGTATTAGTTGGCTTAGCCGAGGTATTAAAATCAAGTGTCAGGGCGAATGATCTTCTTGCGCGATATGGCGGTGAAGAGTTTATTATTTTGCTACCCTCTACGGATAAAGAAGGTGCTGCATACGTCGCAGAAAAAATGCGCTCAAATGTTGCAGCAACAGCCATTGGGCCAGAACACGCAGCGCGAGAAAATCCGGTTAGAATTAGCGTGGGGGTAGCGTGTTACCCAGAAGATGCAAGCGATGTAGCGGCGTTGATAAAAGTTGCCGATAATCGTTTATACCTTGCTAAAGATGCCGGGCGTAACCAGGTTTGTATAGCAGATAAATTGTAGTCGCCCGGATTGCCTATAAGATGTTGGCTGTATTACATTTTCAAATGTCTATTTCGATGCGAAATCTTGCGTAGGTCGTTTTTCCATCCGTTTTATCCTCAGGCAGCGCGCTAAATTTTGAATACTGGTGGTTACCGCCGCTATTTAGCAAGTGGCTTAGACGCGGCGTTTAACTGCGGATTCTAAATTCAAAATATTGAGCAAGCGAATGTAACATTCTGATCACGCGTCAGTCCCCATCTAATGATTAGGACTACCCTTGAAACCCATCGAATCAGGTGAAATTGGGCTAAGGGAAAGAGCTCATATAGTGCTTGACGTGCTGGGACAAGATTAAAAATCATGGGTGTCCGGTTGGCAGCTTATGTACCGAGCTTGCCAAATTAAGGCATGCATCAAAAAAAGAGGCGAATAAGGTTTTTACATTATTTCGAGTCTGGTTAAGAAAACAATTTACACTTCTTGGTCGTAAAGAAGATGCTGATGAACTTGCCATGCATGTTCTGGTTTGGAGCCAGGGTGTGGCGACTTTGGCGAGTGCATTTCAGGATAAAAAATTTGTCAGGCAGGAAATCAATAAGATGTATGACTGGTTAAGTTATTATACCTAAGAATTGCATAACAAACAGGAGAAAGAGATGTTCATTGTATTACTCAAGTTTTCTGACAACAAAGCGCGCGCCGGGCAATTTATGGAGGCTCATATGGAATGGATTAAACGCGGTTTTGATGCTGGCGTGTTTTTATTGACCGGTAGTATCAAACCAAACCTTGGTGGCGGGGTTATGGCATATAATATTTCACTCGCAGAATTGAAAAAGCGCGTGAATGAAGATCCATTTATTATAGAGAATATTGTCAGCGCAGAAATTATTGAGATAAGCCCATTAAAAGCGGACGAGCGGCTTGATTTTTTGGTGGATTAAATATATTTAATCCTATCCTAGTTAGCGAGTATTGGGTTACGCTTCCAGCCAGCGTGCAACTTCCTTGGAATAATACGTTAAAATACCATTTGCGCCTGCGCGTTTCATTGATAGCAGTGATTCTAGAACCACTGCTTTTTCATCCAGCCAACCATTCTGGCTCGCCGCTTTTAACATCGCGTATTCGCCGCTAACTTGGTATACAAAAGTGGGTAGTCCAAAGTTTTCTTTAATGCGTCGAACGATATCGAGATAAGGCATGCCGGGTTTGATCATCACCATGTCGGCGCCTTCTTGGATGTCTAGCGCAACCTCGCGTAAGGCTTCGTCTGAATTTGCGGGATCCATTTGGTAGCTGTATTTATTGCTACTGCCTAGGTTTGCAGAAGAGCCAACAGCATCGCGAAAGGGGCCATAAAAACTCGATGCATATTTTGCGGCGTAGGCGAGAATTTTTACATTTCGGTGGCCTTCATCTTCTAATGTTTCACGGATGGCACCGATGCGCCCATCCATCATATCGGAGGGTGCGACAATATCTACCCCGGCTTCGGCATGGGAAACTGCTTGCTGAATCAATACCTCTACCGTTTCATCATTCATCACATAACCGGAGTCATCGATTAAGCCATCTTGGCCATGCGTGGTAAAGGGGTCAAGCGCGATATCCGTGATGACTCCAAGCTCAGGTACTGCATTTTTTATGGCGCGCACTGCACGTTGTACCAAACCGTCGGCGTTATATGCTTCGCGAGCGTCTAGAGATTTAACATTGTCCGGCGTAACGGGGAATAAAGCCATCGCAGGTATGCCAAGCTTGGCAATGGTTTTGGCTTCTTTTACGAGCAAGTCAATGCTCAAGCGTTCAACCCCGGGCATTGAGGCGATCGATTCGCGCTGGTTTTTTCCTTCAAGTACAAATATTGGAAAAATTAAATCGTCTACGCTTAAAGCATTTTCGCGCATTAAACGGCGACTGAAGTCATCTTTACGCATTCGGCGCATGCGGGTAATGGGAAAGGTAGAGCCTACATATTTACTATTTTGTGCCACGGTTATTCCTTGATTCTTTTATTCACTTGTTTTAAGTTGATCAATGATCTTGCAAATGTTTGCAAAAATTTGTTGAATATCGCCTTCAGCTTCAATCGTCTGTAATTTGTTTTGTTGCCGGTAATAATCTATCAGCGGTGCGGTTTGCTCAGCATAGACGTTTAATCGGTTGCGGATCGTTTCCTCGTTGTCATCGGCGCGTTGGCTGAGTTCGCCGCCACATTTGTCACATTGTTTCGGCGTCTTTGAGGGTGAGAAAAAGGTGTTGTACATTTGTCCACAATCGGTACATGTTCGTCGGCCGGTAATGCGTTTGACGACCAGTTCAGGATCAATATCGAATAAAATAGACGTGCTCAAAGGCCACTTTTGGATATTTAGCATG
>CAZWUO010000162.1:0-8892 GCA_964636675.1 uncultured Ectothiorhodospiraceae bacterium
GTTACTACTTGAGTGTTGCGGGAAAAGAACTCATTCCCATCATATTTCAACTCGGCGTATGGGGACACCGGTGGGTGCGCAGCGATCTATCCGCAGATGATCTTGATCCATCTCTGTTGGTATGGGACATCCATCGTTCTCTCAATGCTCACTTCTTCAAAGGAAAAAGAGTAGTCATTCAAATTGAGTTTACGGACTACTCTTCAAAATTTCGAAATTGGTGGTTAGTAATAAACGATGGCGATGTAGATGTTTGTTTAAAAGACTTGGGTTATGACGTAGACCTAACAATATCCACAGATTTAAAAACGCTCACTGCCGTTTGGATGGGTGATAGCACGATAATGAAATCTATACGGGAAAAGAGTATACGAATAAGAGGTTCTTCTTACCTTAAAAAGAATATCGCTGTATGGCTGGGGACTAATCAGTATGCTGATGTTAAGCAGGCGTCTTAGGTGATGGGCATAAGACGATATGGTTGAATATTATAATTTACTAAGAATATGACGGTGAGTTATTAAAAAATATATCAGGGAGAGTCAATTAGTGTTAATTCGAGGCCTATGGGATAAAATAATAAGGCGTGGATACGCATAAAATTTTCAAAAAATATTTATTTTCAAGGAACTAAGCTAGGAGAAGCTTTGTGCGTAATATATTTTTAGGTCTATTGGTGTTTTTTTTGTCCTCAACAGCATTTTCGTCAAGCACTTCTGGAATTTCAGTGGGGGACATGGCGCCGCAAATCACGCTAAAAGACATCAACGGATCGGAGTTTGATCTTAGAAAAAGTCTGCAAGACGGCCCTGTCGTTTTAGTGTTTTATAGAGGTGGGTGGTGTCCATACTGTAATCGCCAGTTGCAAAAACTGCAAACTGAAGTCGTACCTAAGCTAAGCAGCTATAATGCTAAGTTAGTGGCAATTAGTGTTGATACACCGGATGAAATAGAGAAGACCAAAGAAAAGGCGAGCTTGGATATGACCTTGATTAGCGACTCTAGGGCCGATTTAGTCAAGCAATACCGAGTGGTAAACCAGACATCAGACAGCTTAGTAAAAACTTATAAGGAACAGTACAATATAGATTTGGAACGATCATCTGGAGAAAAACATCATATCATTGCTATTCCATCCATATTTACCATTTCCCAAGATGGCAAGGTAGCATTTGCCTATGTAAATGAAGACTATACAGTGCGCGCTCAGAGTAGAGATATATTGTTGTCACTGAGTAAAATAAAAAAAGAGAATCGTTAGCTTCGTTTACGAATTTAAATAAAAGCACATGAATTTTTGCCCTAAATGCAGAAATAAATTACAAATCGAAATTATTGATTCCATAGATAGGTATGCGTGTTCAGATATTCAGTGTGATTTTGTAAACTGGGATAATCCAATTCCAGTGGTGGCGGGTATTGTTAAGTTCAATGGAAAGTATGTTTTAGCGAGAAATTCCGTATGGGAAGAAGGCATGTTTTCCATGCTAACCGGATTTCTTGAACGGCATGAATTACCCGAAAAATCGATAGCCAGAGAAGTTGAAGAAGAGCTTGGCTTGCTCAGTAAAGAGATTAAATTCATTGGGCATTTTTCCTTTAATAAACTGAACCAGCTGATAATTGCGTATCATATTGAGGCGCAAGGTGTGCTAGAGTTAAGTCCTGAGTTAGCAGAAGTTAAGTATGTTACTGAGTATGAGTTGCAAGAGTATGATTTTGGTAAGTTCAGCCTCACGAAAAATATAGTAAATGCATATTTCCAGTCTTCTATAATCGGTTAATAACACGCGAATCATCATGCAATACGATGTGAAAACACCCTCAGAATATATCGCAATGCTCGATAACGATTGGAGACGAGAAAAGCTTGAAGAACTCAGAGTGTTAATTAAATTAACAGCTCCAAATCTGAAGGAAGGAATCAATTACAAGATGCTCTGTTATGGTGATAAAAAGAGTAATGTTTTTCATCTCAATGTACAGAAAAATTACGTCAGCCTTTATGTTGGTGATGTTAAAAAAATTGACCCAGATGGAAAGCTATTAAATGGAATTAATACAGGAAAAAGCTGCATCAGATTTAATAAAGGCCTTGCTCTATCAGATACACGGATAAAAGAGCTTATTCATCGGGTCATTCATTTATGGGGCAAAGGTGTAGATATTAGGTGCTAAAAATAAGATGTATTCTAATCGTTCAGGCTTGATCCTGACACCTGAATTAAACCAATGAAAAAATAAAGGGTTTTTTAAAAGGATTAGATACTAAAGTTAAGGCAAGATAAAGATCGTTTATAAATGTAATTGATTCTTCCGCATGATGGTCTTATTTTTCTAACTCACAAATTTTCCAGAGTTCTCTCACCGTAATGATAGAGGTTTAAGTTTTATTCCGTGTCTGGCTTTGATTCCTGCGTCGCCCTATCGATTACATCTCTGCCGTTGTGCATTGCCTAAGGTATAAGGAGTTTCTGATAGTAAGTCATCTGACAAACGATAATGACGTTGAAAAAGACTCAATATACGCATTTACTCCGGTGTCTCGACCGGCAAGCTTCGTCGTGTTGAGGGGTGGTTTGAACATGATGGCAATACGAAACTCAACTTTCTTTGAACGCAAATAGTTATTGCTTTTTTAATCGGATATCATTCAAAAATACTTGCAAGCCTTGAGCTAAGTTCATCGTTTTTTTCTTTCGGGAGTGCAAGGTAAAATCAGCTCACAAGGATTTGAATGACGCAACAAAATAAAAATATTATTCCGCCTTTGCCGGTGTCTTGTACTTCCATGCGGGTTAACCTGCTGGGTTTTGGATGTTTCCTCATTGCCATTATGTGGTTGCGTCACTGGCAGCAGCCAGATGCCGTGGCGGCTGCGCTGATTACGCTTATTGCTTTAGCCCTGCCGATGATTTTATTGGAGTTACTGGGTCGGCGCGTGCATCGACGGCCTAGTACGGGTCTTGGAGTGACGGTGGCCGCTTTTGATTGGCGTCGGATAGGGCTTAAGTTGTTGGGGTATTATCTGACACTAGGCCTTATCGCTTTAGCGTATTGGCTATTTCCCATTTATCGAACCGATTTTTACCGACCTTTCTGGGCGTTGTTAGAGATCGCATTGCCGTTATTAGTATTGGGTGCCATACCTTATTTTGCGTGGCTAGATCGTCGCATGCAGCGGCCACGAGATGGATACTGGCAGATGGGTATGTTGCTGCTTGGGCGTTGCTCGGTCGTGTGTTGGCCAGTGCTCGGACAGTATGCCTTGGGTTGGTTGGTAAAGGGGTTTTTCTTGCCGTTGATGTTCGGTTTTTTTCAGGGTGGGGTGGCTTTTTTACGCGAAGTAGATTTCGACCGTTTGGCGAGTGATATGGTTTATGGCTATCAATTTTTCTGGGAATTGTTTTATACGATTGATTTGGTTTTTGTGGTGGTGGGCTATGCGCTGACCCTGCGTGTGCTGGACACTCACATTCGCACGACTGAGCCTACCTTGTCAGGTTGGTTGGCGGGACTCGTCAGCTATGAACCGTTCTGGACGGTGATTTATGGTTCCTACCTGGCTTACAATATCGATCGCTTTTCTTGGGGTAATTGGTTGGCAGATTCACCGGAGTGGTATGTTGTATGGGGGGTGAGCATCTTACTGCTCACGGGCTTGTACGCTTTTAGCTCGGTGGCTTTTGGTCTGCGTTTTTCCAATCTCACGCATCGCGGCATCGTCACCAATGGGCCATACCGTTTTAGTAAACACCCGGCGTATGTGGCCAAGAATATCACTTGGTGGCTCATCGCCATTCCTTTCATCGTTGATAGCTCTCTATTTGATGCGTTGCGCGATTGTTTGTTACTGTTAGGAGTGAATCTCATTTATTATGCACGGGCACGCACTGAGGAGCGGCACTTATCGTGGGACCCAGTATATGTGGCGTACGCGCTAGCGATGAATCGGCGTAGTGTATTTCGCGGGCTTGCCCGATGGATGCCATTTTTGCGTTATCGTCCGCCGATCCGGCCTCTGTTTACTCTAGACTCCACCGGTGAGCCAGTGGTGGCAAAAACGATCTGATGGAGCTATCGCGTCTTGTGTTCCAGATGTTATGCGATGGGGAGTGAGATCAAGCAAGCCCTTACCCAGTTAGGAAAGTGATACCACATGACTAAAATTCAAGTCGACTTTTTAATTCCTCAAAAAGGCCAGAATTTTTCCATTTCTATCCTGCCGTCACATCTTTTTTCCCGGTCACCAGTGCGCTGGAAAATTGTTTACTTGCATTCCAATCTTTACCCAATTTTTGATAAATAAGCTGTGCAATTGGATCGCTGGTTTCGGGCGTAAAACAAGATGCGCCTTTGACAAGCACCGCAGCGTCAATAATACCGGCTTCTTTCAGCAGCGCTCGGTATTGTTCTACTGTAATAAATCGATTGTATATTTCCTCTAGCTCTTCTAGCTTCTCTTTTTCCTTATTAGAAAAGTCATTATGGATTAGGGTCTGTTGACGTTTCATTTTCACCCCTGTTGCGTCTGAAAAAACGCCAATCCAGGCACGAGGAGAGAGGATTGGTTATTCCAAATGAACGAGGAGTAACGCCGAGTGGCGTTTTTTCAGGCGCAACCCGAAGGGCTGGGCCGCTTTTTCCGTCCTACTGCGTTGTCAGTCGCTTGAGTAGAGTCACTACACGGCACTTCTTCCGCCTTGTAGGGCGAAAAAAGTGGCTCCAGCAGTGATGAAAGTGAAACGTCAACAGACCCTAGGGTGTCTGAAATAATTAGCCGCCCGTTATTAACGAGCACTCGTTTTATTTCTCTGTATACTTGTAACTTATTTTTACAGAGATTGATCACACAGTTTGATATGACAACATCTATACTATTGTCTGCAACGGGCAGGTTTTCTATTTCACCAAGCCGAAATTCAACATTTTGGTAGCCACCCTGCTCTGCGTTAATACGAGCCTTGGTAATCATTTCAGGGGTCATGTCTACCCCCAAAACCTGTCCGGAAGCGCCAACTTTTTGTGCGGCAAGAAAACAGTCAAAGCCGCCGCCACTACCAAGGTCAAGAACAACTTCACCCGTTTTCAAGGCGGCAATGGCTTGGGGATTACCACAACCAAGCCCCATATTCGCACCTACGGGTACCGCAGCAATATCGGTATCAGAATAACCTATTTTCTGCGAGAGCGTTTCAGCGCTAGCCGTGGGCATATTGCAGCAATCAGTGTTGTTATTTTCGGCCACCCGAGCATATTGCTTGCTTATCTCGTCATTGTTCAAAGAACTCATCATTTGCTCCCTTTATAATCATTTTGCACTTACTTGTCGTTCAGAGAAACGTCTGCGATATTCACTCGGTGATAAACTCGTGTATCGGCGAAATAATCTACCGAACGATTTTCTATCGGAATACCCCACATCATTGGTGATTTCATCAATACTAAGGTGGGTGATTTCCAGCTTCTTTTTCGCAATTTCGACACGCATTCTCTGTAGATAAACTAATGGCGTATTTCCTGTTACTTTTTGAAATCTTCTGGCAAAATTTCTAGAACTCATATGAAATCTATCGGCCAATGCATCAATATTTATATCAGCCCTTGTGCAGTTAAGCTCCATCCAATTTTGGATGTTTTTTATTTCTGGGTCTTTGTGTCTATTTTGAATTGCAGAGATTAAATAAGGTGTTTGTTTTGATCTGTTTTTATCATGAAGTAATAATTTTGAACACTGAAGCGCTAAATCAAAGCCACAATATTTTTCAATCAGATAAATGACTAAGTCAATAAACGCATAGGTCGGGCCGGTAGTTATGATATCTCCCTCGTCAATTAAAACTTGATCAAGATCCATTTTAATACTTGGATAGCGTTCGTGAAATAAACTTGCCATTAGTGGGTTAGTCGTCACTGTTTTGTTATTCAGTAGTCCTGCCTTAGCTAAAAAGAATATTCCAGTGCATATTGACGCGAGAACAGCACCTTGCGAACGCATTTTATCAAACCAGGGAATTAAATCCTTATTCTCTTCGATAGCTTGGTCAATCTGACTCATTGCTGGTGGAATAATAACTACGTCAACTTTTGAAACTTCATCTAAAGAATTCAACGAATTAATAGGTATAGAATTAAAACTATTGACTGAATTACCATTTACGGTAAATAATTTTAGGTCAAAAAATGAATTTTGAGAGTTATTATGTTGTTTCCAAAAATTGTTGCAAATTTCAAACACATCAAGAACCCCAATAACACTCGATGTCAAACAGTTATTAAATGCTAAAACAGCAACTTTTTTCATATTTGTCCTATATGACCCCTATAATGTCATTTTTGCCCCTTGGTTGAATGAGCAAAGACTAATAACCTAAAAACTCACTTTCATTATCATTATATAGGCAATTGAATGTTAACCAACCTACCAGACCATATTGTTTATACATTTGTGATCATATGTGCCGTTACTTTGTTCTTTTTTGTTAAAATGCTCGTAGAGCCGCTTAAACAAATGGGAAAAAAGAAAACTGCATGGGTTTTATGCGGTGTCATTCTCATTTGGCTTATCATTCATAGCATTTTAGCGAGTCAATCTTTCTATACTTCATCGTATGAATTGCCACCGCGTGGACTCCTGATGGTAGCTCCTCCAATGATTGCTATTTTTATTTCTCTGATTTTTTTATGGAAAAGTAATTATTTCAAAATGCTATCACTATCAACAATGACTTATATCCATACATTCAGGTTACCCCTTGAGCTGATTGTATTCTCAGCACTTTTTTCTTCGGGTTATATACCAAAAATAATGACTTATTATGGCAGTAATTTTGATATATTGGTTGGCTTAACAGCGCCGATTGTTGCATATTTATATTTTTCCAAAAACAAAATCTCTAACCGTGTATTGCTTGCATGGAATATAATATCTTTAATGCTTCTCATCACTATTTCTACACTTGCGATACTTTCTATTCCATATCCTTTTCAGCAGTTTGGAATAAACCAGCCAAATGTAGCGGTAGTAAACTTTCCCTTTATTTTTATCCCTAGTTTACTTGTTGCTATAGCTTATTTTTGCCACATAATATCTATACATAAATTATTAGTCTTTAAGCATACTAACGGCAAATCTGAATAAAATACTTGAATGATTTATAATCAGGGGCTCCTTAGCTGTATTTATACTTCACCCTTTAAATATTCTTGCCTTCTTTTTTTGCTAAATTTCTCTATTGAGTACCTCAACATTGTTCGAGGCATTTTTTTATAGTGTTGTATTAAATATTTTTCCTCTGTTTTTTGATCACGGTTTCCGATTTCACGAAGCATCCAGCCAACCGCTTTATGAATCAAATCCTCTGGATCGTTTATAAGTATTTTTGATAATTGAAGAGTGTCATTGAATTCGCCATTTTTTATGAAATAAAAAGTAGACATGATTGCGATGCGCCGATCCCATAGTCTTTTTGAGTTTGCTAATTCATATAATATTGAGCGATTTTTTTCAGATAGCCATGCACCAACTATATGATGCGCTGAACTATCTACAAGATCCCAATTATTAATATACTTTGTGTGCTTCAAATATAAATTATAAATGACTTCTTTTTTCTTCGCTGGCTGTTGAATACTGAATGAGTAATATAAACAATGAGAGTAATCTTATCTCATGATATTCTGATTTAAGTAATTTTTTTGTTTCAGCTACAGATGTTTTTTGGAATAGCTTAGCTGTTTTTCTTAATACTGGTACTCGTATCCCAAGAAATTTATCACCATAAGCATATTCACCTTTTCCTGTTTTAAAGAATCGTTGAGAATGCTCGGCAATTTCAGAATCTGCCAATTTTTCTAAATGTGCAATAATTTCTTGGTAAGCGGGCATCTATTACTGTGGACTCTTGTTTATGGCTAAACTTCTTTTTCTTCAGCGTCTAATTGACTCATTTGCATCACCTATATACTGCTTAGTTGCTTTGTGACTTGGGATAATTGTTTTGAGAAATATTTCGTCATTTTTTTCAATAGCAAGGAACTAAATGTGCGTAATTTTCAATTACTACAACTGATTCGTTAGATTTTATTTGTACCAATTATCTAACTTTAATTTAGATACTCTTGAAAACTCCTTCGTGTTGTTGGTGACCAATATTCCTTTATTCGCTAGCGCAGTACTCGCAATTAATACGTCACAAGTACCAATGGGTATACCTTTCTTTTCAAGGTTAGCTCGGATCGAAGCAGAAAAGCGTGCTGCCACCTCTTCAAATGGCAGAATTTCAACCAAGGAGCATAACGCCTTTAATTGAGCTTGCCTTTTTCGTGGAGAAGTAGACTTCGCTATTCCATGCTCTAATTCGTACAACACCACTGACGGAATAGCGATATCTTTTGGGGATACCTCAAGAAACTTATCAGGAACGCTCCCCATTCCTTTGAAGAAGTAGATTAATGTATTTGTATCAATGACATACATTATAATACCTCGCGCTGGGTATCTTTTCCTTCATTAGACCTAATATCATCAATGGACGGAAAGTCTTCCCATGATCCTGCCAGCTCTACAACAGATTGAGGCCACTCGTTTGCTACTTTTTCGCAAATAAGTCTCGCTATCCACTTACTCTTTGATAGTTGGGCAGATTTTGCCGCATCAACCATTTTCTGTTCGATTTCTTCTTCCAAATAGATTGTTACTTGTCCCATCACCGACTCCAAAAAAAATATATGTTTAATTATATGTGTCGGCTGTAGGCTGTCAATATTGAGAAAAAGAACCAGGAATCTGAAAACACCTGTTCTTTCGAAATATTATGCGTGTTCCAACTATAACGCCGTAAGCGCAGATCCAAGCACAGCCTTGCTTTGAAAAAACTCAGAGGTTCACTT
>CAZWUO010000163.1:0-6889 GCA_964636675.1 uncultured Ectothiorhodospiraceae bacterium
AACAAACTCATTCGTTTTCTCATCAATCGCTTAATGATATCTCATAGCGGTTAACTGCGGAATCTAGGGTCAATGTAGGCATTGAGAGGATAGTTTTCAGCAGGTTTTCTAAGTGCCTGGAATTTGCCGAGCTTGCTAAATCACCAATGTTCGAGTATCGTTACGGGATGTTTGTTCATTGCTTGAACTTGTTTTTTACACATTTGCGCCTGTGTGGTTAGGTGTGATAAATCGGCAGGGTTTTTGCCTTTTGATTGTTCATCTTGTGAACATAGAAGTTTATTGTAGATGGCATATTTGGAGTGATTGGGGTATGCCTAAAGCAACGGGGGTAACGGGATAGCCAAACGCCCCTAAATACGAGGTCGAAAAATATTTATGCGCCTCAGTCTTGAGCAACAAAACATTATTAAGAATGAAGTCCATGCGCATTTTGGGCCTGATGCGGAAATATGGCTGTTTGGATCGCGCGTTGATGATCGTGCTAAAGGCGGAGATATTGATTTGTATATTGAAACAGACCATCCACTGGAAAATATTTTGCCAAAGGAGCTGAGTTTACACGCGGGATTGATGCAAAAACTAGGGGATCAGCGAATAGATATAGTGATTCATCAGTCGGCTGCAGCACTGAAGGAAATACATAAACAAGCTTTGGCTACCGGCGTTCGTTTATGACGGATACCCGCTCAATACAGAGGTTAAGGCAGACACTTGATGTTGTCGCAAAAGAAAATCGTTATCTGCAATCGGTAAGAGGGCGATTATTTCCACAACACGATCTTCTGACGAAAGAATGGTTAAGCGCCTTGTTGAGCACCCCAGAGGGGGAGGACCGATTGGAATCTTTTGGCGCTAAGTTCGCGCGCATGCAAGATACGGTGATAGACAAGTTATTGCCCAGGTTTTTATATGCCGTTGGTGAAACCCCAGGTACAGCGATAGATAATTTAAATCGCATTGAAAAGTTAGGGTTGATAAGCAGGTCTGATGACTGGATTGCGATGAGAAGACTAAGAAACAAACTCGTCCATGAATACATTGATGACGAGGAAGAAATGCTTCCCGCATTAATGCAAGCTGATAAGTTTAGTAGCGAGCTGAGTTCAGCGTTTGAAAATATTTTGCGTTATGTGGAAAAAAAATTAGCGTAGCGGGGCTGCGATTAAGTTAGCAAGCAAGATGAGAGCAAGGCAATAAAGAAAGCAGATGCGTCTAACCGAACACCAACAAAGCGTGATACGCGAAGCCACCGCGGAAGTATTTGGGCCTGTCGCGACGGTTCGCTTGTTTGGTTCGCGGGTGGATGATTGCTTATGAGGGGGTGATATTGATTTGTTGGTTGAATGTTCTGAGTCAATAGAAGCCGCGGGCTTGAAGTCTGCAAAATTAACCGCGTTAATTCAACGTCGTCTCGGTGATCAAAAAATTGATGTGCTTTGCATGTGGCCGGGTTCGATTTTGTCAGCCGTACATTAGAACGCTATTGAAAACGGGATTGTATTATGAAGTCGCTATGACCGAAGAAATTCGTTATAAAATATTAAAACTGCTGGCAGAAAACCCGGATATTAGTCAACGGGAATTAGCGGTTTCATTAGGTATTAGTCTGGGGAAAACTAATTTTTGCTTGCAAGCATTGAAGCAAAAAGGTTGGGTGAAAGTGAAAAACTTTAAGAATAATCCTGACAAGCGGCGTTACTTTTATTTTTTAACACCCAAAGGCATTGAAGAAAAAACCAAGGTGACCGCGCGGTTTCTCAAACGAAAATTGACTGAATACGAAATGTTGGAAAGGGAAATCGCTCGATTGCGCAAAGAAGTTTCAAATCAGGAGTCTCTGTAAATGAAACGTCAACAGACCCTAGATGACGCGACCCCAGAAAAGAAGCAGCAAAAAAATTGGTATTTGGTGTATACCAAACCGCGCCAAGAAGAGCTGGCTGCAGAGAACTTAATTCGTCAGGGATACGAAGTATTTTTACCCAAGCTGCGTGAGTCGCGACAATCTCATCGGGCGGCAAAAAACAAGATAGTTCCGTTGTTTTCGCGTTATTTGTTTATCAGTCTTGATTGTGATACCGATCAATGGGCGCCCATTAGGTCTACGCTTGGTGTTTCCATGTTAGTAAGATTTGGCTCACTGCCGCTCGCGGTGCCCGAAAGCTTGGTCACCCGATTAAAGACGGAAGTCTGTGAACACGGCTATATCAATGTTCCAGAAAAAAAATATACATCCGGTCAGACTGTACGCATCACTGATGGCGCGTTGCAAGGCTATGAAGCGATTTTTTCAGCGTCTAATGGCAGTGATAGGGTGATCGTATTGCTCAATATCATTGGGCAGCAATCTTCAGTTTCAGTGCCAAAACATTTTGTAGAAGCTATTGGCTAAGCGTTGATTTTTTAAGTGGTTTGAGTTTCGTGGTTTTGTACACTGCGCCCAGGAAATGTGCGCGCAATAAGTTAGATGCTTGATTTAAAATCAGAGGCTCTCTAGGGAGTGATATTTAAATAATGATACGAGGCAGATAATGCATTGTAGGGCGGTAGCGTGTCTAACCTAAATCGACAAGTATTGGGTTCGGTTGTTGAATTAGCGCCTTATGCTCAACGTGGTTCTGCTATGCTTGCGCCAAAAAACGCTTGCCGCCTCTCTTGCCCAATACATTGATTATCAGTCTCGGTCCTCTTTAGTGATTGATGAAAAGCATAAGCTTGTTAAAAGTGAAGGGTGGATAAGTGAAACGCATCCACCATTTTATCGTCTAGAGTCTTGACAGTGTACTAATCATGCAACAACGGATTATTAACAGAGTGTAAGCAGATTGGAACGATTTTTTAATAACGCAGGTCCTTGCATAGAGAGCGATCATTATATTATTGATCCGCTAAAGCGCATTGATTTGCCTGAAGTAGAGCACCTGATCGAGCAAAAGCGTTACTTCGTTTTGCATGCTCCACGGCAAACCGGCAAGACTACCTCGTTGCTCGCGTTGATGCACCATCTCAATAGCCATGATAAATACCAGGCGCTTTACAGCAATATTGAAGCAGCGCAGGCTGTACGTGGCGATGTGACACGAGGAATGTTTACCGTAGTCACGCAAATCGCCGAGCAAGCAGACATTCATCTGCATGATAAGCGCTTCAAAACTTGGGCAAAGGTCGCGCTCGACGAAGCGGGACCAGAAGGCGCATTGAGCGCGTTGCTTTCTCGTTGGGCGCGTGAAGCGGGTAAGCCCGTCGTGCTGATGTTAGACGAAGTCGATGCCTTAGTGGGCGATACGTTAATATCACTGTTACGCCAAATCCGCGCGGGTTATGGCCAACGCCCCAGTGCTTTTCCACAAACGGTGATACTTTGCGGCGTGCGCGATGTGCGTGACTATCGCATCCACACGGCGCAAAACGAAATTATCACGGGCGGTTCTGCGTTTAACATCAAAGCAAAATCCTTGCGCTTGGGTAATTTTAATAAAGAGGAAGTAGAAAATCTCTATGCACAACACACGGCACAAACCGGGCAAACCTTTGCGCCGGAGATGTTTCCAGAACTGTGGCAAGACACCTGTGGACAGCCGTGGCTGGTGAATGCCCTGGGTTACGCGCTAACCTGGGACGACAGAGAAGCACGTGATCGAACTATGCCGTTAAGCCTAGAACATTATCGCGCGGCGCGGGAAAGTTTGATTCAATCGCGAGCCACCCATTTAGATCAACTCACCGACAAGCTAAAAGAAGAGCGTGTGCATCAAGTCATTGCAGCCCTGCTGCGTGGCGAGTTGGTCGCAGAAAAATTTCCAGCAGACGATATTCAATACGTCACTGACCTTGGCTTAATCACCAGTCAGCCGTCATTGAAAATAGCTAACCGAATCTACCAAGAAGTGATACCCCGTGAGCTCACCTGGCCGATCCAAGTTGTCTTGACCCATGAACAAGCATGGTATCTCACCCCGGACAATCACTTAGATATGCCTAAATTGCTTGCGGCCTTCCAGCAATTTTTCCGCGAGCATTCCGATGCCTGGATGGAAAAATGCGATTACAAAGAAGCCGGCCCACAATTATTACTGCAAGCTTTTTTACAACGCATCATCAATGGCGGCGGACGTGTTAACCGGGAATACGGCTTGGGCCGTCGGCGTACTGATTTATTCGTAGAATGGCCACTCGATGAAAAACAAGGCTATAACGGCTCGATGCAGCGCATCGTCATCGAACTCAAACTCCTGCACAAAAGCTTGGAACAGACCTTGACTGAAGGCCTAAAACAAACCGCCGATTATGTCGATCGCTGTGGTGCCGAAGAAGCACACTTGATCATTTTCGACCGACGACCGGAGATCAGTTGGGATGATAAAATCTGGCAGCGTAGCGAAAAAATAGATAATCAAAACATCCAGGTATGGGGTGCATGAGGGTGGGGTGAAAATTAACCCTAGCAAGCGATAACCGAGTTGTTGAAACCTGTGTTATTGGGGCGCTGTCACACCCCTAAGTTCGTGGTCTTTTGTTTTAAGTTTCTTGAGTTCTCGGTGGATGCGCTACGCTTATCCACCCTACATTTTAGGCACCGTTGTTAATTTTGTGTAGGGGGGATAAGCGCAGCGCATCCACCAGAAAATGGTATGAAAATTTTTCATTGTTGGGAATGATAACTTTATTCTAAATGCTTGATAACAAGTAATTACAGTATATATTTTTATGGTTGGCGTCGAGTAAGGTGAATTTATGAACGAACGCGCAAAACTGATAAAGATAGGTAACTCCCAACGATAGCTTACTCGATTCGGCGTTGGCCTTGGATAAGCTCTATATTCCCACCCGGTATCCAGATGCGTTGGTCGAACTGACCCCCGCCGAGGTTTATTATCGGAGCAGAAGCGATAGTCGTCTATTTTCACAACCCATTGATACCGTCTGGGTCGGTGGTTTGAATAACAATCCTGAACTTGCCGAGCGATTAGAAGCGTATATTTCCCGGTTTAGACGCATGCAAGATACCATCGCTGATAAGTTATTGCCTCGTTGGAGGTGCGTAAGCTTCGCAATCGTCTTGTACATGAATACATGGAAGACGAAGAAGGTTTTGCCAAAGATCTCATGTTGGCAAAAAAATATAGTTTTTTGCTAGTGGATTGTTTTAATCGTGTATGTGATTTTGCGACGACGTGGATGGACTTGGATAAAAAACGTATTCCACAAAAGCTTGTTATTTCGAGTGAGTGAGTCAGATATTGATCTTTTGTTCGAGAATAGGCAAACAGTCGATTACGTCGAACTTTCGGGATTTGAGATAGACCAAGTGAAGTTGATGCTTAGTAAAGCAACTCGCTTTGTAAGAGAAATGGAAAATCTTTTAAACAGTAAAAACGGCTAGTGCCGCATCCGTTAAGGTCATGGTTTTTATTTTCAATTTATCAAAGTTTTTAGTGGTTCCTTATGCTTAATATATTTCCCGTAGGGGGGATAAGCGCAGCGCATCCACCAAAACGTGTCGAGAAACCAGCTGACGAATTGAGTGAGTGTTTATAAGGATATGAAGTTGGATGTATCTTTCAAATATAAGTTGAATAACCAAATTATCCTCAGTTCGATAGAGACGTAGAGATAATCATGCAAAGACCCGAAAAAATTAGTCTAATAGCGTCAACTTTAAAAAAGCAATTTAAAGATGATCTGCTTGCCATTTATCTTTTTGGCTCTTGGGGAACTGAATTTGAGACTAAAGAAAGTGATATTGATATCGCAATATTTCTTAGAAAAAAAATATCTCAAAAAGATACTTGGGAGCTTGGGCAAGATCTAGCGATTAAAATGAAACAAAATGTTGATCTACTTTCAGCCTTTGTGATTGAAAAAAGCAAATTTGGAAAATAACCCCCAGGTAGGTGATGGGTTTGTCTGACAAGAAATAGTAATGAAGACCGAATTGTTAGTAGTCTACCTGCTCTATGGTTAATGCAATGTTGTTTTGTGACAATAGCTACTATCGAAATTGTTTTAGAGAATGAACAAATACAACGGATACTTACTGATGCAAACCGTCACAGCTGAATTGTTAGACGAAATTAAAGAACGAATAGTTAAGGCACTGAAACCGGAGAAGATTATTTTATTTGGTTCGTACGCCTGGGGCGAACCAAAGGAATCAAGCGATGTTGATTTGTACATCATCGTTTCTGAGACAGATCAACCCGTATATAAAAGGTGTCGTGAAGTATACAAGGCTTTGAGAGGAATTAATGTTGCTGTTGATGTATTGGTTCAATCACACAATGATGTAGATAAAAGACGACAGGTTGGATTTGTCTAAGTGGATATATGAACGGCAGCGTAACCCGGTAAATTAGTCGTAAAGAACTGTTTATGAACCTGATTCACAGCACTTTGAGCCAGACTTTAAGACTCGAACCAAGGAGAAACATAAATGAATATCAGCTTAAAGTGAGTTTATAGTCATCCTTCCAGTTCTCACGTGAGCAGCAATCTAACACATTACTAGAAAATCAAGCAGAAAATGACCCATAACATTTTACCCCCATCAGATCTTAACAGTGATGCCGACGTAATTAACAAAGACCTTGCCCTGGTAGTTAACGCTTCGCTTGAAGTGTTAGGTGGGCAACTTCTTGCTCTGGTGTTATATGGTTCCATGGCACGGGGCAACGCAAATTCGAACTCCGATATCGACATTTACGCCATTACTAAAGACAAGACTTTAGAGCGTAAGCATCAGCAAGCTAGGATATCAATAAAACTTTGTCAGACAGAAAAGCGGGTGGATATTCACCTTGCTAGTCAATCAGATTTTGCCATAGAAAGACTACCGTTTCATACAGCAGCCAAACGTGACGGGATTGTTGTTTGGGGCGATATCGAA
>CAZWUO010000163.1:6989-8803 GCA_964636675.1 uncultured Ectothiorhodospiraceae bacterium
ACCGTTTCATACAGCAGCCAAACGTGACGGGATTGTTGTTTGGGGCGATATCGAACTTGCAGAATCTTCCTTACCGTATTCTGATCGTTACCGGAATTTCTTTCAAAGATCATTTCGATGGGAGACTGGCAAAGTCAGGCCGTGGGGCAAGGCAGACGATGAGGATCGCATTCACTTTTCCTCTCTGATACATGAAACTTGTCTTGTTGCCTCGAAACATGCGATTCAATGTTGTTTGCAAATGAGAGGCGAAGGTTATAGCTCCAAATATGAAAAACTAGCTGATTCAGCCTGCCAGTATTGGCCGATTGCTGCAAAAGCTTTTAATGGGTTACGAGCCATTAAAGACCCCGAAGACGATGACACGATTGGCAGTGAATCGATTGAACTGGCATACAAAGTATTTCCAATTTACCAGCAAACAGCCGAATCTTTCGGAATCGAGCTTGAGAGATAATGACTCCCTTTAGATATTTAACGTGATCGAGAAGGCCTGGTATGAACTACTTTTTTAATGCATCCACGCTCATCAAGTATTTCCATTCGGAGGAAGGTTCTGAACAAGTGACAAATTTGATAGTATCTGAAAAAATGAGATTATGACAGAAGAAATCAGATACAAAATATTAAAGAAAGCCAGCTTGGCATTAGAATCTGCCAAATCTGAACTTGACTCTAAGCACTTAGAGTTTGCAGTCAATTGAGCAATTATGCGTGCTTTTTTGCAAGTAGTGCGATGTTATATCCCTGTAATATTGGTAAATATTACGTTTTTAAATAGCCGAAATAATCCGCTACAATATATATTATAAACTTATCACTGAGGGAATGTTGAAAATGCCAAAATTTCAGAACCTTAGCACAGCAGAAAAGATCCTTTTAGCCGAAGAATTGTGGGATAGTGCGCTTGAAGGGGAAGCATCAGTTCCGCTTAGCGACAAACACCGAAAAATTCTTGAAGAAAGATTGAAAACGTATGAACTTGATGATAAATCGGGAACGCCCTGGGATATCGTAAAACAAAGAATAATGGACGATTAATGAAGGAAATTATAGTCCGCGACGAAGCGGAAAAGGATATTTTAAAATCTTATGAGTGGTACGAAAAGAAGAGGAAAGGTTTAGATGCGAATTTCATATTGTGCGTAGACGAGGCTATGTCTCGTATCTCACGCAATCCATAACACTATCCTTCAGTGTTAAACCCAGTTCGTCGTGTATTCATTAAGCGGTTTCCTTGCAGCGTTTACTATATCGAAAAAACCGCTGAAATTATTGTATTTGCGGTCTTGCATGTTCGTCAAAGTTCCAGAAAATGGAAAGAACGTACATAACAAGTCACTAAACACGGGCACGCAAAAAGACGCGCACCGGTTAGTGTTGTATTACTGAGTAAAGGAAAAAAGTTTACAAAACACTCCGGGTTGAGAGGGGCAATACACAAAGAATTGGTTAAAAGCGGGCAATTGACAATTGCATCCACCATGGACTTTGATAAACCGAAACCACGTCATCCTGAACTTGATTCAGGATCTCTAAGGACAAGAGATTTCGTGGAGCACTCAAGCACTCTCTGATATATAATTAAATATCTTCAAAAGGAATCTCAGTGAAAAAAGCATTAATAACAGGCGTAACAGGACAAGATGGTGCGTATTTAGCGGAGTTATTACTCGAGAAAGGCTATGAGGTTCACGGCATAAAACGCCGTTCCTCTTCTTTTAATACCGATAGAATTGATCATCTATATCAAGACCCGCATGTGGAAGATAGGCGGTTTGTTCTACACTATGGCGATATGACGGATTCAAGCA
>CAZWUO010000164.1:0-8767 GCA_964636675.1 uncultured Ectothiorhodospiraceae bacterium
GGGGACCCCATCATTATGAGTGATGTGCTCTAACCAGCTGAGCTACATAGCCATTACCTTGCACCAGGACTGGCGCACTTAAAAGAACCGCGGATTTTGCGGATTTCACCGCAAATTGTCAAGCACTCGGCGCAAATTTGTTGTAAATCGTCGCCGCATAACGACAATCCTTTATCGATAAGCTTCTAAGTAATAATGTCTTAATCTGCGAACCGATAACAATGATAGAATCCGTCCACACGAATTAAACCAGATAGAACAAAGACTCATAGTCACATGATAAAGACTTTACCAGTACACCAACCATATTATATTGACGGAAACTCTTTCTCGTGCAAAGGTCTCTCTTAATTTCATCCCTCGTTTATCTTCTCTGCTCTTGCGGCCTTGCTTCGCAAGAAAATGATTCTATAAACAAAAAAATAGTCGAACCCGCAGGCCTATCCGTTGCCCATGACCCAAACTCGACCACTTCAGAAAGCGGCGGCTTGTCAAATATCGCATTTAATTTGCAAACCGCTCCAACAAACCCCGTCACGCTAAAATTAGAATCGACTGATTTAACCGAAGGCGTGGTGCAACCCGCTAGCCTACTTTTTACAAAAGAAAACTGGAATGATAAACAATCAGTCATCGTTACGGGCGTAGATGACGACATGCAAGATGGGAATATTGAGTACTCAATAAGGATTCTTCCCGCTATCAGCGACGACCCCGCTTATCAAGACTTAATGACGAAGGATATTACACTCACTAATATCGACAATGACACGGCCGGAGTGACCATAAAGCCACTTCAAGGACTGATAACTTCAGAGTCCGGCGGCACGGATAACTTTACCATCGAACTCAGCAGCCGACCCGCTGCCGATGTAATAATCCCGGTCAAATCGAATAAACCAAGTGAGGGCAGCGTATCGCTCGACTCGGTTATTTTCACTGCGGAAAACTGGGATAAAAAGCAGGTGGTCACGATAACAGGAATTGACGACGATAAAATTGACGGCAATATTCATTACCTGATCGAGCTAGGTAAGATCACCAGCGATGATGCCGCATACAACAAGCTCAATCTTAGCAATGTGAGTGTTACTAATCAGGACAATGAAGTCGGCGCACCATTATATGGACTCGACGAACGTCCGGATAATACCAATTGCCTCGCTCTCGAGCGCCCTAACACCGACACCAATATAGAACTGCAAGCGGCCTTTTCGGCCT
Source organism: uncultured Ectothiorhodospiraceae bacterium (assembly GCA_964636675.1). Lineage (GTDB taxonomy): Bacteria > Pseudomonadota > Gammaproteobacteria > S012-40 > S012-40 > JALUUH01. The sequence goes on from CAZWUO010000164.1 coordinate 1,222, forward strand.
TATCATTCAATAAACCCATTGCCTTGCTGCAAGCACCGAATAATGCGACCCAATGGTATGTCGCCGAACAAACGGGGAGTATTAAAACTTTCAATGCCACAGATACTAGCGCCCGCAATTTTTTAAGCATTCCCGCAGAATATATTATCTCGCCAAGTACTTACAATGAAGCAGGATTATTAGGCATGGCTTTTCATCCCGATTACGGGAACAGCAATTACCGCGTGTTTGTGTCTTATAACGCACCAAAAACCGGGGTAATTATGGAATCACGTATTGCCGAGTTTGTCAGTCTTGATGACGGCCTTACCCTTGATTATGCCAGTGAAAAAATCATACTTGCCGTAGACCAGCCATCCAGCAATCACAACGGTGGTCACATCGCATTTGGCCCAGACGGTTATCTCTATATCGGACTTGGTGATGGCGGTGGCTCTGGAGATCCCGATGAACACGGCCAAAACACTAAAACATTATTAGGGGCAATGTTAAGAATAGATATTGATTCTGGCGACCCTTATAACATTCCGCTCGATAATCCCTTTGCAACCACCACCTGCGAACAAGGAGGTTGTCCCGAGATAGTTGCCTGGGGTTTACGCAACCCATGGCGCTGGAACTTCGATACTGTGACCGGTATGCTGTGGTTAGGCGATGTTGGCCAAAACGCCTATGAAGAAGTTAATCTCATCAAAATCGGTGGCAACTATGGCTGGAATTTTCGCGAAGGATTTGCATGCTATTCGGGCAATACACCGTCGTGCAACAATGGTGAATTGATAGACCCCATCGTCGTTTATCGAACCGGGCCAGACGGACGCGCGATAACCGGCGGATTTGTTTATCGCGGCAGCGAAATTACGAGCTTGCAAGGCATCTATCTTTTTGCGGATTATGCATACGGAACAATCTGGGGGCTTTTTTATGACAACGCAGGAAAACCAGAACCAAAAGTTTTAATTAGTGGCAGCGGAAAGCTTATTTCTTCATTTGGCCAGGGCTTGGATGGCGAATTATATATCACAAACCTACGCGGCGACATTTCTAAAATCGTCACTCGCACACCCATTGCTGCTGCTTTCCCAAACAAGCTATCCGCAACCGGTTGCATGGATTTAACCGATACCACAAAACCCGGCCCAGCATTAATCCCCTATAATGTAAATCTACCGTTGTGGACCGATGGCGCGATCAAACAACGCTGGCTTGCCCTACCCAATGACAGTGCTATTACCATCGATGCCAGCAACAAAAACAACTGGGAGTTTCCCATTGGATCTGTTTTTATAAAACATTTTTATCTAAATTCAGCATTGATAGAAACACGCACACTCATGCGCCATAGTGATGGGGACTGGGGAGGTTATAGTTATGCATGGGATGACGATGGTTTGGACGCCACCTTAGTGACCGGCGGTAAAACTAAATCCTTTGATGGAATCAACTGGACTTACCCTAGCAGCGCACAATGCATGGCTTGTCACACTCCCGTGAATAATTTCGTTATCGGCGCAGAAACATTACAACTGAATCGTGACTATCACTATCCATCAGGACGTGCGGCAAACCAGCTACTTACTTTTGCACATATTGGCTTATTTTCTGCGGCACTTGCTGACGAAATCAATACACTTCCACGTTTACCCACAATGACGGATACACTTAACACCTTACAAGATCGCACACGCGCCTATTTACACGCTAACTGTGCTTTCTGTCATCAACCCGAAGGAACTGGCAGAGGGCCAGCCAATTTTCACTATTTAGCGGATGTCACAATCAATGACATTTCAGCCATGGGCATCTGCGATGTTGCACCTGAAGTGGGAAACATGGGAGTAGCTAACGCAAAACTACTGGCTCCGGCAGACCCAGAGGCCTCCATCATAGCACTACGCCTGCAAGCATTAGATGTTAACCGCATGCCACCATTAGGAACCAGCCTAGTGCATTCAGAAGGCGTAAAACTCATTAACGACTGGATAAACAGCTTAACGACGTGCCCATAATATCCTCGCGACGTTTTAGATGAAAAAAGTTAAGAAAAAAATAATGTCATATACCTTATTTTCAGTTACTCCTCTGTTAAAAAGTCTTTAGCTTGATTTATTTTTGCGGCTAAATAGTTCGAACCGCCACGATCAGGATGCAACTTGGAAATTAAGCTTCGATGGGCGGCAATGATTTCTTGCTGCGATGCATCAGCATGCAAACCTAGAATGGCATAAGCTTCTTGCGGTGTCATTTCACTTGAGTTGCTATTATCGCTAGGAGATTCATGATTTTCATAAGCGTGTTGTCGACTACGCCAGGCAGAACCATAACTTCGGTCCAAGTAAGCTTCTAACAAAGGAACCGTATCAGGGTCATCAAGTGCGCTTTCATTGAGCAATTGCAAAATTTGCTCTTGTGACAAATCACTCAATCTTGCATCTTGGTATTTTCCTGTTAAAACTTCTCCATCCATATCACCGGTATCATGATCCAAGGTCATGCGAATATAATGAGTTGCCACAATCGACTGCTGGTTTTTTTCAGGCACCCCGGTAGATTTAGCGGCTTTTTTCTGACGATAAAAACTCGCAAGCATTGGAAAAAAACGAATCAGCAAAGGGAAAAAACGTTTTACAAAAGGTATTAAAACAGCAATGGCCGAACCTATTAAAGCAAACAACCAATGCAAACGCCCAGTGACAGCCAGCAAAGCAACTATTATTACTAGCGCATAAATCGCTGCACTTCTTGTCGCTTTTTGCACTACCGCCGTAGGTTGAGTTTTTTTCCAGCGTTCAAATGCATAAAAACCGTAAAACAGGGTAATGAGAATTAAAATAATTATTATTGGATGCAGCAATAAGGTACGCCTTTATTTCAGTTGTTGGTTAAGTAACTTAACGATATTACCAGACTTCTTACTATAGTCGATTAGCGCGCTTTTTCCTCCCGCAGCATAAACTGCTACAGCAGCCAATAAATCTTTAAGTTGTTGCGCGCTATTGCGGTCAAATGCACAATAAGCTCCCTGGGTGATTCTGGCGATTTGCCGAAATGCCTTTTTTGCAATCGCATCATTTCCTTCATGAAATACAAAAATAGGTACACCAAGAAGACCTAATTCACCGGCTAAATGACATAACTTATCGACATCTTCCTCCATGCAGTCCCCAATAAAAACTAACGCATTAATCTTGCGTGCTTTAGCTTCGCTAATACTGTGTTTTAGCAATTTTGCAATTTGCGTATGGCCTCCCAAGCAATAGACACTCAGCATATTTTGCAATAACGTATTTGCATCACTCATCCAATCACTGGCATAAAATTCAACAAACCCACGAAAATAACACAGCTGGATGTTTAATCCCCCTAAGCCAACGGTTTGCTGAAACATTTCTCCCTGGATATGGCAAGCTTGATCCCATGAAGCTTCTCGGCTGGCCGTCGCATCCATCGCAAATATAAGCCTGCCTTTGTTATCTGTTTTTTTGCGCAACGGAGTAGTGGCGACTTTTTGCAAGAAATTATTAATGTCGCCACGTTTCGAGATTAAGTTTTTATCTTTTGGCATAGGGGAATCCTATCACAAATTAAATAAGCTCCCACGTGTATACTCAGCCGCATAATCCACAAATAAGCGAACAAGCTTTGCCAGCTGCTTATTACTCGGATATACAATCGACAAAGGCACTTCAGGTGTCGCAAATGGCATAAAGCGCCATGCAGTAAGCACCTCAACCAAGCGCCCTGTTTTTAATTCGTCAACACAAAGTATTTGCGGCAACTCGGTAATTCCTAAACCTTGCTCAGCAGCGAGCTGTTTACTCAAATGATCGTTGATGACCAGTGAAGGCTTTAATTTAATTTGCTCCTTCTTTTTACCCCGGGTGAACATCCACTGCATTCCCACCGGTGAAGCAGCAAAAGCAATCACTCGATGATATCGTAAATCTGCAGGATGTTGCAGCAAGCCCTTGCTCGCAAGATAACCCGGCGAAGCAACTAATACATGCCGATACGTCATTAACTGGCGAGCATATAAACCACTATCCGCAAGCTCTCCGACGCGAAAAGCAAGATCATAGTCTTGCGCGTATAAATCGAGATTTTCCTCGGTTGTATAGATATTCATTCGCACTCCCGGATAGCATGACTGAAATCCAGTGACCAGCGGCATAATGAGACAGCGCTCAAGTCCAGGAGGGATCGTCATTCTAAGCGTACCCACCACCGCATTAAGCCTATTGTTTAGCGACACATTCGCTTTTTCAATCGCATCTATTGCCTGACGGCAATGTTTATAATATTCATTACCCGCATCAGTCAAACGCAACGCACGCGTTGATCGCTCCATTAAGCGCAAACCAAGCCCCTGCTCAAGCTCGCTAATCTTACGACTGACGGTGGAGATGGGCACGCCGGTTAACTTGGCGGCTTTGGAAAAACTACCACATTCCCAGACCTTACAAAATAGCATAATAGCGTTTAAATCTGCCATACATAATTCCATATATGGAAAAGTAAATCCTATGTATAGCACTTATTTCTATATTCAGAAACCTATAAAATCACTCAACCTCCAAACTAGCAGGACATCAAAATGAAACCTCAACTAACCCTAATACTTCTCTGCATATTCTGGACTCAGAATCTAAGTGCTGACATACAAGACAAAGACACAAAACAAATTGCACATATTATACAAAGCTATGGCAAGGCAATGAGTGACTCAAATATCGAGGGACTCATGACGCTGTTCGCAGAAGACGCCATATTTATACCTTCGGGTCATGCCACGGCAATCGGTAAAAAAGCCGTAAAAGCCGCCTACGAATCCGAGCTATCAATAATAGACCTAGATATAACGGTGGAGATAGATGAAATATTTTATCATGGGGATTTGGCTTATGCGCGCTCACGATCACTCGGCCAACTGACTATTCGAGCAACCGGAAAGAAAAAATCAACCCAAGATTATCGTGCTTTTTTTGTGCTACGAAAAATGAACACTGAATGGAAAATAACGCGTTTTTTGTTTAATTTTGCAAGCAAAGATTAAGACGTGCCGTCAATTGATATGATCGTGTTGTGGTGCCTGGAAAAATGTTTCATGGATAGGTAACTCTGATCTATAACGCCACGGGTATATCTAAGACAACTTGGCGCAATGTTCGTACAACAAAGGTACATTCAGAGTAGTTCTGCGGCCATTGAATTACGTTTTAGCCATATTCCCAGAAATAACACATTGTATTTACCGCCCTATTTCAGGTGCATGCAGCTTTACTTAAGCATTCCTGATCACTATTACATACCAAAATATCTAATATCGATAATTTTAATACCCATATGCTTATTAAAAAAAAGCGAAGTGCGCCCGTTTTCCCTAAAAATAGAAAGGCGTTATCCCTGATGGGTGAAAACATCAAACTTGCCTGCAAACGACGAAAATATAGTCAATCGCTGATTACTGAACGCACCGGCTTAAGTCGTCTTACTGTCCGTAAAATAGAGCAAGGCGACCCAACGGTATCCATTGGCCACTATGTTTCCGTGCTTAGCGTATTGGGATTGGTTGAAGACTTTGCCAAGGTAGCGAGTGACGACAAATTGGGTCGAAAGCTTCAGGATATTAAGCTGCTAGGGCAATCACGCTGAGTAAGCCACAATGAGAAAAAAAATTTATGTCTTTGCCGACTGGGAAGAGTTCGCTAAACCCATCTTGGTAGGTTCATCACTTGGTGGTGCCAGACCAAAGTCTTGTGTCGTTGATGACAACGGAGAGCTGTGGATTGCCAAGTTCCCCAATCATTACGATGATTATGATATCGCCGCATGGGAGTTTGTGGCATATAAGTTAGCACGAGACGCAGGGATTAATATGTCAGAATGCAGGCTACAGAAATTCAATAGTCGGCATAATACGTTTTTAACACGACGTTTTGATCGTACACCGCAAAGTCGCTTACATTTTACTTCAGCAATGACACAATTAGGTTATGACGATGGCACATATGACGCGAGTTACTTGGAGCTCGCCCAGTTTTTAACTGATCACGGTTTCATTTATAAAAAGGGCGGATGGTTACTATCACCTGCTTTCGATATCAATCCAGTGGCATCCGCAACGGGATTACATCTTAATATTACAGATAGTGACAACAGCTTAAATTATAAATTGGCAATGGAAGTGATTGAGTTTTTCCAGCTTAGTGAAAATGCAGCACAGGAAATTAAGGATGAAGTGCTAACGAGTGTTGGGAACTGGGAAGCGCTTGCGACAAAAGCCGGATTAGAGAATTAAAAAATTAAGGCGTGGCATCAATTGATATGATCGTGTTGTGGCGCCTGAAAAAATGTATCATGATACGTATTAACCGCGGTGCGCAATTCGGCTTTGCGGGTTGCTGATGCAAAACTACCGTCGATGGAATGATGCACCAGCGTGTATATGTCATCTATCGATAAATCCAAAGCATTCTGCACGGCGATAAAATTTTCATTCATATAGCCACCAAAATAAGCCGGATCATCCGAATGAACACTTGCTTTCAGCCCAAGGTCTAACATTTTTTTTAGTGGATGATGTCGCATATCTTGCACCACTTGAAGTTTATCATTACTCAATGGGCAAACCGTTAGGCTGATTCCCTGACTAACCAGTTGCTTGACTAAATACGCGTCTTCGAGCGCACGGTTGCCATGATCTAAGCGATCAATCTGCAGAATATCAAGCGCCTCCCAAACATACTCCGGCGGGCCTTCTTCACCAGCGTGCGCGACTACTTTTTTATTTGCCGCTTTGGCCATGGCAAAAACATTCTTGAATTTTTTAGGCGGATGCGCGAGCTCTGAGCTATCAAGACCAACACCAACTAATTTATTAAGATGCGGCTGTGCTTGCTGCCAAGTATTAATCGCATCTTCCTCACTGAGATGACGCAGATAACACATGATTAAACCCGTGCTGATAAAATATTTTTCCTGGGCATCCTGGAGCGCGTGATAAATACCATTGATCACGGTGGCAAACGGGATCTCTCTACTCGTATGCCCTTGAGGGTCAAAAAATATTTCGCTGTGTTGCACATTTTGTCGAGCACACTTTTTAAGATAAGCCATGGTTAAATCATAAAAATCCTGCTCAGTCTGGAGCACGTTCATTGCGGCATAATAAATATCTAAAAATTCTTGCAAGTTATCAAAATCATAAGCTTGCGCGAGCTGCTCAGCGGTATTAAATACGATGTTAACACTGCCGTCTGCTGCTCTATTTGGTATAACTCCGATCTGAGATACTTTGTTCACAAGCTTGTCGATGGCATTTCTATCTTCATCATTCTGTGGCGCAGGTTTTGTAATTTTTACTGCTAAGCCATTGCGTTGTGCAATTTTAAAAACAAGTTCTGGCTCAAAGCTTCCTTCAATATGAAGATGTAGCTCAACCTTAGGGATACCTCGAATATATTCGATGATGTTTGTTTGTGAGTGCATGTTTATATACCCGTGGCGTTTGAGATTTAGGCTTTTAGTGTGCGTCATATTCGTTTCA
>CAZWUO010000165.1:0-8730 GCA_964636675.1 uncultured Ectothiorhodospiraceae bacterium
GCCTCAAGGGTACGTAGTGGATGAGATTCAGTTTACCGGCGGGGATATCCGTAATGGATTCATCGCTACCTTTTATTCCGAAGAAGCCACCTTAAGCGCGAATTCAGCACCGCAAACAGCGGATATATATAACGCATTCAATGAAGATAATACGATTAACGGAACCGTGACCGGTGTTGACTATCAAGGTGAGCCAACGAGTTTCCGGATTATTAACAATCCACTTTTTGGCAGTTTTTCATTTAATGAAGAAACTGGCGAATATAGCTATACACCGGATGCTAATTATTATGGTACCGATAAATTTACCTATATTGCTGACGATGGCACCACCATTTCGGCCTTAACCACGGTGACCTTAGAGATCCAAGCGGTCAATGATGCTCCGGTTAGCTTGGCCGAACGTGTGACACCCGTGGTCATGAACAGTGAAAAAACCATTCAAGTTATGGTGAATGATTTTGATGTAGACGGCGATCCGCTGAGCATTAGTGAATACGGTCAAGCATCAAATGGCTCGATAGCATTGCAAAGCAATATTCAAACGGGACTCAATGATCGTTTTGTCTATAAACCAAACCCGAACTATACGGGAGCGGATATATTCAGCTATAGCATTATCGATGGTAACGGCGGAACCTCGACCAACAGCGTCAATTTAGCGATTGCCTCAAGCATAAATTATGGAGAATTTGCAGACGTCACGCATCTGCAGAGCAGCGGATTAATCCGTATACAATCGGTTAAAGTTGATAGCGTGGGCAATACTTATTTTGCAGGTCTTTTCCGCGGAAACGCCGATCTCGATCCCACCGCAGGTCAAAACTATCATGACGCGGGTAGTTATAGTAGCGGTTTTGTCACCAAGCTCAATGCCGATCACAGTTATGCGTGGACACATATATTCCAGTTCGACTATAAAAGAAATACCATCAATGATGTTGCGATCGATGCATTGGGTAATATCTACGTTGCGGGTGAATATACCTACCGCAAAATGACTTTTTCCGGTTGGTATGATGTGCGTCCTATTTATGTCAGAAAACTCGACGCCATGGGCAACGAAGTATGGTCTAGGCGATTCGAAAATAATGTGACAGGTGCCTACAGTTATGTGAATGCCATTACATTCGATTCCGCCGGTGGAATCTATATCGGCGGTAATTTTTGGCTGAATGCAACGGATTCGGCCTCCGTCGCTAAACTGGATAATGCTAGCAATATCCTATGGAGCTGGCAGCCAACGGGTAATAGACTTACCGTCGATGTCACAAGTCTCGCGGTAGATCCAAACCAACAGCTTATAATTGGCGGTAATCTAAATGTGCAAAGCCTACAAGATGTCGAAGTCGAATTTAACCCGACCGGTGTTAGCGATACCCAGCGTATCAGCAGGAAAGGTTCCAGTTTTGTCACTGCATTAGATAGTCATTTGTTCGATGCCAATCAAAATGGGTATCGTTGGACGACCCTGATTACGGGACAAAACATAGGCTTAAATGCGCTAGCGATTAACCAATATAGTGATGTGTTTATCGCAGGTCATTATGGTGGTGCGGCCAATTTCAATCCCAAGCTTGGGGATACGGCCAGCAGTAACAGCAATAGCCAAGACGCCTTTATTACCAAGCTGACCCCGGATGGACAATATGCGTGGGCAGTTTCGCCGCGATTTGGCGGTGCGGGTTTTGATAGCGCCATGGGCATTGCCGTCGATCAAACAGGGGGTGTCTATGCCACCGGTTACTTCAGTGGTGATATCGACCTGGATCCAACAGAAAATATAGCCCAGTTTACTAACCAGGGTTTGAAAGATGCTTATGTATCGAAGTTTGAAGCCCATGATGGCCGTTACCTTTGGAGCAAAACATGGGGTGGTGTCGGCGATGATGTTGCATCATCCATTGCAATCACGCCGACAAATGATGTGGTTGTTAGCGGTACCTACCAAAACACCGTTGATTTTGATCCCGGAAGCACCATAGCAGAGCGAACAGCACAAGCCGAAGAGGATGGTTATTTGCTACGACTGGTACCCAATACACCACCGGTCGCGAGTATCGCATCCATCGTTAACGTCACCGAAGGAGACACCGTTTCACTCGATGCAAGTGCATCCAACGATGCTGAAGGAAGTCCACTCAGTTATTCATGGACTTCAGATAATCCAGAGATACTCATTAGCAATGCAAACAATGTGATTGCGAGTTTTGTTGCGCCTGCAGTGACTTCAGATACAAACTACTTATTCAATGTGACCGTTTCCGATACCAATATAAGCACCATGACTCAGATAAGCGTTACCGTATCACCAGTCGTTGTTCCGCCCGCGATACAAACCCAGCCCCTAACCCAAACCGTAGATGCAGGCACAGACGCGAGCTTTTCAATAGTAGCGAATGGAACCGAACCGTTGAGTTATCAGTGGCAAAAAAATGGGATAAATATCGTAGGCGCGACGACAAACTTATTGACGCTAACCGGCATCTCTTATATGGATGATGGCAGCGTTATCAGTGTGGAGATCAGCAACAGTGCAGGGTTAGCAACCAGCGCGAACGCCATACTCAATCTTACGCCTAATCAAGCACCCGTGATCAGCATACCGCCAGAGCAATTGCATAATGAAGGTGACATCGTCTCGTTGATCATAAACGCAAACGATGCGGAAACAAACCTGAGTTATGCCACCACCGGGCTGCCACCCGGATTGGTGATTAACCCAGATAGTGGAAAAATCAATGGAACCTTGAGCATGACGAGTGCGGGTAGCTATAGTGTCGAAATAAGCATAGATGATGGAACCAACACCGCAACGGCAGTGGCGATCGCAAGTTTCACTTGGATCGTCAATAATACCAATCAATCACCCGTGATAGAGCCTATCGTCGATCAAAATAATAATGAAGGCACTTCGGTTTCTTTAGCGATCAATGCGAGTGACCAAGACGGCGATAGTTTAATCTATGGTATCGTCGGGTTACCGAGCAGTCTGGGCATAGACCCGACGACGGGAGTAATCAGTGGTACGCTGAGTTTGACCGATGCGGGATCATATTTAGTGACTGCTACAGTCAATGATGCAAGCCAAAGTGCGAATTTCACCTCATTTGCAGATTTTACGTGGATCGTGAACGATACCAACCAAGCGCCGAGCATGGGCGCGATCACCGATCAAAATCATGACGAAGGTGAGACGGTGTCCTTAGGCGTCACCGCGAGTGATCTCGATCGTGATAATGTGTTGCTCTATAGTGCGACTGGATTACCGGATGGACTCCTTATTTCGCCGATGGATGGACTTATTAGCGGGACATTAAGTTATGCCAGTGCAGGTCAGCATTCTGTCACTGTGACAGTGGATGATGGCAGCTTATCAGGAAATGCTTCTATTAGTAGTAGCAGTTTTACCTGGTTAGTCAGCAATGTTAATCAAGCGCCTGTTATAAGCAAACCATTCCAGCAAACCAGTCGTGAAGGTGATGTTGTATCCATGCCGGTGATGGTGACCGATGTAGATAATGATGTACTCACTATCAGTGTAATGGGATTACCTGATGGGTTGAGTTTAGATAATTCCAGCGGTGCCATTGTTGGTGAATTATCGTTTCTCAGTGCGGGTACACATGCTGTGACCATCACCGCAGATGATGGTACTGCTAGCGCAAACTCAGTTGTGAGCACAAATTTTAGCTGGCTAGTGAGCAATGTGAATATCGCGCCCGTCATCAGTCCGGTTACTATGCAATTAAATATCATTGGCGATTCAGTATCTTTAGTTATCAATGCGAATGACGCAGATGTCGATGGCGTTGGTTTAAATTACAGCGCAACGGGACTACCCGGTGGGCTAAGCATCCATGCCATAACCGGTCTTATTAGCGGTGTGTTAACCGGTAATAGCATTGGTGTTTACAACACCGTGGTAACCGTCGATGACATGACAGCAAGCACGAATTCCATCGCGAGTATCAATTTCAGTTGGACGGTGAATAATGAAAATTCTTCCCCACTTGCCGATGCTGGGCCGGATCAAAGTGTCATGGAAGGAGATAATGTACTGTTGGATGGAAGTTTTTCTAAAGATGCAAATGGTGATGTGCTGACCTATACGTGGACATCCGTTGATCCAGGCATTATTTTAAGCAATGCAAATACGGCCATCGCAAGTTTCATCGCACCGACAGTATCAACGGAAACCAACTATACGTTTAATCTAACGGTTTCCGATGGTATGGCCAATAGTAGCAGTAGTGTCATCGTGACCATCGTGCCAGCGGCGGTAATCCCCCCAAGCATCGTGACCCAACCGACGAGCCAAACCGTCGATGAAGGTAGCAGTGTAACCTTTAGTGTCACTGCCATCGGCACAGTCCCGATGACTTATCAATGGCAACGCGATGGAATCGATATGTTAGGCGAAACCGGCAGCAGTTTGACATTAAGCAACGTAGGTCCGGCCGATGACGCTGCGGTGTTTACGGTTGTCATCAGCAATGCCGTAGGTGTTGCTACGAGCACAGCCGCATTATTAACAGTTAACCCGGTAACCAGTGCTCGCGTCGCCACGGATTTGCAAGCACTCTATACCTTTACATCCGGTGCTGGCACGGTGGTGAATGATGTTAGCGGAGAGAGTGCACCACTAGACTTAACCATCACTGGAGATACCACATGGACAGCAACAGGATTAATGATCGATAGTAATGGCTTAATCGCATCAACCGAGCCAGCAACAAAAATTATTGATAGCGTCGTAGCAAGCCAAGAAATAAGCCTGGAAGCCTGGATAACGCCGTCGAATATTAGCCAAGGCGGGCCTGCGCGTATCGTTACTCTTTCAGATGGCCCGGCGTCTCGCAATGTGACGCTTGGACAAAGGCTAAATACCATTGATCTACGTTTGCGTACCTCGATAACAACGTATAATGGAATGCCATCCGTCGCAACACCGTCAGCTACTTTGGCTGCCATGCAAACGCATGTGATCTACACACGAGATAATCTTGGAACGTACCAGATATACATCAACGGTCTGGAACAAAAAAATGGAACCCGCGCGGATACCATCCAGAACTGGGACAACAGCTACCGATTAGCACTCGGTAATGAACTCACGGGTGACCGTCCATGGGTCGGTGAATTGCATCTAGTGGCTGTTTATAGTCGCTCCTTAAGCGCTGCCGAAGTCATTCAAAATTATAACGCAGGCCCACAGGCAACCGATACAACTGCGCCCAGCATTGTTACACAGCCCGTGGATGTCAGCGTGGACGAAGCAGGGAATGCGACATTTACAGTTATTTCTACTGGCACCGCACCCATGACTTATCAATGGCAACGCGATGGAATAGATATGACAGGCGAAACAGCAAGCAGTCTGACCATTAGCAACCTAAGCACCGCGGATAGTGGTGCAATGATCAACGTAGTGATCAGTAATACTGTCGGAGCCATCATTAGCAACACTGTATTAATCACCGTCAATCCGAATGCGATACCGGTCGCCAATGTGACCGCACAGACCAGCGCAACCGAAGGTGATCTTGTAACGTTGGATGGTAGCGCGTCGAGTGATGCCGATGGAGATGTATTAAGCTACCAATGGGTATCGGTTGCACCGGAAATTATCATCACCGATGCCAACAGCGCGATCGCGAGTTTTTCTGCACCTGCCGTATCAACCAACACCAACTACACGTTTAATCTAACGGTTTCCGATGGTATGGCCAATAGTAGCAGTAGTGTTGTCGTGATTATTGTATCAGCAGTAACCCCCCCAAGTATCGTGACCCAACCGACGAGCCAAACCGCCGAAGAAGGTAGCAACGTCACCTTTAGTGTCACTACCTCCGGCACAGTGCCGATGACTTATCAATGGCAACGCGAAGGCATTGACATCACGGGCGCCATTGGCGTTAGCTATACTTTAACCAACGCTACAGCTGTTGATAACGGCGCGACATTCAACGTTGTAATCAGCAATTCCGCAGGTGTCGTCACTAGTGATGCGGTGTTGCTGACGGTTTCAGATATACCGTTGATCAGCAACACCGTAACGAGCGCACCGGGTTCCTATGTTTGGGACAAACTAGCAACTGGGACTTTGTTTTATACTGATCGCACTTACACCTATACAGACATCCCCGTGGAATGGTTAAATCTCGACGTATTAAGAACCGCAAACGGTGACAAATACATAACAAACACGAGCGTGATCAGTTTTGATATTTCCGCGCCTGTCAACGTCTATATCATTTATGACGATCGTGCTACGGTTTTACCGGATTGGCTGAGTAGTTATACCGTCGCAGGACAAACCATCACCACAAACTTTCAAACCTTTAACATATACAAGAAAGTATATCCCGTAGGGGCAGTGGTTTTAGGCAGTAATTATGCGGCCCCTGCTGCTGGGAGTAAAACCAACTATACCGTAGTGGTTTCAACAGGCGTTGATCCCTAAACTTAGCAACAACTAAGGAACGTGCCCATTCCTAATACAGACATAGGGTCTAAGAATTGTCTTTTTTTCAGGGTAATCACAGATATATTGTAAGCGTAGAACCAACCATGTATTTACTTATGCAGCGCTTAATAACTTTCTTTAGTTATTGCATCAGTCGTATCAACAGGTTTTCAAGTAGGAGACGGTATAAATTTAGCTCTTTTCAATCCAGAAAGTGCAGAGATTGGTGAAGTTGTCCGCTATCACATGTTTCCGTTGAGATGGCGATTTAAACGTCCGCTTTTGACCGTTTTCTAAATAGTGCCCGAACGAAAACCTTCAACGCCTTGATCCATCTCGCGAAACCACTTCATTCTTAACACGAAGATCGGTACAATCAACCGGGAAATCCCCCGTTTTTCCCGTGAAAACGAATATTTCACTGCAAATTATCACAAACTTCGAGGGCTTCACTCATGCGCGTCGTAAAAAATCCACAACTTTGTTTTGGTGAAGTCAATATCGCCGATATCAACATTAACCCGCGTTCACGCGACGATATTCCAGCCGTTCTCAAAGGATTGCAGTACATTTATGTGACTAACGAAGTCAGAGAAAAAGTCTTTGATGCCTTAGAAAAAACACTTGATCCCACGATTGATACAACCGTTGGACGTCCGGGTATGGAGTTGTGGAAAATTTTTGTATTAGCTACCTTAAAACTAGGTTTGAATTGCGACTTTGATCGACTTCAAGAATTGGCAAATGAACATAACAGCATTCGTCAAATGTTAGGCCATGCAGATTGGTCAGATACCACCACCTATAAACTCCAAACGCTGATTGATAATGTCTCAAAACTCAAACCGGCCATATTAGCCGATATCAATCAAGTGATTGTTGAAGCAGGTCATGACGTGGTAAAAAAAAAGCCTGGCGACGCATTATTAATGCGGTGTGATTCCTTTGTTGTTGAAACCGATGTTCACTACCCCACCGATATTAATTTACTCTGGGATGCCATGCGAAAAGTAATCCATTTAACAGAACAACTGTGTGAACGTGAAAACATCAGCGGATGGCGACAATATCACTATAATGTAAAGCAAGTGAAACAACTTTACCGCAAAGCACAAAAAATCAAATATTCCACCTCAAAAAATGAAGAAAAAAAAGCGATTCGTTTCGAGGAAGTTCATCAAGCTTACCGAAACTATTTAGCGTTATCTAAAAATTTGGTAAAAAGAAGCCAACAGACATTGAGAGAAATCGTCTGTTTGGATAATCTATCATCCGTGGAGCAGATACATCACTATCGTCAGCACGCAGCGCGTCAAATAGACCAAATTCATCGTCGAGTATTGAACGGTGAACGGATTCCTCATAGTGAAAAGGTTTTCTCCATTTTTGAAGAGCACACCGAATGGGTATGTAAAGGTAAAGCGGGTGTCCCCGTCGAACTAGGTGTACGCGTCTGTGTCCTTGAAGACCAGCATCAATTTATATTACATCACCGAGTTATGTGGCAAGAAACCGATGATCAAGTTGCCGTTCCCATGATTGAAGATGCGTTGAAACGATTCCCGCTGGTAAAGCAATGCAGTTTTGACAAAGGTTTCTACTCAAAAAATAATATACCTGAATTAAACAAACAATTGGACGCGGTTATTCTGCCAAAAAAAGGTCGATGTAATCCGAAAGAAAAAGAATGGCAAGAAAGTGAAATTTTTGGCCAGGCACGTCGTCAACATTCCGCTATTGAAGCCTGCATCAACAACCTGGAAGTGCGAGGATTAGATCGCTGTTTATCTTATGGTCGAGTTGGATTTGAGCGTCATGTTGCATTATCCGTTGTTGCGACCAATGTTCATCGTATTGGACTGCTTTTACAACGCGAGGAATTAGCCCGATTGAAGCGAGTCGAGCAGCGAAAGCATTTACGATTAGCTGCCTGACACAATCGTTAAACCAGGGTTTGTTATTTCCTATTAAGGTAACGGGCAAGCATATGCAAAAAAAGGCAAAATGGTTGAAAAATGTAATCATCGATTAAAGCACCCATTAGATTTATTAAAAAGTGATGATCAAAACAGGACCCGATTAAATTACGACTCTAATTGAGATTTAAGATTGTGTTTTTTAGGTTTTCGTTCGGGCACTATATAGAATCAATGCTCGGCTTGAAAGGAATTCAGGGTTACATCAGCAGCAAGAATGCACTCCAAGCCGCTAAAAAAGTAGTTACAACGTTTTTTATTACGAAACACGACAATTAGAAAGTT
>CAZWUO010000166.1:0-8691 GCA_964636675.1 uncultured Ectothiorhodospiraceae bacterium
ATGAAAGGAATATGACGTACACTAAAAACCTAAATCTATAACGCCACGGGTATATTGCGGCGCTTTCATTTGTTAAACTATGGCTTCACTCATCGTAAAAGTGCCAAGTATGCTTAAATTTTCAATATTGATTATATGTGCAGTTGTTTTGCTATTATCTCAGCAAGTCCTTGCCTTAGATGGTGATAGAAAAGGTTTTATTTTGGGGCTTGGTATAGGCGCACAAGGGACGGGTTATAGTTCGTCGGCAAGTGACGGACGTCTTAAAGATAGTTTTGCATATCGTGCAAACCATGACGCAGAGTTTACGGCGGGGCTATCCACTGATATAAAAATTGGTCTGGGTATTACATCTGATTTTGAAATTCATTATTTCAATAAGGCGATGTGGAATACCCTAAAAAATAGCGAAAATGATTATTTATTAAATTTACACGGTGTGTCGGGCTTTGGAGGAACTTTTTTCATCCCTTTTGGTATGTCAAATACTTGGCCGTCTGCGCCTTTTTTAAGTGTGGGTTACGGCAATGCATTTTGGACGGTGCCGCAGAAGGACTTGTTTTCGCCGTTTGAGGGGAATGGTTATTATATTGGGATTGGTTATGAATTTGCGCAACATGTTAGATTAGAACTCGATTTTTTATCTGGCTCTGCGCGTGAGAAATTTGGAGCTGAATCGGTAACCAAAAATTTTAAAAATATTATATTGTCGCTTTCTGTCATGGCTTATTAAGCAAGCGTTGATTAATTCAGCGACTTCTTTTAAGCCTATTGATCCCCATCGTTGCGGGTATAAAGTTGGGGAAAGGTGGAAAGTCCCCTCCCCTCCCCTCAATCCTATTATTACTTAAAACGCAGCTTCATACGTTTAGTCGTTAATGTTGAAGTGCTTTTATTATATGCGCCATTTGCCTGTAGTCGAGTCATTGTAGCACCGGCATCCAAGCGATTTTGAATGTCTCTGGCAAACGTTGCAAACTGGCTATGTATTTGAACGCTACCCGCTTGCTGAATGATAAATGTAGCTTGGTCTGTATTCGCAGGCATAATACGCGTTCGGTTTCTGAGAGTCGTGAGGTCTATGCGTCGTTTACCTTGAACAACATGATGAAATTTTCCACTACCGGTTAAGTCAAGTACCAATTTATCTGCGCTGATCATGCTAAACGGGCTGGCTGAAGCAGGCCTCCAATTTACCACCATGACGGCAGGCATGTTTTTTACGGATACGATAGTCTGTACCGAAAAATCAGCAGGTGCTTCTCCATAAGGGCTGACAAAGCCTGATACTTTCAACGGGTCGCTGTTAGCATAAGGCGATACATCAAGGTTTCCTGTGTCTAATTCGTAATTCTCAGGTGTGGCATCGTTCTCTACATCTACGCCAGTACCGGTGAAATCAAATTGTTGAATGTCACGATGGTTAATGGATCTTAATTTCATTGCCAAGGTTTCAGGCGTCTCTGCGTCAAGCAAAGCGGTTCCTCGAAGTAGGGTTAACAACATTAAAACCCGGCCATTGCTGGCATCCAATTCAGGTCTTGTTGCTGCGTTATCCGTTAGTGTACCCAAGATGGAAACCTTTTGGCCTACTGAAATATCCTGAATGTCATAGCTGCCATCGCGATCAAGTTGGCGCTTAACAATCGTTGAGTCCGCGAGCAATACGGTAATTTTGTCGTTAAACACCGCACTGCCATCGCGGCGCATTAACGTGGCTCCTTTAACGATGATGCTATTCTCAGTGCGTGAAAGAACGGTTCCAGATACCGCATCGAGAGAGCCGCCCGCGACGCTTGATCCGGCACGTACTTCCTTGGCAAGAAACGAACGGGGACGAGTTTTCAATTCCCCTAACGCAACAACAGCAGTGAGTCTACCCAAGCGTTTGAGCGCTGCTAATCCATCGGCGCCGCTATAGCTTGTATCATTAATT
Source organism: uncultured Ectothiorhodospiraceae bacterium (assembly GCA_964636675.1). GTDB lineage: Bacteria > Pseudomonadota > Gammaproteobacteria > S012-40 > S012-40 > JALUUH01. Next base: position 1,937 of record CAZWUO010000166.1, read on the forward strand.
TCGAAAAGAGTGTCTTCATTCGTTTGAATTTTTAGGGAACCAAATCTGTTGTTTTCTTCTCTTTTGAGCTTATGCAAAAAAGGTCGAATGAAAATTTCAAACTCACTTCTTTCGAGATACACCGCTTTCAAAGCGCCACGTGCACGATGGGTTTTCGAAGCTTCGGGGTCCACAGCAGCGATGAGTATAGGCTCGATGGTTACTATTGGTGATCCTGTGTCGTCAAACTCCACCTTGTGTGAGGCATTAAGATCAAAATCCAAGGTTAAATGAGCGGGGATGCCGGGGCCAATAACCAGGGAGTTGTGATTGTCGAGCTGTACTTTAAGGGTTTGCGAAGTAATAGGATTGCCGTCGATATCAATGAGGGTATTGACGCGAATCGTATTACCACTTTCATCTTCCACTTGTATATCCGCATTTTGATAGTCAATCACCATGCTGGCTCTTTTGTAAATACCGTGTGGTACGGTGGCTGCCGTTAAAAACTCAGTTAGCTCAACATACTGGGAAAAATCGATGCGCGTAGACAAGGGCAGTGTTTGAACCTCGCTACCATTCGCCTTAGTGAGCGTAATCGATTGCACGTCAACAAAATAGCTGACAAAATCTCCTGGTGCATCGGTTAAGCTGATTGTGAGTTCACCTTGATCGTTTTGCGTATTATTGTTCACAGTTTCGCTGTTATTGTTTGTAGTTTCGCCGTTTAATAAGGCTTCGTCTTGACAGGCGGTGATGAATAACGCGAACAATATCGTAAAAAGAATATTCACCCAGGCCCGTGGTCTGTGTTTCGGTTTGAGTGGTCGTGTGGTACTGATAATCATTGTCTCCATGTAAATGCTCCCATAGTTTAAGTAATGTCCAAATTTATACTCTAAGCAAGTTGTCTGCTTATAGAGTGAATAACGCGGGACTGGGAAAAGGGTTGACGATGCAGAGAAAAAAATCACAGTTTACTAGGGTTTGTTGACGTTTCATTTTCACCCCTGTTGCGCCTTGTAGGGCGAAAAAAGTGGCTCCAGCAGTGATGAAAATGAAACGTCAACAGACCCTGGGGTCTGCTGCTGGGGCTTATAATACGCACGTTTTCTACCAATAATAAGCTAGGCCAATATTGTGATAAATGTTTCTATCCTGTTGGGTTTCATTGATTTGCCAACCGATGAGATAGGAGATTGATATTTTTTTTATTTCAATTGAGATATTGAGATCAGTGAGTTGGGCAATTTCAGAAGTAATGCCTGATTGGTAGCGATAATAATTTCCTCCCAAAACAAGGTTTGAATAATAATAAGAAATAGAGGCGACCATGCGATTTTTATACAGGCCGGAAGCAAGAGAGAGAGTGTTGGGCGAAAAAAGCTGAGAAAATCGAAAATTGTTTAAGAGTGTAATGTTTCTTGAGTAGTCGTTGTGATGCATTGACAGTGCAAAATACCATTGCTCGAATCCAGAATAATTGATTAAGATGTCGAGTCCTGGGCTGTGCAATTCTAGTTTTCTTGAAGTATTAATATTCGTATTTGCTTCAATCACAATCGACTTGAGTTCAGGCTTAATAAATATTGCCCAGTTTGTAGCTTGAAACCCCGCATTACCCTGAAAAGTGCGTATCACCATTTGCTCAACATTCCCCCAGAAGTCATAACGAAAGCCTGTCAATATTCGATTGAGTGGATTGCTGCCCAGACCGACTGAATAATTTGTGGTATTGAGTCCATCTGTTTCTGATGATGTCGTCGTACCCGCACTGAGTAAAATACGTTGGCCATCAAAGACCGACAAATTTAGATTCAGTAGGGTAGCTTTGGTGTCTGTTTCGTCAAAGCTATAAGCAATATTGAGTGTCGATGGGATGTCTTCAAAAAACGCAAAATCATCTTCGGCAACGCCATTGGAATGATAAAAAAAGCAGTGAAAAAATATAATATACCCGTAGCGTTTGAGATTTAGGTTTTTAATGTGTGTCATATTCATTTCATGGTGATGCAGAATGACGAACAATAGCTGGACTATTGAGAGGAATTCTAACACAGCTATGGAATAAATAGGGTGTGCAATAAAACCGAAATCTCAAACGCTACGGGTACATAACACGTGTTTCTGATAATAATGACCTATACGCTAAGTGTTAACCCGGGTGTGGCGTCAAAATAGTGTGTTAATAACGGTGTAGGTTGGCGCAGATTATTGTCGGTGCCGTTGCTGGTTTGCAGCACGATTGTGCCTAATAATACGTTTGTTAGTGTTTCTGTTACGTAGAATTTCCCTTTTTTTATGTTCTGGTAATTTTCTCCAACGTTCTTTTAAGACTTGCTTTTTTTTGCCTGGAAGTTGTTTAAACCAGTTTCTTCTTTTAATAATATTGTGCTGGGCTTTGGGTGATAGTTGGCGAAACTTTAGGTATCGATGACGAATCGTTTGTTTATTCCTTGCAGGCAGGTCTTTCCATTGTTTGAAGCGCTTATTGGCATTGCGTTTCTCGCTATGCGACATGCTGCTCCATCTCACCAATCCCTTGACGATATTGGTTTGTTTTTTCTCTCCCATAGTAGGCCATTGTGTTTTGAATGGCGCGAGCATTTTTTGTTGATCCGCACTGAGTTCGTCCCAAGAGGCCGCCCAAGTGAATGTACTAAAACAGATGAAGACGAGACTATATAGCAATGTTAAGAAAAATTTGAGGTTTTTAATCATCTTTATCTACCCCTGCATTTGAATGGATTGCGTCATTATCATTCTCTGTGTTTTTCTCTTGATCGTTAAGCAATTGTATAGGATCAAACCAGCTTCCGTCTTGCGTCTCCCAGTGGCCTAAAAACTCGAGAAACTCAAGGTCAGGTGGCGCTTCTTCGCCGAAGACGGTTGCAGAGCAAGTAAGCAGTGAAACGGCCACCATGACTTTAATTTTATGAAGTCTCATTGAGTTGATTAAGCCATATGTAAAAATCGAGATTATCATAAAGCTCAAAATCTTCGGTTGAACTTATCAATTCAATATCTTCAATCAGTGATACATTATCGTCAAGAGAGCTAAGGTTATACTTTGGTTGCATGACAGTTAAAGAAATAGCAAGAACTGAAACGCCAACGCTGATCACTCCCGCCGCGCCTGCCCAGACCGAGTGCACAGAGTGCGATGGGTTTTGTAGTGCAGCATGCCGAATGTTGCGCAATGCGGAGCTGGTTTTTTCGTCTAAATCAGAGCTTGCTGCGTCTAAAGTTTGGTGTACAGATTTTAGGAAGGCTTGCTCATCATCTTGTGGCTTGGGATGGTGGCGATGAGTGTCTGAGTTCATGGCCAAACTCCTTTAAGTTTATCTCTTAGCGTATGTATTGCTCTTGAATAATGGGTTTTCACACTACCTTTAGAGCAACCCATTGCGGCAGCGGTTTCCGCCTCATTGAGTCCTTCCCACATGCGTAACAAAAATGCCTGTTGTTGGCGCAGAGGTAGTTGGTGTACCGCAACATCGAGGTGTTCAATCGCCTGGCGATTTTCATTGGTGCGAGATGGCTCAAATGTCGTGTCTGCAGCGAGTTGCTCTAATGTGTTCATGTTTTCATCATCACTGCTTTGGTTTAAAAAAATTCGCCATCTGTGACGAACTTTATTGCGTCGATAGCGATCTTTAATTCTACTTTGCAATATTCGCATAAACAGTGGTGGCCAGTCCTCAGGCGATTTATTCGCATATTTTTGTACCAATTTTAACATGGCATCCTGCACAATATCTAAGGCTTCCTCGCGATTGCCGGTGGCAATATACGCCATGCGGTATGCGCGTTTTTCAGCGCTAGCGAGAAAGCTTTCAAGCGTAGTGGTAGCGTACAGAATGAGTCCTTTTAAGATGTTTATTGAATTTTAAACATTTTGCTGACGGCTAGATCCTATTAAAATACCACGTCTTAGTAATAAAAACGCGGCAAGTGCTGATTCGTTTACAAATAATGCTGCGCAAGTGTGAGTAAGCGCAAGGTTGATTCTATGCCGCTAAGCGCGTACGATCCGTTTATGTCTTAGATTCAGTCTAAATCGCATGTTTTCTACTTGGTTTTTCTACAGATTGGTCGTTTGGCCGCATTGATTTTATAGCGCTTTTGCACGAAAATGAATAAAGAGCAAAGGTAACTAATTGAAGATAAAGGAGATAAAAATGGGTGTATTAGTTGGACGCGAAGCCCCGAATTTTACCGCAAACGCGGTATTAGGTAATGGTGAAATTGTAGATGGCTATACGTTATCTACAGCAATTAAAGGAAAGAATGCGGTTTTATTCTTTTATCCTCTTGATTTCACATTTGTTTGTCCATCGGAGTTAATTGCCTTTGATCATCGTATCGAAGAATTTAAAAAGCGCAATGTTGAAGTGATTGGGGTTTCTATTGATTCTCAATTCACGCATAACGCCTGGCGTAATACGCCGATTAACGAAGGTGGCATTGGACCCGTAAAATACACCTTGGTCGCGGATATGAATCATGCCATTTGCCAAGCATACGATGTAGAAACACTGGATGGAAACGTGGCTTTTCGTGGTTCGTTTTTAATCGATACCAATGGAATTGTTCGCCATCAAGTGGTTAATGATCTTCCATTAGGGCGTAATGTTGATGAAATGCTGCGCATGGTGGATGCTTTAGCTTTTCACGAAGAACATGGCGAAGTTTGCCCAGCTGGATGGACTCAAGGTGATAAGGGCATGAAAGATACCCCTGATGGCGTTGCTTCTTATTTATCTGAAAATGCGGATAAGCTTTAAAATTTTTTAAATAGCACTTTTTGTAGTATCTAAAAAAGCCGCGCTAAGCGCGGCTTTTTTATTGGAATAGTAATAAATTTAGCAATGGATGATAGGTTATTTTGGCAGCGTAATCACGACACGCAAACCGTTCGGGATTTTGTTTTGTAATTGAATACTGCCACGATGTGCTTGAATCAAAGTACGCGCTACGCTTAGACCTAAACCTACGCCGCCCGTCGTGCGATTACGCGATTTTTCGATACGATAAAAAGGAATGAAGACATTCTTTAATTCATGTTCCGGAATGCCGGGGCCGTGATCGGATACCGTGATTTTTATTTGCTCGGGTTCGCAAAGTAGCTTAACTTTTGCGTGTTTGCCATATTTAATCGCATTTTCAACCAGGTTGCTAATGGTTCTTTTAATCGCGATAGGTTTACAGTCTAAAACACAATGTTTAGGCCCGATATATTGCACGGATCCAAAAGTGTCTGCCGCGTCATCGCAGATGCTGCATATTAACGAGGCGATATCCGTTTTGATATTGCTTTCTTTAACCGAGTCTTCACGAATAAAAGCCAGCGTGGATTGAATCATTGTGCTCATGTCATCGATGTCGCTCAAGGCTTTTTGCTTTTGTTGTTCGTCGGGCAAAGACTCAACACGTAAGCGTAACCGGGTGAGTGGTGTGCGTAAATCGTGTGATATAGCCGCAACGAGCTGCATGCGTTCTTCAACAAAGCGTTGTATGTGCTCTTGCATATGATTGAAACTTTGCGCGGCTTCGCGAACTTCCCTTGGGCCTGTTAGGGGCACAGGTGTCGTATGCATTTCGTTGCTAAAGCGTTTTGCGCCTGTTGAAAGTTGTTTTAGCGGTGCGATAAGTTGCCGCGAAATCAAATAAGCAATAATGATCAAACAAAGTAATACCACACTAAAAACGATTGCCCAATCAAGTAATGTCTGTTCTTGGCTAAGTAGCAGCGTATAGATTAAGACCAGGTCGGAGACGATAATTGATGTGCCTATAATCAGGATAAGTATCGTGCGCCCTACAAGGCTATCAGGGATTAATCGCATGCACCGGTCTCTACGGTTGCGGTAAACATATAACCACCATTACGAATGGTTTTGAGTAATTTAGGTTGTTTGGGATTGGTTTCGATTTTATGGCGTAGCCGACTGAGTTGCACATCGATGCTGCGATCAAATGTCACGGCTTCTCTGCCTTTAGTCATCCCGAGTAATTGATCGCGATTGAGTACGACCTGGGGCCGTTCGACGAATGTGATCAATAAGTCGAATTCGCCAGAGGTCAGGGTGATTAGCACTTTATCGGCGTTGAAGAGTTCTCGTTTAGCGGGATTTAATACCCAGCCCTCGAAGCAAAAACAGGTATTTTTTGGCTTGTTGTCAAATATCGTAGGTTGGTTAAAACGTGACAACTCGTGTCGTCTTAGTATGGCGCGTATTCGTGCGAGCAATTCGCGTGGATTAAAGGGCTTGGTGAGATAATCATCGGCGCCCAGTTCAAGCCCGACTATGCGATCAGTGTCGTCACCCATCGCAGTAAGCATGAGTACCGGGATGGAGGATTGACGGCGTAAACGTCGACAAAATGATAAACCATCTTCACCCGGCATCATTAAATCTAATACCACTAGGTCGTAGTGTCCCACAGCGAGTTGTTTGTCCGCGTCTTTTGCATCCATAGCAACATCGACACGTAATTGATGCTCGCGTAGAAAGCGACTCAGTAGGTCTCGAATTTCACGATCGTCATCTACAATCAGTATGTGTGGTTGTTTATTCATATGCTTCCATAATCATCAAACCATTAATATAAGCCTGTTTCTGCAGAGCTGCAGCATTAAAGTGTAACAAATCATTGCAAACATTTAACCTAGAATCCGCAGTTGAACGACATGCAGAGTGCGTTTTTAAGCGTGAAGAGCAAGACGCGATGAGGCGGAATAGCCGGCTATTGCAACGATTCGCAACGATGCT
>CAZWUO010000167.1:0-8663 GCA_964636675.1 uncultured Ectothiorhodospiraceae bacterium
ATACTCAATAAAATAAATCTCACTTTACAACCTGGAGACAGATTGGGTTTATTAGGTGCTAATGGTGCTGGAAAATCGAGCCTGATAAAATTGATCGCGGGCGAAATTAAAACTCAAAGTGGAGAATATATTCCTGCACAAGAATTAAAAATCGGTTATTTTGCACAACACCAATTGGAACAATTACGTACCGAGCAATCCCCGCTCTGGCATCTGCAACAATTAGACAAAAAAGCCAAAGAACAAGATTTACGCAATTTTTTGGGAGGCTTTGATTTTGCAGGTGATAAAGTTGACGCAACGGTTGCACCGTTTTCGGGTGGAGAGAAAGCACGCCTGGTACTTGCCATCGTCATCTACCAACAACCTAACTTATTATTACTCGATGAACCAACCAATCACCTTGACTTAGAAATGCGTCACGCCCTGAGTGTTGCCTTACAAGAATTCGAAGGTGCATTAATCATTGTGTCACATGACCGCCATTTATTGCGCAGTGTTTGCGATCAGTTCTTATTAGTCTCTGACGGAAAAGCACAATACTTTGATGGTGATTTAACGGACTATCACCAACTATTGGCCCAATCAAATAAACAAGAGACAGGTCTTAACACCACAAAAACCAGCGACGATAACCCATCCACCCAAAATAGTCGCAAAGAGCAAAAACGCCTGCAAGCCGAGCAACGGCAACGCAGCAAACCACTGCGTGACAAACTGCAAAAACTCGAAAAACAAATAGACAAACTACAGCAAGAAAAAAAAACCATTGAAACCACATTGAGTACACAAGATATTTACAACGATGAAAACAAAAACAAGCTCAAAGAATGTCTGCAACAACAAACGGACAATACTCAAAAGCTAAACAGCACGGAAAATCTTTGGCTGGAAATGAGCGAACAACTCGAGCAATTCAACGAACATTAGCACTTGCGCATCCGCTGGGTTGTGTAGTGGCCGAATACCCATCAAGCCTGAGGGTGTGAGCACGATTAACGCCGTTCATCGCTATGAGACATCGTTAAACGATGGATGAGAAAACGAATGAGCTTGTGTATCAGTATCGGCATACCAGCCATTATTAACTTGAAAAATCTAAAGTTATACTTTAAATTGGCTAACCATGTGGATTGAAAGAGATATTTCCCCTTTAATACGTAATCTAGTAGGCAGCAGGCCTGTTATTTTGCTTACTGGTGCGCGACAAACCGGTAAAACCAGCTTGTTACGGCATTTATACCCCGATGCTACTTATATCAGTTTTGACTTACCATCTAATGCCGATGCCGCAGAAAATAACCCTATGGAATTTCTGGCCCGCTTTCAGGGGCAAGCTATTTTGGATGAAGTACAGTATGTTCCTTCACTATTCAGATACCTCAAAATTTGGATAGATGAAAATCGTCAGGAGAACGGTAAATGGATACTGACCGGTAGCCAAAAATTTCAGTTAATGAAAGAGGTGTCAGAAAGCCTAGCGGGACGTATCAGTGTTTTAGAACTTGACACCTTGTCAGCGAATGAAGTTCGTGCAAATAATCTCAGAGTAGATCAATATTTAATAAAAGGTGGATTTCCTGAGTTGTGGGCAAAGCCGGAATTAAACGCAGATCAGTTTTTTCAAGATTATATACTTACTTATCTTGAACGAGATTTGAAAAAAATACTCGAAGTTAAAAATCTCAGAGCCTTTGATCGCTTTATTCGCTCAGCAGTATTACGTGTTGGACAACTATCCAATTTTAATCAAATTTCACAAGATGCGGGTGTCTCATCAGTTACCGGAAAAAAATGGTTCGGTGTTTTGCAGGCAAGCAACTTGTTTGCTGTATTAGAACCCTATTTTAATAATCAATTAAAACGCTTGGTCAAATCCCCTAAAATTTATCTTAAAGATCAAGGCTTACTTAGTTTTTTACTCAACATCCATAATAAAGATGAAATGAGAAACTCACATTATTATGGTGCCCTGTTTGAAAATTTTGTTTACAACGAGCTAGCTAGACAGGGGGAGTTAAAGAATTTTAAAAATTCGTTATTTTTTTTAAGAGATAAAAATAATCTCGAAGTTGATTTTCTTATCGAAAAAGGTGACAGCATAAAATTAATTGAAGTTAAGACGGCAGAGCACCCAAAAGAGGCATTAATTAATCTAAACAAGATAAAATCAATGTTGAGTCAAAATTATAACGTTGAATTATTTATTGCTTGTCAGACATCATCGCAAACCCCACAAGTTATTCAAGACTGCACTTTTTTTAATCCTTTAGTTCATAGCATGGATTGGTAATAGGGGGAGCATAAATCACCCAGAATAGGGTACGGTAGTGAACAAGGCAATCGAGCTTAGAATTGATCAGTTGTGTTATCTGTCTCGCAAGTTCATTCGTCTACATCAATCACAGCTGCTAATAGAACCGGCATCACTGGAAAAATACGAACACTCACCATCACTGATGATAGAAGCATCACCGCTTTGATAAAATTCACTCTTGCCACCAGAGCGTGCCGTCGATTGATTGGCTACCGGTTGTTTCACCATCAAACCATTGGCCAGTTGTAGCGTGACCTGCTTCACTTTATAGAAGAGGAAGGGTATTATCCTAGATTCCGCAGTTAACCACTATGAGGCATCGTTAAGCGATGGATGAGAAAACAAATGAGCTTGTTTTTCGAATTCATCCAGAGGATGAGCACACTCTGCATGTCGTTCAACTGCGGATTCTAGGATTATCGAATGTTTGATCATTCTATTAACGAGTAATTAACTTGAAAGAGGATATTTCTTTGGCTACGACTATTGGTATCGCGCTAGGTGTTCTGATTTCAATCATTATCGGGTTAAAAATTTTTAGAGTAAAGCAGAAACATGCGGCGGCATTGAATATTGTATTTGCAAAATATACTTTTTTAAAGATATCAAAAAAAAAGCAAGTGTTAATCAAAAAAAAGGCCAAAGAACTGGTGCTTGCTTCAGATACGACGCTGCGCGGTTTTGCTAACGAAGTGGAACGTTATGGTTGGTATGCGCTAGCAATGGACGCGTTAGAGATTACTTCACAAGTTCCCGAAAATCCCGTTTGGAATAGCGTGAAAAATCCTTATCTAGCAATACATCCTGGTGATTCAATGTTAAGAAAAGTGTGTAATGCGCTAAATATAGAATACGGAATTGATATCAAGATAAGCGAAGTTAAAATTGAAAAAAGTACCTCAAATAAAGAGCAGGCTTCTTTAGAGTAGCTGTAGAAATTCAGACTTTATCTGAGAGTTACCTACTCGTTTTTTTGTATAGAGTGGTTCTCATAACATTGGGCTTATAAGCATCGCATTTATAAAGTACACGTTTATTACGCCACCATCCGCCGCCGAATCACTACCATTAGGATAAAGAGCATACATGTAAGAGCGGTAACCAAAGGAAACAAAACGGTGGTCACTGAATAATGTTGCAAAGCCATTAATGCAATCATATTACGCACCACGAAGATCAGATAAAACATCAATAGCTCAGCATGTGGAAAAAAATAAGCTTTCCGAAACGTCGGCCCAAATCCTAATACATCCACCGTTGTTAATATCACTACCGCCCAGACGGGATCAGATGTCAGAAACCAAAGCGGCAACGACAGCATCGCCAAACTAAGAAATATATAATCCATTCGAGTAATCGTATTATCCGATTTTTTGCGATAAGCGAGATACGCCACATACAGGGTGATAACACCTGACACCCCAATGGGCCAGGCCCCCGCTCCCCCGCTATCTGCCAGTTGAGCGAGAAAAACGATAAACGTAGTAACCCCCCAGATCACCCAGGAAAATACATGCGGTTTGGTTTCCCCCCGAAAAATCGAACGAATATACGGTAAAAAAGCAATCAAGGTCAGTCCAATAGCAATAACACCGAGCAACTCTTTATACATGCTTACTTACCATACTTACTTGCCAAACTTGAATGTTTATCAGTTAGGATGTAAACCCAAACGCGTCAGTCCCATGCTTCGGTCCAAACCACACATTAAATTCATATTTTCAATACCCACTTGTACGCCGCCTTTGCCCAGGCTATCCAAGACACTGAAAACAACAATTCGACCACGCTGTTCATCGACGTCCAGGCCAATAAAACAATAATTGGTTCCAGTAACGGCACTTACCCAAGGGTAGGCTCGATACTGCCAGCTCGCACCCTCTTCTTCGGGGGCATCAACAATTTTTATAAAGGGGCTAGAAGCATAATACTCTCGATAAACATTTAACAATTCAGCGCGTGTTACATCCTGTGTTGAAAATGCATGACAGATATTCAAGATACCTCGGGTGATAGGAACATAGGTAGGGGTAAAATGAACACTCACCGCATCTGCCGATAGCTTAGACAACTCTTGTTCCATTTCATAACTGTGTCGATGATCTATCACATTATAAGGCACTAAGTTATTACCTATTTCAGGATGATGAGCCGCACGTGATAATTCCGCACCAACCCCTGCGGTACCTGATAGCCCATTAACCACTAGCTTGCTCACATCCACCAAATGATTTTTTACCAATGGTGCTAATGCAATAATAGCGGCGGAGGAAAAACAACCCGGATTAGCAATAAGATTTGCTTGGCGAATTTCTTCGCCATAAAACTCTGGCATGCCATACACGGCTTGCTCTGCTAATGACCAAATCGCGTGTTTTTGCTGATAGACTTGCTCCCAAGTATTTTTGTCATTAAGCCGAAACGCAGCACCTAAATCGATGACTTTAGCACCTGTTTTTAAAAGTTTTGGCACCAACTCTATGGATGATGAAGTCGGCAGCGCCACAAACACTAAGTCACAAGCTGTTATATTATCGGCGTGAATTAAATGAATCCCCGATCCGTACAAATTTGGGTGATAAGCCTCAATCGGTTTGGGTGATCGGCTCGTAGCCCATGCTATTTCGACTTCTGGATGAGCGAGCAAAATTCTTAAAGCTTCACCTCCCATATAACCGGTTGCACCCACAATGCCCACTCTGATCATTCTAACATCCTCGTATCGTCGCTCGCTCCGTTCACCTCGTCAAAGAAGGCTGCTTGTAAACTTAAAAAAATCTCTCCCGGACATTGTTTTATATTTCGACCATCTACCTCCTTAACGGGTACTAATTCTATAGCGGTACCTGTAAGAAAACATTCATCCGCAGTGTATAAGTCATAAGATGATAAAGACGTTTCCTTGCATATCATATTTTGCCGCTGTGCGAGATCAATCACGGTTTGTCGAGTAATCCCATTTAACGCCCCATCACTTACCAATGGGGTTAGCAAAACCCCATTTTTCACGATAAATATATTATCAGCACTGCCTTCGGTCACAAATCCTTGCGCATTAAGTAAGATGGCTTCATCAGCACCCGCATTCGTCGCTTCAATCCGCGCCAGGATATGATTCAAATAATTGAGCGACTTAATCCGTGGGTCTAATCCATCTACCGGTAAACGTCGCGTCGCAGCAATCACTAAACGCGCACCCTTTTGCTTGATGCAATCACTGAGCATATCCAATTTATCGGCAATCATAAATACATTAGGTGTTTTACATAATTTGGGGTTAATACCCAATTTTCCTTCACCGCGAGTAACCACTAATCGAATATATCCTGAAGACTCATCATAAGCTGCAATCGTATGACTAATCGCCTCTATTAATGCTTCTTTGCTCAAGGGAATATTGAGATTAATGGCAGCCGCAGAATCAAATAGGCGATTTAAATGTTCAGCTAAACGAAATACTTTTTTATTATAAAACCGCAGCCCTTCAAATACCCCATCGCCGTATAACAAGCCATGATCGTAAACCGATAATTTTGCATTATCGGCATCCACGATGTGACCATTTAACCAAAATACAGGCATATCAAGACTCCTTACAAATATGAGCTGGCAATTCAAATTTCTTGTTTTTTTTAGGGAGACGAAAACTTAATCCGACAATGAGAACAATAAGGATTGAAAACACCCATTCATCCCAGCTAATCGATTCTTGCAGTAAATAAGCAGAAAACATAATCGTTAGAAATGGCATAAACAACATCAATTGGCTGATGCGCACCGTTCCTCCATGCGCAAGCGCGTAATACCACGGGAAAAACCCAAATAACTGACTCACTAACGCGAGGTATAAAAAGCCATACCAAGAGTGAGCCGGTACATTAAACTCCCCCACCGCCACAGCCCCTAAAAAAGGTAATAACATCAATGGAAAACTAAACACCAAGGCCCAACAAATGACTTGCCAGCTGCCAATTTTTTTACCCAGTCTTGCACCTTCAGAATAACCGATGGCGCCAATAACGACGGCAAAAATCAAGGTCAAATCAGCCATGCTCCATTCACTGTCAGCTTGATAGTATGAAAATACTCCCACCACTACACCACCCAAAAAACTTAATAACCAAAATATAAATGAGACTTTTTCACCCGAACGAATGACCGATACAAGCGCCGTCAAAAGCGGTAATATGCCCAGCATAACCCCGACATGCGAAGCAGAAACATATTGCATCGCAAACGATAACATCAATGGAAATAAAATAACGACACAAGCAGCCACCACAAAAATATCTCTGTAATATCTACGAGCAGGCCAAGCCTGCTTTAATGCTAATAAAATAAATGCAGCACAGACTGCAGCTACCACACCTCTGCCAAGTCCTACAAAAATGGGACTTAAGTGCTCAACTGCCGCACGCGTTGCAATGGGCGTAAGACTAAAACAAGTGACCCCAAGTAATCCTAATATGATGTATTTTATTTTTTTGTTCATTTTTCTCGGTATATTTTTTGGTATATTGCGCTTTCTGTATCAACTTATGATATTCATAAGCTATTACCTCTCAAACAAACTTGTACTTTCGATTAATATAAGGTAAAAATAGAGACCATAACAGATACAGTTTATTGTAAACATTACAGGTACAGATTAACTCAACCACTATGGACTGAAAGTCCATAGGTTGTTTAAAACGACTGAAAGTCGTTATGCTTTCAAGCAATGATGGTGCTGCGCACACTTGTTTATTAATGCTAAAGCCTTGCACTAAAAGTGCATAGTTTTTACTAGCGAACTGTGACCAATAAAATGAAACCAGGGGAAAAAACTGAGAAAATACGATGTATCTCTACGAAAAAATAAGCCGGGAAATTACAAAATCCGTGCAAGATGCAGTGTATACGACAGGTCAAAAATTACCGTCATTACGCGAAACCAGTGAACATTACAATATCAGTATGGCAACAGCCATTAAGGCGTATGAGCAACTTGAGCAAGAAGGCATTGTTGAAGTACGGGTTAAATCGGGGTATTTTGTACTACCGCTACAACATCAACAGGCAGATTATCTTGAAATCACACAACCTGAACTAAAACCAACCTCGGTAGATGTTGCGCATCTCGCGATGTCGTTAATCAACGAGTCTCGTCAGCCTCGTCTCACCAAACTTGGCGCCGCCGTTCCAGATAAAGATATGTTACCCGTCGCCTCGCTGGCTCGAACCTTGGCGGGTGTCGCACGGCGTGAATGGAAATCATTAGCTAACTATGAAAATACCCTGGGCAATGACTTACTAAGAAAACAAATAGCAAAGCTAATGCGCGAATCGGGTTATCGATGCAAGGCTGATGAAGTCATCGTCAGCAACGGTTGCCTGGAATCACTAAATCTCGCATTGCGCTGTGTCGCGAATAAAGGCGATACCATTGCCATCGAATCACCCACTTATTTTGGTGTGCTACAAGTCATCGAAAATTGTGGTCTGCAAGCCTTGGAAATTCCAACCCATCCGCAAAATGGCATTGACCCTGAGGCCTTAAAACATGCACTAGAAACGCAAAAAATCAGTGCTTGCATATTAATCCCCAGCTTCAGTAATCCATTGGGTTCTTGCATGCCCGAAGCCAGTAAAAAACAAGTATTGGAAATCCTTGAAAAAGCAGACGTTCCGCTGATTGAAGATGATATATACGGTGACCTTAGCTACGCAACACCAAGACCAAGATCAATGAAAAGTTATGATTTGTCAGGCAATGTACTTTATTGCTCTTCATTTTCAAAAACACTTTCCCCTGGTTTGAGAATCGGTTGGATATTACCTGGTCGTTATGCCAAAAAAATAAGTTATCAGAAATTTCTCGATAATATAAGCACCAATGTACACTCACAATTGGCAGTAGCTGAATTTATTAAGCGCGGACAATACCGCAAAGCCGTTAGACGCAGCACCCGCATTTATCAACACCGTATGGAAAAAATGCAATACTGGATCAAAGAATACTTCCCTGAAGGTACCATGATGAGCTATCCCAAGGGTGGGTTTATTACTTGGTTAGAGTTACCAAAATCAGTTAATGCCTTTGCGCTCTACCGCAAGGCACTCGAAAAGCGGATTAGTATAACGCCTGGTTTACTGTTCTCTGCGCAGAAACAATATCATCATCATATTCGTTTGAGTTGTGGCTCGGTGGAAGGAGAACGCGCAAGATTATCATTGAAAACCATAGGACAACTGGCTATCAATGAAATTAACTCGCAATAGATAAGCCGTCGACCCAGCCCGCTTTTTTTGCGCTTGCCTCTGATACTTGTTTTGCTTTTTCCTGGGTCTCGAACAAATCAAACGT
>CAZWUO010000168.1:0-8525 GCA_964636675.1 uncultured Ectothiorhodospiraceae bacterium
ATGAAAGGAATATGACGTACACTAAAAACCTAAATCTATAACGCCACGGGTATATGTGGCGAAATTAAAGGAAATGGACGATTTTCTGTCAACCGATAAAAAATGGGAACATTTAGCCCGCATCTGGCTGCATGACACTTATTTTGCCGCAACTTATAAAAGAGTCATTTCTCTAATGTCCGAAAGCGCTAACGATAGATACAAACGATTGCTCGAAGAATACCCTTCTATCTTCAGTCAGGTAAAATCCTACCATATAGCCTCCTATCTAGGGATTGCACCGCAAACGTTGAGCAAACTGAGAAATGAATCTAGGTGAATGAAACACGTTAGCGAGTTGTTTATAGTCCTATCTCTGGTCAAAGATTACGCAGTTAACCGCTATGAGGCATCGTTAAGCGATTGATGAGAAAACGAATGAGCTTGTTTTTTGAATTCACTCAGAGGATGAGCGCACTCTGCATGGCGTTCAACTGCGGATTCTAGGTTAAAAAAAAGAGGACTAACAATGGATCGCTTCCAAGAATTTAAACAATTACACGAGAAAAAAAGTCCGTTACTGATTGGTAACGTATGGGATGTGCAAAGTGCGTTAATGTTCGAAAGACTGAACTTTAAAGCACTAGGCACCTCAAGTGCAGCAATTGCTGGCTCACTAGGCTATGAAGATGGAGAACAGATGTCTTTTGCTGAACTTCATACCGTCGTTAAATCCATTACGTCGAAAGTATCCACCC
Organism: uncultured Ectothiorhodospiraceae bacterium; assembly: GCA_964636675.1. Lineage (GTDB taxonomy): Bacteria > Pseudomonadota > Gammaproteobacteria > S012-40 > S012-40 > JALUUH01. The sequence continues at coordinate 738 of CAZWUO010000168.1, forward strand.
CACTGACGGTTGATATAGAAGCCGGATATAGCAGGGAAACCAACAAAATAATAGAAAATATTGTCTTATTAAGCCAACTGGGCGTCATCGGGGTCAACCTGGAAGACTCCATCGTCAAGGATGGCAATAGGCAACTGGTTGATGCAAAAAGTTTCAGTAAAACAATTGAATCGATAAAACGGCACTTGCTCGAAAATGCTATAAATATTTTTCTAAATATACGAACCGACCCTTATATCATCGGCCTTGATAATCCTTTAAATGAATCGATTGCACGGGCAAAGCTTTACCAAGAGGCAGGGGCAGATGGAATATTTGTCCCCTGCATTCTCGATAAAAAGGATATCAAATGTCTTGTCGGCAGCGTGTCTCTGCCGGTGAATGTAATGGCGATACCCAATTTACCCAATTTCTCGGTGCTTGAAGAAATGGGTGTGAAAAGAATAAGCATGGGTCCATTCGTATACAGTAAAATAAATGAAAATCTAAAATATATTTTGGGCGAGATTAAAGACAAACAAGCATTTAACTAGATTTATTTCACAAACCGTCACCTTTGAGGTGGCTCAAATATTAACCCGCTTTGAGCGGGTCATGAAATCAAGCCTCCGGCTTTGCCGGAGGTATTTGACTTCCCATCATTATTTATTCGTTCATCAAAATCTGACCGTGCGGATTATCTATGACCATTAACCATTCTCCATCAGATTGACGACGAAGCACAGCTACTGATAATCCATTTTGTTCTACGACAGAACCATCAGGTGTTTGTCCTTTCATGTTCCACGGTGAAAGATGAACAGCAATATCGCGCGATACAAATACTTCATGGCCACTATAGGTAAACTTAGGGTTCAATGTGAATGCTCCTTTGAACATTTCACGTAAAACTGCTGGATCAGAGATTGGCTTTCCAGGCTCAAATACCACCGTTGCATTTTTTTCATAACTTTTCATCACTCCTTCGATATCACCACGGTGAAACGAAGCCGTCATATTTTCAACAACGTTCAATACATTTTTTTCATCGATAGACATTTTTTTTCCTCTTATATTATCTGCGACCGCGATTGAGCAAAAACTCAATGCAACCAAGGTTAAAACAACTAAATTTTTTAGCATATGCGGCCTCCTTAGGCCTGATGGGTTTAAAACAATTTTTTAAGTGATTTAGAATACTTTGATGAAATTGATCTACACATTTCCCTCTACAATCTGAGAAATAAATACACCAAAGTCTCTAGGGCTGGTAAATTGTGGGGTTGCTTTTTGTAGGCACAATGCCCTGAGCTTTCCTTCCAGTTTCTTGGTTTGCTCCAAGACATCGCCATACTCAGGGGCATGTTTCGTTGCATAATGGATATCATCTATCCGCACTCGCCCCATCGTCATCGCTGATGGTAGTCTACGAGGACAAATGCACTTCGCACTTTCGTTGACTAAACCACAGTTTTTTGATGTAAAAGCCACAACATCGGCTCTAGCACGCGATAATCTTTTTCGATAATTATCCTTTGTAATATCAAGTATCTCAGTAGCCTCATTTTGATCGAGTTCTAAAATATCTCCGAGCACATAGGCGATGCGATGCTTCATATCCAGACAAAGTAGCATCGCCATTGTGCATGCAATTCTAAGTTCGTTTAGCAACAGCATGTCTTCTGCTGGCAGGGAAGAATCACTGATGAGACCCGCTTCTAAATCCTCCCTGAATAGCTCAAAATTCAAACCTAAATCTCTATCCTTTACCTTTTTAGCATTGAGTAAATAATTGACTGCGACACGATATACCCAAGTCTTAAAAGAACTTTTCCGTTCAAAAGTAGATAACTTGGTAATTACAAGGATGAGAATTTCCTGGGTGGCATCATCCGCATCTGCAGGATTAACCAATATACGCATAGAAAGATGATATATATCATCCTGAATATTTCGTACTAGTTTTTCGAGTGCGATATGATCACCGTCCTGGGCATCAACGACCAGTTTATGCAAATTATTATTCATATTACAATTCATCCTAATGACGTATTTCTCTAAATATAGGAGCTTCTATGTAATTAGACAATATTGCAAGAAGAGGTGTGACAGATTATTTCCATATTTATGGGATTAAGATAAACATCACCAAAGCCATCCGCCAAATCCTTATCGTACATCTGCTACCGATTTTACAGATATCGCTAACGGTATAATCAATTCATCTGACAATAATTATAACTGGTTAAATAACCAGGTTAAGAAGGAAAACCATAACACAATTATAATATGGAACAAAATAAGGAATTCCTGCGCTTCGCAAAACAAGCTTAGGCTTACCGCTCGCCCTTTTTAGGATAAGCAAAATATCCACAAGCCCTTGGGGTTGTGATACTTTATGTTCTGAATCAAACAGTGAAACATCTAAGAGCAGTAAAAACCTAAAAATATGCTGCTGGATAGACACCAAAAATCTACTAACTGTTAGTTGCAAAAATTGCCCCTGTGAGATTTGTTCGTAAATCAGAGGTACCTGTTTAAATTCATAAATTGGAGGAGAGTGGCAAACCGAAAAGAACTGATCAGTGAAAAATGGAGCCAATGCCGTGTACGGTGTTTAAACACAAGGAACTAGAGAAGTTCTTTTTGCAGGGCGCAAAAATTGGAATTCAAGCCAAACATGCTATTCGCTTAAAAATCATCCTTGGTCGTTTGAATGCTTCTATCGCTCCTCAAGATATGGATTTACCTAACCTAAAATTACATGAATTGGCAGGTAAGCGAGAATTGATAGCGATAAAGGCAAGCAGATTTACGGTCACCGAATGTCAGTGATAGACAGATATATTACCCCTCGACAATCGCTCCTACATCGCCAAAAAGCGCCTGCTGTTGGTGTTCTTTACGGACGTCTGCCCTAATGCAATACCTGTATTTCCGCCATCCTTAGCGGTCAGCCTGTTTTTGGAAACACAACAAAGGGCTTAATCGATTCAGTGTAAGAGGCAAGAAAAAAGTACAAGACCAATAGCGACTGTATTGTTTGGTACATAATATTGAGAAAATACAAAATTATTATGCCAAGATCGCCGCATAGAGAAAATGGGAAAGCATACGTTGACTTTGGGTTTTCTACTGTCTTATATTTTTTTCGAGTTCATTCTGACACCCAATTTTCTACGGTTAGGTCAGGAACACGATTAAATTCTTTTACATTATTTGTAACGAGGACAGCATTAAGACTTCTGGCGTGAGAAGCAATTAGTAAGTCGTTATTTCCAATTGATGTTCCTTGTTTTTTTAGCAATGCTCGTATAAATCCATAATGTCTAGCAGCATCTTCATCCCAAGGATCGATGAGTAATCTCTGAGTAAATATATCAAGCTGTTTCCAGCGCACCTCTCTTTTAGAGCTTTCGCCATTTTCAATACCATAACAAAGCTCAGCGTATGTCACCGATGAAATACTAATATTTTTAATCGCTTTAAATTTGAATCGCAATTTATCCGAGTGGTTTTTTAAAACATAAATGCAAATATTGGTATCGAGCATATACATTAATCAAAATCTCTTTCTTGCGGTTCAGAGTCAAGCCTATCATTCAAAAAATCATCACCGAAATCTGACTTGGAATCAAAAAAGTCATCCCATGTTGGCTTTTTCTCAGAGAGAATTATGCTATTGCCTTGTTTTGTAATGTAAACCTCGTCAGTATTGAAACGAAACTCTTTAGGTAAGCGCACGGCTTGGCTACGGCCATTCATAAATATTTTAGCTATTTGAGGCTTCATTGAAATCACCTGTATTCTCGGTATATATTAAAAAGTATATACCAGGTGTCGACAGAAATAAAGAAAGCTTTAATTAGTTGTTTTTAATGAAAAAATTATCGTACCCGGGAAGTACGGAAGAACAACTATGCGTGAATTAGACCATGTCAACTACAGATCAGACGTTACAGTATATGCTGTTCTTGATTGCAGACGAAATCCAGCATGGATAAAGCAAAAGTTAAAGATGACCAGATACCATTGGGTCAAGTTGATGCCGAAAAACAGCACAACTTACCCAAAACGATATAAAAAATTGGGTTTTTGAATGGGTGTTGATATGTATAGGTATAAAAAATGGGGGCTCATAACTGGGTATTCTATAGTTTTGATGGCACTAGCTGCAGCATTCTCTTAAGAGTTTGTTCATGCAACCATATACATGGCTGGCGATTCTGGTTTGACTGCAAAATTGCTCCAAGAGAACATTGCTATATACAAATTTGGGGTGTTTTACTAAGCTTTGGTGGTGTGTGTTATATTTTTATTCATACCTTAAAATCATTTTTTCCTCATTTTGGTGAAACAATATTAACAATTGAATCCATCTTAATGGCACCAATGGCATTGTCTGAAATTGGTTTTGCAATTTGGCTTATAGTAAAATTTACTCGTTTAAATAGAGATTTAAAGAATGGGTTGCGTATTACTGCGTTTTTTGGGAATAGTGAGAAGTGAAAAATTATCGTATCTGGGAAGTTCAGTGTTGGCCGTCCGCATACCCGCAACGTTATGCATCCGGATAATTATAGATGAAATTAGAGTTCAGAGATGGAATTGACAATGATAAAGAATGGATATTTTCTCTTTATGTTTTAACGATGAAAGTTTACATCGAGAGAACATGGGGTTGGAATGATGAATTTCAAAAAAATATATTTAATTCAAATTTACACCCAACAAAGTTTGAAATTGTATCAATCAACAATGAAAATGTAGGCGTATTTCTAGCGATTGAGGAACGTGACCATTTGTGGCTGGAAATGTTGTTAATATATCCAGATAGACAAAATAAAGGTATTGGAAAGTTCATTGTAAACAAATTAAAGAAAAAATCTATCGATTTGAAATTACCACTCAGGTTAAGCGTCATTAAAGTTAACCCGGTAATTTCATTTTATGAAAAATTGGGATTTTCAGTTTACGATGAAGATTCTGATTATTACAAATTAGAATTTAAAGCGGACGTGTAACGGATAAGGTGCTCATGGAATTTTTGTCATTATTTAATGCGGTACCAATAGATTAACGACTGTTTAATGAAAAAAATAAACACAGATATTTAACAACGTGGTTTCTGCGTTAGCTGACCAAGCCACCTATTTATAGGAGTTCTTATGTTTAAAATCGTGCCAAATGGTGTAAATCGTTTAGATATTGAATTAAGTGGAAAATTGGATGCAGAAGATATGAGAGTTGCGCTAGATGAACTAGAGAACAAGTCGAAGAATATTGAAAATGGTAAAATGCTGTATGAAATTATCGACTTTCATATTCCATCACTTGGTGCAATTGGCGTTGAGTTTTCTCGATTGCCTGCGATGTTTGGGCTTATGAAAAAATTCGACCGCGCCGCCGTATTGACCGATAAGACTTGGTTAAAGAAAGTAAGCGAATTAGAGGGTATCCTGTATCCAGGTCTAGAGATCAAGGCTTTTAATAGAGACCAAAAAGCGGAAGCAGAAGCTTGGCTATCGAGTTAAGTTGAGAGTTATCGGCTCTTAAGAGCTTGAGTCGTATGATGGGAAACTACCAGATACGGCTCTTAATTACCCAGTGTGAACAATATTATGAGTAACAATTTATTATCTTTCTGGAGTTCTAGTTCTGTATTAGAAACCAAAACCGTCGTTCTACCCGATGGATGTCGTGACCTCATCATGAAAGTGGTGAACGGAGGAGACCCCAAGTGGTTTGTATCCCCTATGTTCGATCAAGCAAAATCAATTTCAATAGAGGCTAACTCCGTTTTATCCGGCTATCGAATGAAGCCGGGAGTTCATATTGCCGCAAAAGAACTGTTGAAATCTCTTTCTCAGAGTAAAAATAATGTCGATGATATTTCAAACCTACTCACTGATCATACCCACAGCAAGCGTTCTGTAGAGGAGGCACTTAATTGTTTGGCTACGGATGTTAGCTCCGTAAAACAAGCCGCAAAAAAACTGGGCGTTAGCACTAGAACGCTGCAAAGATTGATTGCCAAAAACACCAACAAATCGCCGACTTACTGGATTCTTTTAGCTCGAGCCAGGAGGACAGCAAGGGGATTAACAGAGTCAAGGCCTCTTGCGGATATCGCCGAGATGTATGGGTATGCTGATCAATCACATATGAGTAGAGAATTTAAACGCTGGTTTAATTTAACTCCTTTGACAATGCGTGCCACACCAAACATTCTTTGCCAATTGCGTCATCAAGGTTATGGCTGAGACGACACCGGAGTACATAACTCAATTAAAAAACCATTGTTGTCAGATACATAGGCTGTGGTTTGTCCCCATGGCATTTCTTCCACGTCTTGTACAAGTGTCGCACCAGCTTCTATAGCCTTCGTTAGCGCCCCAGGAACATCGTCTGTTTGAAAGGCGATTTCAAATGTAGGGCTAGCAGCGCTCACCTTTCCAGTATTCTTGCCAATGCTAGACATGAGTTCCAACGAAGAGAACGACAGGGTTGTGTCGCCAGTATCTAGTTCACCATAATCTCCACTTTCGTGCAGCATTGCCCGTTTAAATCCAAAAGCAACCTCAAAAAATATGAGCGTGTCTGTAACATTTTTTACATAAAGGATCGTATATTTGAACGTTGGGTTTTTCATTGCATAAATCTCGTCGTTATTTAGAATGTTAAATATTAGGTGATGTTAGTTATGCTGTCTTGAATAAATGCGCCAAAATGACAACAAATTCGGTTTTTAGTACTACATTTTAGTATGCTTGTTGTTATCTTTTTTGAGATCATGTTTTAGGGCATTGTTTACTAACTATGGGGGATTTTATGGAAAACCAATTTGTCTGGATAGATATACCGGTTACAAATCTTGACAGAGCTATTGCGTTTTACTCTGAGGTGTTAGGTGAAAAGCTCACAAAGGAATCGGCATCAGGGTTTTCCATAGGGTTGTTTCCACATGTGAAAACCAATGTTTCGGGGTGTTTGTACATTTCCGATGGTAACAAGCCATCCGAGAACGGCCCACTGGTCTACTTAAATGCCGAAGGAAAAATCGATAAGGCTACCAACGCAGTTAAAACCAACGGAGGTAAGGTTCTCCAAGAAAAACATCAAATTGGTGAACATGGTTATCGAGCGATAATTATTGATTCGGAGGGCAATAGGATTGCGCTGCATTCGCGAGTAGCATAACAAATAATTCCAAGGACCTTATGTGCATTACATGATATTGCAGTAAAAACATTACTAGTGTAATAAATTTAAGAGGCATTTGAAGTGGCCAAATTATATTTAGAGAAATTATCTAATCTTATTTTAGAAATAGACTTGGAAAATGAAATTTCTTTTCAAGTAGAGGCTAAGCATTTTTTTAGTGGCGCGGCCCTTTATGTTAATAATAAAATATGTGCCTCATGGTCTCCAGTAGGATTGGCATTCAAACTACCAGAACCAGAAGTAAAAAATTTACTCCGCAGTGGGAAGGCAAAAGAATTAAAATATTTTCCAAAAGGAAATGTTAAAAAAGGGTATGTGCTTTTTGAAAACCCAGAAAATAAAAAACCGACCTATTGGAAAAAATATTTTATAAAGGCAAGTGAGCAGGCGTAATTTGTTCCATACAGAGAAACTGACAAGGTCATTTTTTTTGATACTTTATTAACCCAGAGGAATTTTTACAGCCTTGTGCGAAAAATATAGAATGGGAGCATTATCCTAAATTCCGTAGTTGACCGCTAATCTCGTGACATAACTCACTGAGATTTTGACGTTCAAACAGCCTGCCCTGTAGGGGGGATAAGC
>CAZWUO010000169.1:0-8482 GCA_964636675.1 uncultured Ectothiorhodospiraceae bacterium
GAGTGACTTTCAATCCATTCGCCGCAATAAAAAAGTCGGCGCATGTTGTTGACCCAGCTTCCTGGATTTGTTTCAAACAAATTTTCAAACGCATGTACCGCACTCATTTGATAGGCGACCGGACAAATACCGCAGATGCGCGCCACGATATCAGGGACTTCGCTATAGTGTCGTCCTTCAAGGAGTTTTTCAAACAAACGCGGTGGCTCAAAAATATTGAGTTTTAAATGGGTGATTTTATTGTTTTCGATGTTAATCTCCAACGCACCTTCGCCTTCAACACGCGCGAGCACGGGGACATGAATGTTGATCTTTTTATCGCCCATCGAATATAACCTCTTTGTAACAGACCGGCTAAAGCCTCAACCCAACCTCCACTCGTTGGAAGTTGAGGCTTTAGCCGGTCTGTTTATCCCCCAGTCCTAATTTGTTAGCAGCGTTTCGAAATACCGGCGCATTGTTATTAAATAAAGAAAAGCGTCGTGCGATATCGTCTGCAAGTAGGCCAAACCCGGCAAAACGATTGCTGAGCGCTGTGGTATTGGTATCTGCCGCAGGGCCATAACACGCATAACAATTTCGCCCGAACGAGGGGCATATTGCCCCACATCCTGCTTTGCTGACCGGGCCTAAGCAAGGTGTTTGTTGGGTGACCAAGCTGCAGGTGTTTTGCTGGCGTTTACATTCCATACAGACTTTTTCTGTGTTATCGGTTGGTTTTACGCCAGCCAGTAACGACTGTAGCGTTGCGACAATTTGCTCACTGGATATAGGGCAGCCCCAAAGTTCAAAATTGACCATAACATAGTCTGAAATGGGTGCTGCGGTATCTAGCGTACTAATGGTTTCAGCGTGTGCATAAATTCCCTCTACCCAGCTTTTAGTGTCGTTGTTATTGCGCAAGGCTTGAATGCCACCAGAGGTTGCACAGGCGCCCATCGTAATCAGGTATTTGCTTTTTTTGCGGATTTTTTTTATCCGCTCCAATTCCTGAGGTGTTGAAACGCTGCCCTCAATAAACGCAACATCGACTTCTTTATCTTCATCGAGCATACCCGCTTCTGCAAAATGTGTGATGTCGACAAGTTCTGTCAAAGTGAGCAGATCTTCCCCAAGATTTAAAAACGCCAACTGACAGCCATCGCAGGATGAAAATTTGTGAACAGATACGCTGGGTTTGTGCATGTTAATCTCCTTGACTAATAGCCTTTAACGCCGAAAATATGTTTGATTTCGGCATACGGAAATACCGGGCCGTCTTTGCAAATAAATTTTGCGCCATACTGACAGTGTCCACAATGGCCCACAGCACATTGCATGTTACGCTCCATGCTTAACCATAAGTCATTTTCTGCTAAACCTTCCCGGACTAATGGCTCAATGGCAGCGCGCATCATAGGTTCGGGTCCACACATCATGGCTATGGCATTGCTTGGATTGAAACTGACTTTGTGCATTAAGTTGGTGACATAACCGGTATGCCATGGCCAGCCCGCTTTTTTTTCTTCGCTGACCGCTAGGATAACTTGGGTATCACGTAGCATTTCCCATTGCGCATATTGCTCGCCCCAGATCAGGTCGTCAGCGCGTTTTACGCCTTGCATGATCACTAAACGCTGGTACATATCACGGCGTCGGGTCACGTATCGAATCACCGACACGACCGGCGCGCAACCGAGACCTCCGGTCACCAGAATGACATCTTTCCCCAAGGCTTGTTGCAGTGGCCAGCCGCGTCCAAATGGCCCTCTAACACCGAGTTGATCACCTTGTTTGAGCTGGCTCAAACCCTTGCTGACTCGCCCGACCACACGAATGGTGTGATCAAATACGGTTTCATCGGCAGGGTCAGAGACAATGGAAATGGGCACTTCCCCGACGCCATGCAGATAAAGCATATTGAATTGGCCGGGTTTAAAACAATAACATTGCTGGCGTTTTTCATCCATAAAACGCAATCGCAAGGTGAAAATCGTTGGCGTTTCTTGAATGCGTTCTAGCACTTCAGCAGGCTGCGGAAGGTAGGGCTTACTCATCATTGCCTCCGCATAAAACAGCCAATTCGTGGGTGACATCAATGCCGACCGGGCACCAACTAATGCAACGCCCGCAACCCGTACAGCCGGAGCGTCCATATTGCTCGACCCAGCTCGAAAATTTGTGGGTCATCCATTGGCGGTAACGGGTTTTTGATTCCGGGCGGATGACAATGCCGTGGATATAACTATGGCCTGGACTAAAGCAACTATCCCATTGCCTAATATGTGAGACTGTTGGTGATCCTAATGGCGACTTGTCATGTTCACTGTGACAGAAACAGCTCGGGCATACGGCGGTACAATTTCCGCAAGCCAGGCAGCGTTGGCCGATATCATCCCAGTGCGTGTGTTCCTGGCGATTTTTTAGCGTATCCTCTATATCGCAAGCGGGTAAGCCACGTGTTTGTTTTGCTATGGCGGCTTTGTGTTGCGCTAATTTTTCGGCTAATTGCTCTGCGTTAGCTTTTTGCAAGGCTAAGGTGTCGACAATTAATTGACCTCGTGCGCTTCCCGCTGAAATTAAAAAACCGTCATTTAATTCGATGAGATTGATGTCAAAATTTTTCTTCGCTGCAGGCCCGTCTCCGGTGGAATGGCAAAAACAGGTATCGGCCGGATGGCTACAGTCAACCGCAACCAGAAATAATGCATTTCTTCGTTTTTCGTAATACGGATCAATATACTCTTGCTGTAAAAAATGTTTGTCTTGCAAATCGAGCGCGGCCAAATCACAAGCTTTAGCGCCAATAATAGCGATGGGCCCTGTTTTAGACTGAGCTTCAGATTGAGTTTCGGACTGTGTCGCAGAAAAAGTCAGGTCTCCATCGGATGAAACGGTAGATTGCCATAAAACTTCGGTGGGTGAGAAACACAGGGGTTTGAGGGATTGAGCCGCAGCAGCCCAGGAAAAAAAACGCTGGTTCTGCGTTTTATGTAAATGGTAGTGCCCAGGTTGCTGGCTGTCGGTGATTCCAGCGGGTAATTGCTCAACACGCGTAAAATGATCATAGACAATAGCACCTTGCTGTAGGCTGGGGCCAAGCAATGAATAACCTTTACTTATTAGCGCATCGAGTAGGTCTTGAAACTGATTTCGTGGCAAGAATTTATCGGCCATAAATCCCTCGTAACTCTATTCCAAGCTTGTTTGTTCAGCAGGTAAAGGTTAGTCTTATTGTATGCTTTTTTATGCCACGATTAAATAGAAGATTGTAGTTTATGTGTCTGGGAATTCCTATGGAAATTGTATCCATCAAGCAATCTATTGCACGTTGCCAGTATCAGGGGATTGAGCGCGATGTGGACATTTTTCTATTAGCCGATTCAGGCCTGAAAGTGGGCGAGTTTGTATTGGTGCACGTGGGTTATGCCATCCAAAAAATTGAGCCAGAAGACGCGCAGACGCGTTGGCAATTATTTGACCAAATGCAATCTTTAAATCCCTCTTAATCCCTCTTTTTCAAAGGGGCGGTGTTATTCATTCAAAGAGTTAATCGCTATGCACGAAATGTCTACCTGCAAACAATTAATCAAGCAAATCGAAAAATTAACCCAAGCGCAGCCGAATCAGACACTGAAAAGTATCACACTGTCCATTGGGGAGCTTGCGCGGGTAGATGTTGATGAGTTAGTTGAATTGTTTCCTATCGCATCCCAGGGGACTTGTGCCGAAAATGCCAATTTGATTATAAATCGTGAAGCCTTATCGATAAAATGCACACAGTGCGAACAGCTATCGCAAGTTTCGGCGCAGGATATGAACTGCCCTTTATGCGGCAGCCAAGAGACACAATTGATGCAGGGAACAGATATGCTGCTTAAAGAACTGGAATTTATGTGAGCGCACAATACTGGTTAGATAAAATAAAAAGTTTGCCGCTAAAAAATAGCCTGCGCATTATGAATGTGTGCGGCGGTCATGAGCGGACTTTATCATCAGCGGGATTGCGCTCATTGCTGCCACAAGAAATAAAGCTTATTCCCGGCCCTGGTTGTCCTGTTTGTATTTGCCCTGAAGAATCGATTCAGTTTGCTATTCGTTTGTCAGAACAGAGTCATGTCAAACTAGTAAGTTTTGGTGACATGCTAAGGGTACCTGTGAGCAAAAAAACCGCTAAAAACACAGCCACTACCCTGTTAGAATCTCGCAGCAAAGGCCATGATGTTATCGCCGTCGCTTCGCCACTGGAGGTTTTGGAGTTAGCAAGACAAAACCCAAGTAAAATACTTGTTTTTTTTATTGCAGGCTTTGAAACAACCCTTGCCCCGATTGTTGCGATGCTCGAACAAGGGCTGCCCGATAATGTAAAGCTGCTTATCGCTGCGCGAAAAACCTGGCCCATTGTTCGGTACTTGCTGAACTCTCCGAGCAATAATCTGGATGCCTTAATTGCACCAGGTCATGTTGCGAGTGTGATGGGCGGCCAAGAATGGGTATTTGTTACTGAACAGTTCAACGTGCCTTGCGCGATTGCGGGTTTTAATCAGAGCAGCCTGTTGGCGGCTATCTATTCTGTCTGTCGTCAAAGATTGGAAAACAAAATTTTTCTTGATAACTGTTATGCAACGGTGGTTAACAATAATGGGAACCCGACTGCGAAAAACCTCATTGAAAAATATTTTTCCATGTATGACGCAAATTGGCGCGGTATTGGGATTGTCGAAAATTCAGGTTTTTGCTTACAACAAGAATATAAACATTGGAATGCAGAAAATTTATTTAGCGACTTATGGCAAGACATTCTACAAGAAGAGCGTCAGCAAAAGAAAGACATGCCCGCAGGTTGTGATTGTGATCAGGTAGTACTGGGTAAAATCCAGCCTAATGAATGTCGTCTATTTGGCAAAGCTTGTTCACCCGCACAACCCATAGGCCCCTGCATGGTCTCCGATGAAGGGGCTTGTCATATATGGTGGAGCACCGGCGCTTATAATTCAAGTTCGGTATTAACGTTGTAACGACCGGCTAAAGCCTTAACCGCCGAATGGAGGTTGAGGCTTTAGCCGGTTTGTTACGACCTTGAGACAAAACATGAGTGATAAAATGGAATCTAGAGATATCCTTGCACAACAATTACAGATTACGGGTCTGATCCAAGGTGTCGGTTTTCGACCATTCATCTATCGATTAGCGAATAAAAACAAGCTTAGCGGCAATATAAAAAATTGTGGTTCGCACGTGGATATCCTTGCTCAAGGGCACCGAGCAGACCTTGCAAAATTTTTGGATGGGATTCATCAACACAATCTGCCATTGGCAAACATAAATTCTATTAGACATAAAAATATAGCTATAAACCCGGAGATAAATGAGTTTACGATTGAACAAAGCAGCAACCACAAAAACATTCAAATAAGTCATGTAAAAGATTATGCGTTATGTGATGTTTGTCTTGCTGAATTTAATGATCCCGGCAATCGACGTTTTCGCTATGCTTTTATCAGCTGCACCAACTGTGGTCCGCGTTATTCAATATTACGCAATTTTCCATTAGACAGAAAAAACACCAGTTTTGCTAAATTTACTCCTTGTCTGCAATGCATGGATGAATATAAAGATCCCGGCAATAGACGGTTTCATGCGCAAAATATTAGCTGCCCCGCGTGTGGGCCTCAGTTACGTTTAAATATGCAGTCCTACGTACGGCTGACGGAAGAAGGGATTATTAAGGATTGTGTTAATCAATTACTATTAGGCGAAATTGTTTGCATCAAAGGGGTTAGTGGTTATCGTCTATATGGTGATGCGATGAATGAAACGGCCGTCGCTAAATTGCGTGATTTAAAACACCGGCCAGATAAACCGTTTGCGGTTATATATCCCTATAACAACGGCCTCGCATTGCTGAAAACGGATCTGTTGCTTAATGCTGAAAGTTCTATTTTTTTACAACAAGCAACACGTGCCATTGTATTGATTCAACAAACACAAACCTCCAGCTTGGCAAAAAATATCGCGCCGGGATTAAATACGATGGGTGTTATGTTGCCAGCGACGGGGCTTGAGCACTTGCTATTAAATAAAGTTAATCGTCCGCTAGTGGCAACGTCTGCTAACTTGTCAGGTGATAATATTATGACCGACGCACACGTGGCGGAGGAACAGCTATCGCAAATATGCCCTATTTTTATACATCATAATCTCGATATTCAACATGGCCTGGATGATTCTGTTTTTAAATCCAATCCGTCCAATAACATCGTCCCCATTCGCTTGGCTAGAGCTTATGCGCCCCATGAATATAAATTACCTTTTGTGCTTGATGAGCCCATATTGGCCTTCGGAGCGCAAACTAAAAACACGATTACCTTGGCCTGGCAAAATAGGGCGGTAACCAGTCAGCATTTGGGTGATATGCATAAATTTGAGGTTTGGAAAAAATCATTAACCCAAGTTGATGCATTGCAACAAATGTTCAGTATCGAAGTGAAACGATATTTAGTGGATGCAAACCCCGCTTACACGGCGAATCAATGGGTGAACAATAATAAGCTTATTTATAGCGAAATATTACACCATCATGCGCACGCCTCCGCGTTGTTTTTTGAGCATTGTTGTATGGCTTCCCTATTGGTGTTTACCTGGGATGGAACGGGTTATGGTGACAATGGAGTATTGTGGGGCGGTGAGGCATTTTATGGATCGCCGGGTGATTGGTCCCATGTCTCCAGTGTCAGGCCGTTCAAACTGCCCGGAGGAATAAATGCGATAAAAGAACCTTGGCGTGTTGCTGCAAGTTTATGTTGGCATGTTGATCAGGAATATGCGGGGCGTCAGGCAAACGCAGAAAACCTGAAGCAACTTTGGCATTCCAATGCTAACTGTCCGTTAACTTCATCTGTCGGTCGATTGTTTGATGCAGCGGCAGTGTTGCTTGGTTTGCCTGATATCATCAGTTATGACGCGCAGGCGGCTATGCAGCTGGAAGCGGTGGCAACATGTGATACCGCAGACTTTGTCAAGCTCGCAATAAAAAATGCAGAATTTGATTGGCAGCCATTATTGGGATTATTGCAGGATTCATCATTGACGGTGTCGCATAGGGCGAAAGTATTTCACAATTCGTTGGCGCATGTTATTTTGGATCAAACTGTTTTGCTTTCTGAAAAACACGCATTTGACGGTGTGGGTCTGACGGGCGGGATTTTTCAAAATAGTTTGCTAACGACCTTGGCCAAGGATTTATTGAGCCAACAAGGTTATGCTGTATTGCTCAATGAAACCTTACCCGCAAACGATGCGGCCATCTCGTTAGGGCAGGTAATGGAATACGGGATGAGAAAAGGGCGGTTGAATTAATGGCGAACACCCCTTAGATGAAACACGAATTTATCACACTTGCACATGGCAATGGTGGGCGATTAATGCATGAATTAATTCGCAACATTATTGCGCCAGCATTTAACATGCAAGCAGATCAAATCAATAAAGACGCTGTAACGATAATGTGCGCTGGCCCTTTAATGCTGACAACGGATGGCTATACGGTTGACCCGCTATTTTTCCCCGGAGGTGATATCGGAAAACTTGCGGTGTGCGGCACACTGAATGATTTATTGGTCAGTGGGGCTGCTCCATTATATTTAACGGTTAATTTATTTATTGAGGAAGGTTTTCCTGTGCAGGACTTAACCTCCATTCTGCAAAGCATGGGAAAAATCGCAACCGAAAATCAAGTGTTGATTGTGGCGGGTGATACCAAAGTGTTACCTAAAGGTTCAATTCCTGGTATACAAATCGCCACCACGGGTATTGGCAAAGTTTTTAATCCTCAATTATCGATGGAGCACATCAAGGCCGGAGACAAAATATTCGTCTCCGGCTCGGTAGGCGATCACGGTGCAGCCGTTATGCTGGCCAGAGATGCCTATGGTTTAACCGGCCACATAATATCCGATTGTCAGTCGGTTAAATTGCTCGCTGATTTTTTAATGCAGCAGGATTTTGTCAAGTTTATGCGCGATCCCACACGCGGTGGCTTAGCCACCGTGTGTCACGAAATATCACAGACGACGAAACTGGGTGTGCATCTTATGGAAAACAATATCCCGATTCAACCAAGCGTCAACGGCTTGTGCGAATTGTTGGGGTTTAATCCTCTCTATCTTGCGTGTGAGGGGCGTATTGTATTTGTTACCTCATCAGAGGTGGATATAGACCTGTTAAAAAGTTTTTCGAACGAGATTTCTTTAGTGGGGGGCATAAGTGATGAGCACCAACAAGTTATCCTCGAAACACCGCTAGGTGGATTGAATATTATCGCCGAATTGGAAAATGAAGCCTTGCCGCGTATTTGTTAGTGATGCGCGAGAATGACAATAAGCTGATTAAATGAGAATTGGCATTATATACCCGTGGCGTTATAGATTTAGGCCTTATTACACGCCTTATTCCTTCCATGACTTCGTTGAAATTCCTTGCAATAGACCGGCTATTACGCGTC
>CAZWUO010000170.1:0-8413 GCA_964636675.1 uncultured Ectothiorhodospiraceae bacterium
AGGTGACGCAACAAAATGCTGCGTTAGTGGAAGAGGCTGCCGCCGCGAGTGAATCGATGGATGAACAAGCAAAAGGCCTAGACCAGCTTATGCAATACTTCAAAACGGATGGTTCTGCGGTAGCCGCACCGATGATCCAACAAACCGCTGGCCCCGCTCGAGCTGCAGCAGCAACCCCCGCTGCAGCAAGGCCTTCAGCAAGGCCTTCAGCACCGGCGGCAAGAGCTGCGGCACCTCAGACAAAAACGGCTGTGGCACCTAAATCTGGGGGTGGTTCTGAGTGGGAAGAGTTTTAAGCAAAATATTTTTTTGAAAAGTCAGTACGATAAATTAGCAGCGTGCAAATGAATCTAAATAGGATAAAAAGATATAATGCAAAATGCAATGGCGGCGAATTCAGACAGCGAGAAACAGCGAGAATTTGTTTTTACGGAGTCCGATTTCAAAAAAATACGCGAGTTTGTTAAAGAAGAAACCGGAATAACGCTTTCTGAGGCTAAAAAAAACCTAGTTTATGGCCGTCTCTCAAGACGCTTGCGGCAACTAAAAATGGACAGCTTCAAGCAATATTTTGTTCTGGTCCAGCAGCCAAAAAGCCCTGAGCTCATTGACTTTGTCAATGCTATTACGACTAATCTAACTTCCTTCTTTCGTGAAAAACATCATTTTGATTATCTTAATGAAACTGTAATTCCATCATTGTTACAAGCAAATTCAGAGTCTCGAAAAATACGTATTTGGTCCGCAGGTTGCTCAACCGGAGAAGAACCCTATTCCATTGCCATTACCTTACGCAATGCGATTACGGATATCGACAGCTGGGATGTGAAAATATTAGCAACGGATCTCGATACGAATGTGTTAGCGCATGCAGAGAGAGGCGTATATGATTTTGAACGCATCGATGGTTTGGATGGAAAGATTACCAATAAATGGTTTATGCGTGGCCAGGGAGAACATGCGCAGAGCGTAAAAGTCTCTTCTAAGTTGCGCAATATGATCACATTTAGGCAGTTGAATCTGATGGGGACTTGGCCAATTAAAGGGCCATTAGATTTTATGTTTTGCAGAAATGTTGTGATTTATTTTGACAAGAATACTCAAAGAACGCTGTTTGATCGTTATGCTAATTTGCTGCGCACCGATGGGCATATTTTTTTAGGTCACTCTGAGTCAATGTTTAAAGTAAGTGATAGATTTGCGTTGCTCGGTAACACTATTTACCAAAGGCAGAAATAATGGGACAAGCACAAGAAAGCATAGAAGAAAAACGTCCCGCATTAGTAGGTTTTGAAAAAATAAATCGTTATTGGGACAAAACTCGGAATACCTGGGGGGCGAAAATATTACCCGGTGAATATTATGTCACTATTTATGATGAAGTTATTGTTACGGTGTTAGGGTCTTGTGTTTCGGCTTGTATTCGTGATCGAAAACTCGGGGTTGGTGGAATGAATCATTTCATGTTACCGCAGTCGGGCGATGATCCAAAAACTTTTGGTGGAACGGCTGAGCGCTATGGCAATGTGGCAATGGAACACTTGATTAATACTATCTTAAAACAAGGTGGCAGAAGAGAAAATCTAGAGGCAAAAATATTCGGTGGCGGTAAAATTATTGTCAATATGACAGATGTCGGTGCAAGAAATATTGAGTTTGTCAGGGAATACTTGAAGACTGAAAATATTCGAATTAAAAGTGAAGATGTTGGTGACCTGTATCCAAGAAAAGTGGCGTATTATCCGGCCTCAGGTCGTGCGCAAATGAAACGCTTACGTTCGCTACATAATGATACGGTTATACAACGCGAACGTGATTATCAAACAGATATCAAAAAAGAGCCAGATGGTGGTGAGATTGAACTTTTCTAAGGATGTGAATCATGAGTAAAATAAAAGTATTAATTATTGATGATTCTGCATTAGTGCGGCAAATTCTTACCGAGATATTTGCCCAAGCTCCGAATTTAGAGGTGATAGGAACCGCGAGTGATCCGCTTATTGCGCGCGATAAAATCAAGCAGCTTAGTCCTGATGTTTTAACCTTGGACGTAGAAATGCCTAAAATGGATGGTATTACATTTTTGAGTAATCTAATGCGTCTACGTCCTATGCCGGTGGTGATGGTTTCTTCGTTAACTGAGTCGGGGGCCGATATTACCTTGCAAGCACTGGAGCTTGGCGCATTTGATTTTGTGACAAAGCCAAAAATTGATGTGGCGCACGAATTAAATAGCTATAGCACGGAGATCATCGAAAAAGTAACGGCAGCTGCAAAGGCAAATGTTTCAGCACTTGAAAAAAGAGCAGTGAGCAGCGCGGAAAAAGTGACAGAAAAATACAGTGCGGATGCAATTATAGCGAAAAAAGTCATACCGAAAAATTTTCGATCAACCGAAAAAATTATCGCTATTGGTGCTTCTACGGGTGGCACCGAGGCGATAAAAGATGTCTTAATGGATTTGCCAGTGGATGGCCCCGGTATTGTTATCACGCAACATATTCCAGAACAGTTTAGTAAGCCATTTGCGGAGAGGATGAATCGTACGGTTGCAATGCAGGTATGCGAGGCTACTGATGGTCAGCAAATATTATCAGGGCATGCGTATATTGCTCCGGGGAGCAAACACCTGATGGTCGAGCGAGATGGGGCACGATATATCTGCAGGCTCAAAGATGGCGAGCCGGTTAATCGGCACAAACCTGCGGTGGATGTATTGTTTCGATCGGTTGCGCAACATGTTGCACACAACGCCGTTGGTGCTGTGTTAACAGGTATGGGTGACGATGGTGCTAGGGGATTATTGGAAATGCACGAGGCTGGGGCATTGACCTTGGTGCAAGATGAAAAAACGTCGGTGGTATGGGGAATGCCAGGGGAGGCGGTTAAACGGGGTGGGGTTGATGATGTGGTACCACTCAATAGAATCGCGAAAAAACTTATGGAAAATGTTGCTAAAAAGCTAAAAGAATAATTCATGGAACAAAACTCAATTGATCTCGCCACTGTTGCAACACTAAAAGAAATTTTGGAAGATGATTTCACCGAACTCATTGAAACATTTCTTATGGATGCAAATATTCGAATTACCGAGATGAAAGATATCTTGGCCAATGATGATGCAGTGAGTCAGCTGGAGTTCCCTGCACATACGTTAAAAGGCAGTAGTGGAAATGTGGGTGCGGTAAAATTATCACGGTACTGCGCCCAACTCGTGGATAGCGTACGCGAAGGCGATACCGATACCGAAGGATTGATGGTTGTCGTGGATGATATCGTTGCGGAGTATGGGTCTCTGGTGCCACAACTAAATAGCCTTATTTAAATACTCTGATTAAGTCATCTCGCGAGCGTAAACCGCGTTGAATTGAAACTCACTATCTCACTTAATCAGAGGCTCTCTAATACAAATAACTTCATGAGTCGTCGAGTCTCCAAATTTTTTATAGTGGACTCAATAATACCTTTGTGAATGCCTGCAGTGCTTTACCTAAAATTGTGCGTAGTGGCCCAGCTGTAGTAGCTCACCTTTGATTTGTTCGATAACTGTGTTATCCGCAAGGGGCAGCGAGGAAAAGAGCTCATTGACACGTGTAAACTCTGCGCTTTTTCCTTGTTCTCGAACAAATAAAACGCAATCTGAGCAATTACTGTACGTTTTATAATTACGCTGAATAGTTACAATTGCGCTATGATAAGGAATTCATTTAACATATCTCATAAAGGTTAATTTTTGGACTCTTCGATTCCCAGTAAAACTCATGTTTCTCGCCCTGAGCACAATATATCTCGCGCTAACATCAGCGAACATGCTTTAAAAGTCCTCTATCGACTAAAAAACTCTGGTTTTGACGCGTGTCTTGTTGGTGGAGGGGTGCGCGACTTATTGCTTGAACGCGAGCCAAAAGATTTTGATATAGCAACCAATGCAACACCTGAGCAAGTACGGAAATTATTCAGAAATTGTCGTCTCATTGGGCGCAGATTTCGTTTGGCACATGTGCACTTTCCGGGTGCCATTATCGAAGTCGCCACCTATCGCGGGCAACATGAGGGGGATCAAGGGGATCAGGGACAAATTGTCAATGGCATGATCGTGCGGGATAACGTGTATGGCACGCTTGAAGAAGACGCTATGCGGCGGGATTTCACCGTTAATTCTTTGTATTATAATATTCACGATTTTTCAGTGGTTGACTTTGTTGGTGGATTAGCAGATCTAAAGCGTAAATGTTTACGTTTAATCGGTGATCCTGAGCTTCGCTATAAAGAAGACCCGGTACGTATGTTACGCGCTATTCGGTTTGCTGCTAAGCTTGATTTTTCGATTGAACCTGCTTCTGAAGAGCCAATTTCCCGTTTAGCCTATTTGCTCGAAGACGTGCCCCCAGCGCGTTTGTTTGAAGAGGTGCTTAAATTATTGCTTGCGGGTAAAGCGCGAAAAAATTTCTCTCTACTGCGTCAATATGGTTTGTTTCAAGTTTTATTTCCACAGACTCACCAAGCTTTTAGTGAGATAGACGCTCCTTATTTTGTAGCGTTTTTGGAGGCGGCCTTAGTCAATACGGATGCAAGAATAGACGAAAATAAGTCGGTTACCCCGGCATTTCTGCTGGCGGTATTTTTGTGGCAGCCCGTACGTGCGCGCAAGAAACGCTATTTGGATAGGGGTATGAGTTCAAGCCAAGCCTTGATAGCGGCGGCAGATTACGTGATTTCGGGACAGAACCAACGCGTATCTTTACCGCGTCGATTTCATACTCCTATTCGTGAAATATGGAATTTACAGGAAAGACTGAAAATTCGGGCGCCTAAACGTAGCTATGCCTTGATTAAACACCCAGTATTTCGCGCGGCTTATGATTTTTTTCTGCTGCGCGCCCAAGTAGGTGACGAAAGCCCTGAAATGGCTGCATGGTGGACACGGTTTATCGATGTTGACGATGAAGCTCGGTCGCAAATGTTATCCAGTATTAATGAAGATAAAGGCAAACCTCGGCGGAAAAAACGCAAGCCAAAACCAAAAAGTTCTTCTTCTACCACTGATACCACTGATACCACTGAAAATTCTGAAAATTCTGAAAATTCTGAAAATGAATAATAGATGCACAATCATTTATAACGCAGCTGGAGCGGAAAATCGACTCGTGCAAAGGTCTCGAGTCGTTATTACCTGTGCATTCTTTAGGTGATTTTATGTCTGTTCCTGCTTATGTGGGCCTAGGTAGTAATTTAGGTGATCGTGTAAAGACACTTGAGTCAGCACTCGAACAGATATCGCGTATTCCGCAAACACAGCTCGCGGCAACATCCTCATTTTATCGGAGCAAGCCATTAGCGGAGATGTTACAGAGTGATTATGTGAATGCGGTAGCGCAGATATCAACCGCATTATCGGCACTTGACTTACTCGATGCATTGCAATCTATCGAAAATCTGCACGGTAGAATTCGCCGCGCACAACATTGGGAATCAAGAACTTTGGATCTCGATATCTTGTTGTATAATAATGCGCAAATCAACAGTAAACGTCTAATCATCCCGCATTATGCGATCGCGCAACGGGATTTTGTTTTGCTACCCCTGCAAGAAATTAAGCCTGATCTAGATATTATAGGGCATGGACATATTGCAAAACTTATTTCAGCATGTCCATTTCGAGAAATTAAGAAGCTAGGAAAATGACGATGAAAAAGACCATTTTGACTTTACGACGGATGAAGCAAGAGCAAAAAAAAATCGTTTGCTTAACTGCTTATGATGCGAGTTTTTCGCAAACGATGGAGCTCGCAGATGTTGATGTATTATTAGTGGGGGACTCGCTAGGCATGGTTATTCAAGGGCATGGAAGTACGACGCCTGTGTCCATAAATGATATTGTTTATCATACACAATGTGTCCGACGCGGCGCGCCTAATAGTCTATTAATTGCTGATATGCCTTTTTTGAGTGCTGCAAATATCGATTTAGCAATCTTGAATGCGGGCTTGATTATGCAACAAGGTGGGGCTGAAATTGTGAAAGTAGAAGGCGCCGGGGAAATGCTTACTGTCGTTAAGCATTTATCGGAACAAGGAATCCCCGTTTGTGGTCATCTTGGTTTAACTCCGCAGTCTGTGCACAAGCTTGGCGGATATAAAGTGCAGGGAAAAGACGAAATATCGGCTGAAAAAATTTTACAGGATGCTATAAAATTAGAAAAAGCAGGTGCTGATCTATTGGTATTAGAGTGTATCCCCGAAAAATTGGCGCAAGAAATTACGCTGAATATTTCTATTCCTACTATTGGTATAGGAGCGGGAGTGCATTGTGATGGTCAAGTGTTGGTTATCTATGATTTGCTGGGATTATCGCATGGTGTTAGACCGCGTTTTACAAAAAACTTCTTAGCCGAGACAGACGATATAGCAAATGCCATTAAAAAATATGCAGCAGATGTGCGCAGTGAAGTTTTTCCCACGTTAGAGCATAGCTTTTCCTAGCCCTCGATTTTTTAAAAACCAGAACCAAGAAGCAATTATGTTAAGAATAGGTATTGTGGCAGGTGAGGTATCCGGAGATATTATCGCGAGTGGATTAGTCACAGAAATTATTCGACGTTATCCCGATGCGGTAATCGAAGGTATTGCAGGGCCGTTGATGCAACAAGCCGGATGTCGTGCGCTGTATCACTCCGAAGCGTTAGCGGTTATGGGGTTTACCGAAGTGTTTTCTCAACTCGCTGGAATTTTAAAAATTCGACGCGAGCTAACGACCTATTTTTTGCATAACCCACCGGACGTTTTTATTGGGGTTGATGCTCCTGACTTTAATATTACATTGGAAAAAAAACTAAGAAAAAAGGGTATAAAGACCGTGCACTATGTGAGTCCATCCGTATGGGCTTGGCGAGAATATAGAGTTAAAAAAATATCGCGAGCAATAGACTTAATGTTAACCCTATTTCCGTTTGAAGAATCATTTTATAAAAAACACAAGGTTCCGGTAAAATTTGTGGGTCACCCATTAGCCACTGAAATACCATTATACTCAGATAAACAAGTTGCTCGAAAGGCATTAAATTTACCTCTGAACAAAAAAATAATTGCACTTCTTCCCGGCAGTAGAATGAGCGAATTAAAACAACTCGCTGGTATGATGATCGATTGTGCGCAACAATGTTTGCAGAATTCAACCGATTTGTATTTTGTTACACCAATGGTTAATGCTAAAACGAGAAATTTTTTTACACAAGCGTTAAAAGAAAAAGCATGGAATCTCCCGCTTACCATCATTGATGGTAAATCTCGCGAAGTAATGGCGGCGGCAGATGTCATATTAATGGCTTCCGGCACCGCAACACTCGAAGGTTTATTAATAAACCGACCCATGGTAGTGACTTATCGTTTATCAAAAATCAGCTATTTTATTTATAAATCTTTGCTTAGAGTGAAAAACATTTCATTGCCTAATCTGCTCGCGGGTAAGACCTTGGTCGCGGAGTTCATTCAGCAAGACGCTACCGTGGACAATTTGAGCAAAGCGATTCTGCAACTAATCAATGACGAACAAAAGCAATCTGAGTTAACCGCTGTGTTTAGTAAAATTCATCAGCAACTATGCCAAAATGCCAGCGTGGTTGCTACCGACGAAATTATGCAACTGATAGGAAAAGAAAATGGCTTGGGAGCTTGATTTTGCGTTACCTAATGGCTATACCGCCGGGGTCGATGAAGTTGGCAGAGGGCCTCTTGCTGGGCCGGTTATTGCTGCGGCCGTTATACTTGATGCAAAATATCCGATCCAAGGTTTAGCCGATTCGAAGGTGCTAAGCGAAAAAAAACGGGAAATGCTATTTCCTGAAATTTGTGAAAAGGCCATTAGTTGGTCATTGGGTCGCGCAGAGGTAGAAGAAATTGATGCCATCAATATATTGCAAGCGAGTTTACTCGCTATGCAGCGCGCCGTTGAGTCTTTATCGGTTCAGCCGCAGCTCGCATTAATTGATGGCAATCGATGCCCCGTATTAAAATGCAGAAGCCAGGCAATTGTCAAAGGGGATAGCCGGGTTAAAGAGATTGCGGCGGCATCAATCATTGCGAAAGTTTCGCGTGATAGAGAAATGCTTCAATTGCATGCCGCTTTTCCGCAGTATGGTTTGGATGCTCACAAGGGGTATCCAACAAAAAAACATATTGCAGCGCTTGATGCACACGGAATTTCGGTTATCCATCGGCGTTCATTTGGCCCGGTAAAACAAAGAATTTAATTTTATATTTTTCACTTCGTGGTTTGCCGATGCCTGATTTTTCTCTTTTGGCGCTGTTTCAAATGAGTGTTAGCAGCCCCTAAAAAATCACTGTACTGTGTTTATACCCGTAGCGTTTGAGATTTCGGTTTTATTGCACACCCTCTTCATTCCATGGCTGCGTTG
>CAZWUO010000171.1:0-8273 GCA_964636675.1 uncultured Ectothiorhodospiraceae bacterium
TTTTCCGCCTACATTGCCAAAGATCAAGCCGATGATTTTTCGCACTTTGCGCCGATATTTATTTCCGAGCGCACTGATGACTCTTTTAATCGTATTGGCAAACCACGAGCTCGTCTTGATGTTAACGGCAATGAATTAATTGATGTAGATGCAACACAGGCCTTTGTTTATGTCGATAAACAAACTTTCAAGACGCTCAACGGTGATTATACAAACTTGATTTACCGTATTCATTTTGAAAAGACACCGTTTAGTTTTTTTCCGTTTCATATTACTGCAGGCAAGAATAATGGCTTGTTGACCGTTGTCACGCTGGATGCGAACAACCGGCCTGTGCTGGTCACAACGGTTCATACTTGCGGTTGTTTTCTGGCGATTGTACCGACGAATTATTTGTCTGCAGCTGCTTATCCAGAGGGATGGGATAAACAGTCACAATGGATTTATGGCATGACCTTGCCAGGACTGCTGCAATTCTCAGGCTCACCGGATGGCGAGCAACGCATTGCCATCTATTTGCGACAAGAGACTCATCGGGTGATGGATATTCAACTCCGGACACGTGCTGATATCAGTAGGCGATTCGCCACGGAAGGTCTCAACATCGCCGCGATCACGGAGTTGCTGAGTCTGCCATTGGGTGAAGACAATGCTGCGACCGCATTTTTTGAAACCACTGGCAGTCGCAAAGGATATGTAAAAGGGTCATACAAACCTTTTGAACGTCTATTGGTTAGCTGGTGGGCGCTTGATTGGCGGGTGGGGGAGGATAAGGCGTATGGCAATAAATCCGAAACCGGAACGGTGTTTTATACCAGTTTGAAACCATGGAATAGGCAGGCTTCGGATATGTGGCCGTTTGCAGATTTTTTGCAGTTTTGGGGATGGCAGTTGTAGGGTCTGTGCAGATCGATATTTTAATGGGTATGTCATATCGTTGCTTGAGAGTATTGGTAGCGCAAGAAATATTCACTGACGACAGACACTACTGACGGCAAGGTGTCAGTAGCACTTCTTTATAATATCCATTCTTTCAGTAAATTGAGGTCAAGTGATGCAGAGGTTTGTATCCGTAATATAATTTGATTGCTATACGAGTAGATATTACCGATGGAGGTGAGTATGCAGGAAAATTTGAAGCAAAAGATTATTGAAGTTTGTAATGCAAAAATTGAAAAAAAAGGCTTAAATGTTGGTTTATCATTTTACGCATTTTTCGCCCAAAAAAATGATGACCCTGAACGTTTAATGGAAGTGGCCGAATGGTGGATCATGACTCATAAGTTAGATCATTTTGAGAAAGCAGTAAAAATTAAGAAGATGATTGAAGCACTATAATGCTTCAATCACTATATAAACAGTCTGCTATATAAGTCGATAATATTTACACTCAATATAATGCGCTTTTTTAATTCATTGATTTTGCGCCATATTATTTATGGCGCACATGTTGCTTTTATTACGGGTTTTGCTTAAATTTTAAAGTAGTTATGGAGGCCCCTATGTAGGGGCTTCTTTTTGCTCGTCTAGTGGTAATTCATTGAATGACGCGATAAAATTCATGCCCACCATAATCTCATACGGTTAACGCTAGCGCTTTTATTTTAAAAGGATGTAAAAAAACTGTGCGCTCCTTAGTTATTATAGGGTGTTATGCAAAAAGATATTTCTCAATTTTTCTAATTGGGAGAAGCTGTGTCGTCTTTGCAATGTAGGCGAATATCTTAGCAAAACAAGCAGATGAAATCTTTGGCTTTAAGTTTGTCTGTTACTGACGACATTTTTAGGTTTGTATTAAAAAAATATAAATTAACTCCTTGTTTGTATTGAATAAAATACTTTGGCTTGCTTCGTGCTTGTGCTACAATGCCTCAATGTTATGAGGGCATGAGTTATAACGCTGGTGAATATTTTAAATAGCGATATTTGTTTCATGGAAAACCCGTTGGCTAAGAATTTTTTAGCGCTTTTCGCTCATCAACTGCTTTTAATGAGGCAGCAAGTTAGTGAATTGGTAAAGAGCAAATAATCAATGAATAAACAGCGCAATAGGTGGGTCTGGATTGAATGAGGTACATTATTATTTTTCAGCTTAAAAAATCATGTAAAACAATTTTTCTAGGGTTGCTCAGCGTAAGTATGATTTTGCTTACCGCGTGTGACGTTATTGTTACAGATAGTTTTGAGAATACGCTTGTCGAAAATGTCGTCACTATTAGCGGTAGTGTAGGCGATGGCCCAATAGTCGGCGCAAAGGTTTTTGCACGCGATTCCAGTGGGATTGTCATCGGTGTGGGCAGCAGCGATGAGTATGCAAACTATCAGGTAACCGTCCCTCGCCAATCAAACTTTCCTTTAGTCATTAGCAGTACCGGTGGTATTGATACGGTCTCACTCGACGTGCCTAGCTTTGATCTTTATTCTATTATCGAGTCCTCACAAAATATCACGGTTAACATTAATCCATACAGCACGTTTATTACCAAAATTGCTGAAAACATGCCTTATAGCTTCACCCGGTTGAACGTCGCAATAGCCACTAAAAATGTCGTTGAAAAATTGAATTATGGTCTTGATCCTAACCTCGTACAGGATGGTCCCGTTAAATCTAAAATAAGCGCAACTAATATTGCGGTAATCGTTAAATCATCTGAAGCTTTCTCTGAAATGATAAGACGCGTTCGAGCGTCATTACAAGAACACGGAATTAATATTAGTGCCAATGAAGTCATTGACATTTTAGCTTACGATTTTATTGATGGGTTTATTGATGGCACAGGCGTACATGAGCACGCGCCCCGTATTGCAGCACTTGCCAACATTATAAATGCTTCCGTGCTTTTGGAGAGTATGAGTAATCAACTAAAAGTAGGTGGAAACGATGTAAGTTCTGCGATGGATAGTGCGATTCGCTTAACCATGCCGACGGTTCCCGTTTCAGTATCTACAGATGATGTTCCGATAAATAAAGCAATGGTTTACCAAGCGATTGTTGCATTAGATGCGGCTATGACTATTGCGCCTAGTCAGGAAATAGCATCACTTATTTCAGTTGTTGAATCGATTGAATATGGAACCAGTTCTGAATCGGTAGCAAGTACAATATCATTAGATTTATATCTTACGTTCTCGCCGGTAATAAGCGCTTTACAATCTGCTGGTCTAGCACAAATTAATGCTGTTAATAGTAAAGCACGAAATAAATTTTTGGCGCTGATAAATAATACAACAGGCGGCGGCTCGACAGGTGGTGGATCAACAGGCGGCGGCTCGACAGGTGGAGGATCAACAGGCGGGGGTTCGACAGGTGGTGGATCAACTGGCGGGGGGTCGACAGGTGGTGGATCAACTGGCGGGGGTTCGACAGGTGGTGGATCAACTGGCGGGGGTTCGACGGGTGGAGGATCAACAGGCGGCGGTTCGACAGGTGGAGGATCAACTGGCGGCGGTTCGACGGGTGGAGGTTCTGGCGGTGGCAGTAATTCAAACGCATTCAACGGTGATATTACCACGACGGCACCCGCAAGCTATGTATGGAGTTCGTTAGAAATTAATAGCAAGGTATTCGTGGACAGAACATTTGAATATACAAACGTTCCCACGGAACTTATTGGTTTAGATGTTTTACGTACTGAGAATGATGATAAAAATATCTCTAGTAATGCTCTCGTTGTTTTCGATATTAGCGAAGTTGCTACCGTCTATGTTGCTCACGATATTCGCATCACTGATAAACCTGCATGGTTAGCAGGTTGGAGTGATACTGGAATTACTATTGTTGATTCAGACACAACTCGCCGCCTATTTTCGAATAATCATGCGGCTGGTACCGTGGTGTTAGGCAGCAATAATAATAGTAACTCAGATTCAAGTATGTATAGCGTTATCGTTAGAAATCTTGATGGTTCAGTACCCACTGCAAAACCGATTGCGGTAAATGATGTGGTGACAACGGACATGGATACCGCCGTTAATATTGATGTTTTACTCAATGATCGTGATTTGGATGACACACCGATTTCGCTTTCTATCGTGGATTCACCCTCAGTGGGGACGGTGAACATCGAAGCGAATGATACGATTACTTATACTCCTGATGGTGTTAGCTACGGAGCTTATAATTTTACTTATCGAATCACTGATAACGATGGAGACCTTGCTACTGCTAGTGTCAGTATCAATGTTTTGTGCTCGAATTGCGCTAACGATATAGATGTTTCACTAACATGGGATGCTAATTCAGCTTCTGAAAATGTGAATGGCTATAACATTTTATATCGTCTCAGTACGGATGCCTCAAATAAGCTTCTTGCTGATGTTCCTGTGTCGCAAACGGGTTTTGATGCCACAAACCCAAGTGTTAGTTTTAATGCAGGAGCTGATATAGGACTTGTGTATGGAGATAACGTTTGCTTCTCAGTACAAGCATATAACTACGTGGGAACCTCTGCTGCTACAACCGAAGCATGTACAGATATCGAGGCTGTAAATTAAACGATCTATCATTATCTCACATCATCCGAGAGGACAATCCTAAACTCCTTAGGTAGCCGCGGGATTAATCGACGACACGCGCTCTAGCAAGGTGTATCGTCGATTGTTGTTGATTAACCGGCTACGCGCTTTATGCCTTCTAGTTGAGTATTTTAAATGTAAGGTAACTACCTCGCGTAATATTAAAATGTATAGTAAGGCTATTCCATCCCCGGTAAATCTTTTGCTTTTCCATTCATGTTATAGACAAATGCCAAAACTGCTGCGACGGCTTCGAAGAGGTTGTTGGGGATTTCTTCTTCGAGGTCGAGCTTAGATAAAATTTTGATGAGTTCTTTGTCTTGATATAAGACGATGTCATGTTCTTTGGCTATTGTTACAATTTTTTCTGCGATATTGCCTTCACCTTTTGCGACGATACGGGGCACGTCTTCGCTTTCGTATTTTATGGCAATGGCTTTCTGTATTTCGTTGACTGGTTTTGTATTTTGTTTTTCGTCTGTCATGCTTGTATATCCAGTAGCCCATCGGTAGCGGGTGGCTCGGGATCTAAATCATCGGAGATTATTCCTTGATGACAGTTTATCTCGCAGGTGTTTAAT
The DNA here is from genome assembly GCA_964636675.1 of uncultured Ectothiorhodospiraceae bacterium. Taxonomy (GTDB): domain Bacteria; phylum Pseudomonadota; class Gammaproteobacteria; order S012-40; family S012-40; genus JALUUH01. The sequence continues at coordinate 5,097 of CAZWUO010000171.1, forward strand.
CCTGAATCGTGTAGCCGAGTTTGCAGCTCTTCCACATTATTTTCAATTAAGCTAAATATAGGATTGCGCTCGGCCCAAAACCCAATGCTGACATCCGAATTAAGTAAGGTGATTTTAGCAGTGATGGGGCCGGTGTTGGGCAGATCTACGGAAATCGTAATAGAAATAGGGAGTGACTGCTCTTCATCGGAATTGTTTGCATCTCTTTGAATGCGCATTTTTACGATATCAACATCCTCCTTAAGACGAATGGGTAGCTCTAAAGTCCACGCGAGTTTTCCAGTTTCCAAATCAGCTAGAGTATTGAGTTGATGCAATTGGGTTCTAGCCAGTGCACTTTCTATCGCCTTTAATAAATTATTAATGAGATCGGCGGTACTGGATGGCGATGTCTGGATATTTGTGTGTTTTGTTGGCTCAGGGTGACTCGTTTGTAACAGACGAAGCGTTTTTATGAAATCTTCTTGCGATTCTTTTTTGGGCAGTTGGAGCAAGTTTGTTGCAGATGTTTTTTTTTCAATTTCAGTAAGCGGTTCTCCCGCGGGTTTTAATAATGGAGTTGCAGTTTGCGTTATTGCACGCGTCACTAACTGAGTTGATTTTTCAGTTTGTGACGGAGTGACTGGTTTTTCGGATGATGTCTGTGTTATTGCGGTTTTTACCTGGTCTATTTTTCCCGCCTGAATTGCTTGTTGAATAGTCGCAGACTCGGCATTAGCGGGTTTGTGAGTGGGTTGTAAAGTACTGGTTATTATTCGAGACTGAAAATTATTTACCGTTGCTTGATTATTTTGTAACGGCTTTGATGTTTGCGAGCTTATTGCTGTTTCTTTTGCGGAGCTTGCCGTTACAGCTGAACCCTGTGTTTGTTGCTGTATTTTTTGTGTTTGCTCCGCTTTAACTTGATTTAATAAAACTGATTTGAGTTTATACAGCATGGCTTTTAAATCGGTGTTGATCGATGCAGTTGTCGAAGTTTTTGTGGCGCTAGACATTTTTTTTTCGAGTAATGAGCCAGATGAGAACATGGCTTTTTTTAGTTCACTGGCTTGCGAAATATTTTTTGGCGTAGGTAGGTTTTGCATCACTTGTTGAATCATTTGCGTGATGGCTACGGGTATGCTGCGAGTTGTATTTGCTGTTTGCAGTGTATGTTGCTTTAAGACAGAGAAGACTTCTTTTAGTGGTTTTTGTTGCGGCAATGCTTCACGCATTGCTTGCTTTAAGATAATTTGTTGAGTACGTTGCGCGGAAGGCTTTAATATAATTTGTTTGCCGAGTTGCGCGATAAGCAATGATAATGTCTGTCCTTCGGTGAGTGGTAAGTTTGTTTTTGCACTCAGAATTGCACTACCGAGTTGAGATTTGAACGGCGAGTGGAGTTGATTTGTGAGTTGTAGGCTGACTTCGCCATTCTTTTGTACGGCTAATACCCGTGCCAGTAATTGTTGGCCGACTTTAAGACCTTCGAGTTTCAATTGTGCTTCATTCAGCAGGATAGTTTGTTGTGGGGTGGTTTTTGGATTAGGGGTGATTTCCATTTGCTTCCACGCGTCTAACGACGGATTCAGGAATATTAGTGCAAATGTTATGCAGGAATGAGACCTTTTCGGGGGAGTAATACTTTTCCGAGGTCTGTTGTCAAATGAGCTTAAGTCAATAAATTTTCAAGTATTTTTTCGTAGCATTCGGATAAAATATCAAGATCAGCGACATTAACGCATTCATCGACTTTATGGATGGTGGCATTTAACGGCCCTAACTCGAGTATTTGGGCTCCCGTTGGTGCTATGAAACGGCCATCGGAAGTGCCCCCGCTGGTTGATAACTTGGTTGCGTAACCGGTCACTTGTTTAATCGCTTGCTGGGTCGCAGAGACGAGTTCACCTTCTGGGGTTAGAAAGGGCTTGCCAGAAAGTGACCAGCTTATATCGTGTTTGAGCCGGTGTTTGAGCAACAGTTCGGCGACACGTTGTTGCAATTCTTCGTGGGTGAGTTCGGTTGAAAAGCGGAAGTTAAAGATCACTTCGAGTGAGCCGGGGATAACATTGGTAACCCCTGTGCCAGCGCTGATATTGGAGATTTGAAACGTGGTAGGCGGAAAAAATTCATTGCCGTTGTCCCATGTTTGCGCGCAGAGATCAGTGAGAAACGGTGCTGCGGTATGCACGGGGTTTTCCGCGAGATGAGGGTAGGCGACATGTCCTTGCATACCGTGGATAACCAGCGTGGCGTTGAGCGAACCACGGCGGCCATTTTTTACGATGTCGCCCAGTTTATGCGTGCTCGAGGGTTCTCCGACCAGACAATAATCCATTTTTTCGTTGCGTGCTTCGAGATGTTCAATCACTTTTACGGTACCGTTGATACTTGGCCCCTCTTCATCACTGGTAATCAGAAATGCGATGCTGCCCTTGTGTGCGGAGTGTTGAGCGATAAAACGTTCACAGGCAGTTAGCATTGCCGCGAGACTTCCTTTCATATCTGCCGCACCACGGCCATATAACATGCCGTCTATTATGGTTGGCGTAAAGGGCGGGGTTTTCCATTGCTCGACCGGGCCTGTGGGCACGACATCGGTGTGACCTGCAAATGCGAGTAATGGGCTTGTGGTACCACGCCGCGCCCAAAAATTATCGACATCATCAAAGCGTAATTTTTCGATGCTAAACCCTAGCGCCTCTAAGTGTTTAATCATCAGGGCTTGGCATCCGGCGTCATCCGGTGTGACGGATGGGCGGGAAATGAGATTTTTTGCGAGTTCGAGTGTGTCTGACATGAATAATAAACGTCCTAATTAAATAAAGCTTGGTAGTCTTGGGGTTTTTGTGCGCTTGATGTTGTCTAGCAACTAGAAAAATTAAATATCGCGCAATAATTCGTTAATGCCAACTTTACTCAGGGTTTTTTCATCGACCTGTTTAACGATGACCGCACAATATAAGCTATACGTTCCGTCTTTAGAGGGCAGATTACCCGAGACGACCACCGAGCCGGCAGGGATGCGACCATAGCTGATTTCGCCAGTCATACGGTTGAAAATGCGGGTGCTTTGACCGATGTATACACCCATGGAAATCACCGAGCCATGTTCGACGATAACGCCTTCAACGACTTCGGAGCGTGCGCCGATAAAACAGTTGTCTTCGATGATGGTTGGGTTGGCTTGCAGGGGTT
>CAZWUO010000172.1:0-1228 GCA_964636675.1 uncultured Ectothiorhodospiraceae bacterium
TAGCTATACCCAGTGCTCCAACGGGCTTAAGTATGCAGCTTCCATAAACCTAGATTCCGCAGTTGACCACTATGAGATATCGTTAAGTGGTGATAAAAAAACGCATGAGCTTGTTTGTCGAATTCACTCAGAGGATGAGTGCGTTACGCCATGAATAGCACGCTTATAAGCGTGCTATTCATGGCGTCCAACTGCGGATTCTAGGATACACATGAAGAAGAAAAACCAGCAAGACAACGTTGTTGCAACGAACCCATATGCCGTCCCGAGAAATTTGGGTTTCTTCCCGCAATTAGGCGTGCTTATTAACGGAAATCGCTGTTAATTGATCAGCATTTTTTCCGAAGAAGGGGGTGTTGGCACTGTTTGCGCGTCTGCCGTAATGTAAATCGCAGTATCATATTCATTTGACTATGGTGATGTTATAGAGGAATTATTCGAGACATTTTGGGTGCTGTTTAGTCCTGTGGAAGGAGAATACCAAATTATTGTATAATTCCCTTGTGGCAGGCTTAGTGAAAGAGTAATAGAGCTGTTTGCACCATAGAAATATACGATGTATTCTTCCCCCATCTTTCCGCATACTTTGTATGTGGTGTTAGCAGATCCAATCGATGCTGACTCGAGAGGTGGCAGGTTATACAGTTCATTGATAGTTGTGGATAAAAAGCTTGAAAGTCGGCCATGATCCTCCATGACATTTCTGATGGCAGTATTATTTAAAAATTCTGTCATGGTGGCAAAATAGCTAGCACTGGAAAGGCTTGATCCTTCTATTGAGCCAGAACCACCTTCAGCCATACTTTTCCAAAATGTCTTACGGTAATAATGTCGATTGCTCGGGTCAGCGTAAGTTGATGTTTTCCACATGGCATTTGGTGCATCGCCGGCTACCAGTTCAGTGTGGATAATGGGACGGGATTCGCCTGAATTAATTGTCTGATTTTGGTGGAAACCTCCTATCTCGACATTTGTAGTGCGCCACAACCCTTCAGATAATGTGATGGGCAAATTGTAAGGATCATATTTTTTTATCCACGGTATGTAGTTGTTGTTTGCTGCTGCCGTAAAATTGCCCCCATTATTAGGACTGCGCCCCATTTCATTGCCAAGTTCCCAGAAAATATTGTAAAAACCAGCGTACCGGGCGACGATATACCGCAGGTAAAATTCCTTTTCGGTCATTAGGTTCGAACTGCTCCATGGGTCAAGAATTTGGCCAGATGAA
>CAZWUO010000172.1:1328-8271 GCA_964636675.1 uncultured Ectothiorhodospiraceae bacterium
GTCTCTGCCAGTCTGTTAATATAGTTGACCCAATCAGAATCCGAAATAAACAATTTGGAATAGGCATTTTTCGTAGGCCTCAATTGCTTTGTTTGGGGCCAATTAGAGCCATAGTATATGAAGTTTTTGCCATCAGATGTTTTCAGGTATCGACCGATTCGTGAGACATGACCATGGTTTTTTGTGTTGCTACGGGCAGTTACAGAAAAGGAACCGTTTCCGCTAGCCGTGCCAAAATTCCAGGTGTAATTCCAGGTTCCTACTTCATCGGGCATGAATCTGGTTTTCCAAATATTACCGGATGTGGCACCATTTTCATCACCGTCAAAGAAACCTTCAACAATAAAAGTTTTTGTTCCTTTTGTAAAAGTGACTTTTGGGAATTCAAGAAATTTATTGCTCGTAATGTCATCTTTTAAGAGCTTTAACGTAAAAGTATTATATAACTCAACATTGCTTGATACCGGTGATGCTGTTGTAGCAGCATTAGATACGCAGTAAATGAAAAACAATGTGATACTAAAAAAATAATGGCTTAGTTTGCAAAAGTAGCAGGCTTTATATTTCATTTGAATACCCATAGTCTTATCTTACAAGTTTTTATTTCGATGTTCTTTGGTACGTTTTCATTTGTTTTATTTAAGATTGATTTTGTTTTTTTCACTAGTTAGAGGGAGATATAGTTTTCCGTGGTATTTCGCACAGCAAACATGATGTTAGGGAAGCACTAGCTGTAAACAGAATACCAAAGGTTACTTGGCGAGTAAATCGACTATTATTTCCAGTAGGAAAATGTTTGTTATTCTATTATCGGCCAGGATTTCTTATTTCATGTCCCCGTCGAAGAAAGTTATAATTTCTCTCTACTCCACGTTAAAAAATAATGAAAAAAAATCTTCCCGAGTAAAAATGCCTGTCAAACTTATCGCGGCTTTATTGAAATCAAAAAAATTGATCAGGTTGATCGCCGTGCATTGAAATCTAAAATTATCCGTCACGAAAAATCACTCGCTCGTTTGAGGCGGGATGAGCATCGAAAAAAAGTTTCTGTCGCAAAAACATTAAGGGTTGATGAGTTCAGAAGGTATGATGAATGTTAAATTTTTTTTTCATTTGTTATGTTAAACGAGATTAATAATATGTGAAGTAGGTCGCAAAATCTAATATTACATGAAAAGTTTGTTTTGAGTGAAAAATGCAAAAAATGATGGTTATTTTTGAGTTTTTCTTATTTTAAATCATTCCTGATTTAAAATACCAAGAATGGGTGGATTGCAAAGGCGTGGTGAATATTGGATTTTTTCTTCATTTTTATGTCAAAAAGTGCAAAAAAATATGTGAGGTAGGTCACAAAATTTGATGTTACGCGAAAGGGGAATTTAGCGTGAAAAGGCAAAAAATGATGGCTCGTTTGAAGAAAACTAAAGTGATATAGGGCAGTGCTAAAATCTTAGAGTGTGGTTGCTGATGAACGATTGAAATAATTAATAAGGTTAATTTTTACAGTGCCTTAGGTTGTTTTTTTTTGGTAAAAAATACAGTAAAAAAATAATTTTATAAGTGATGTTTTGGGAGGGAGGAAGCCAATGAGTCGAAAAAAATATAACAGTGCTGGTATATTTTTAATTGCATATTGTGTTTCCAGATTTCCCCAGCTCGATTTTCTGCCCTTTTTCTTATGCTATGATGAAGCACCTTTACGAGATATGGTTGGCTACACGAATTACATTTAAAGCGAGTGACAATATTCTTATTCGAATATGTAGAAAAATTTCAGTTTTCTTCAAATAAGGCAGTGGTGAATTTATAGCTTGCTTATCAATAAGAGAATATAAGATTTTAATAGCAATGATCGATGCGAAGGAATCGTTGATGATTAGGCCCTCCAATTTTCCAAAAGTGTTTGCCACTTTAACAATTTGATCCGCGCGACGAATCAAAAATACATCTCGACAATACCGTTTAACATCGAACAAGGAGAAATCACCAATGCCTAAGAACTCCTCAGCCAACCAAGCTTTATTTTCTCAGAAACTATTGCGCTTAATTGCATTAGCTGGAATGTTCGGACTCCTCACTGCTTGTGATGTCGCCCCGGTTTTGGACGGAACGGCAACACTTTCGGCTAATCACGACAGTGCATCGACTCAGCAGACCAGTGCCGTCAATATTAACGTGCTCGCCAATGACACCGGTCTCGATGATGTGCCACTGGTGATCAGTATTGAGCAAGCTGTAATCAATGGCTTCACAGTTGTAGAAGCCAACAACACGATTACCTACACTCCCAACAGCACTTATGATGGTATAGATACTTTCACTTATCGGGTCACGGACAAAGACGGTGACACGGCAACCGCGACGGTGAGTGTGACCGTCAGCGAGGTAGATAGAACGGTGGCAACCCTCTCGGCTAATCATGACAGTGTTTCGACCGACCAGGGAACGCCAATCAATATTAGCGTGCTCGCCAATGACACCGGTCTTGATGATGTGCCACTGCTGCTCAGTATCGAGCAAGTCGCCATCAAGGGTTCCACAATTATAGAAGCCAACAACACAATTACCTACACTCCCAACGGCACTTATGCTGGTCTAGATACTTTCACTTATCGGGTCACAGACAAAGACGGTGATACGGCAACCGCGACGGTAAGCGTAACCGTTAGTGCGGTAGGCGGAACGATAACAGCAATTCCCTCGGCGAATAATGACAGTGTTTCGACCGACCAGGGAACGTCAATCAATATTAATGTACTCGCCAACGATACGGGTCTCGATGATGCACCGCTGGAAGTCAGTATCGAGCAAGTCGCTACCAATGGTTCGATATTTGTAGAGGCCAACAACACGATTACCTACACCCCCAGCGGCACTTATGCTGGTCTAGATACTTTCATTTATAGGATCAAGGACAAAGACGGTGATACGGCAACTGCAACGGTGAGTGTGACCGTCAGTGGGGTAGGCGGAGTAGCTACCCCCGCGGCGAATAATGACAGTGTATCGACCGATCAGGTAACGCCAATCAATATTAACGTACTCGCCAATGATACGGGTCTTGATGATGCGCCATTGGTGGTCAGTATCGAGCAAGTTGCCACCAAGGGTTCTATAAACGTAGAGGCCAACAACACGATTACCTACACCCCCAACGGCACTTATGCTGGTCTAGATACTTTCACTTACCGTGTCACGGATAAAGACGGTGACATAGCAACCGCAACGGTGAGTGTGACCGTCAGTGCGGTAGGCGGAGTGGCAAGCCCAGCGGCGAATAATGACAGTGTATCGACCGATCAGGTAACGCCAATCAATATTAGCGTACTCGCCAATGATACGGGTCTTGATGATGCGCCATTGGTGGTTAGTATCGAGCAAGTTGCCACCAAGGGTTCTACAAACGTAGAGGCCAACAACACGATTACCTACACCCCCAACGGCACTTATGCTGGTCTAGATACTTTCACTTACCGTGTCACGGATAAAGACGGTGACATAGCAACCGCAACGGTGAGTGTGACCGTCAGTGCGGTAGGCGGAGTGGCAAGCCCAGCGGCGAATAATGACAGTGTATCGACCGATCAGGTAACGCCAATCAATATTAGCGTACTCGCCAATGATACGGGTCTTGATGATGCGCCATTGGTGGTTAGTATCGAGCAAGTTGCCACCAAGGGTTCTACAAACGTAGAGGCCAACAACACGATTACCTATACTCCCAACGGCACTTATGTTGGTCTAGATACTTTCACTTATCGGGTCACGGATAAAGACGGTGATACGGCAACCGCAACGGTGAGCGTGACCGTAGGTATTACCCTTGAAGTTTCCGAGCCTAGTCTCAGCAACTATAAATGGAGCACACTTACGGTGCCTAGCCGGGTCTATATCGATCGCCTCTATACCTATTTCAGCATACCTTCTGCTTACCTGGGAATACAGTCTTTGCAAACAGCGAATGATGATAAAGGAAAATCCGGCAGTGAGTTTTTAAGTTTCACGGTTAACAAAACAGTCGATGTCTACGTAGGCCATGCTGATAACGATACCGAACGGTCAGGCTGGTTAAGTACATGGGAATGGACTGGCGACACACTTGGGACAACGGATCGAACACTGTATTTGTATAAAAAAGTATTTGCGTCTGGCACCGTCACACTTCCTAGCAATGCATCGAGTGTCTACGGCAGTATGTATGTTGTCCTGATTGAGGGCAATGATGATGAGCCCGGTAGTGGAATCGCAATACCCTCTGTCAACGACGATAGTGCATCGACCAATCAGGTCGCGCCAACCAATATTAACGTACTCGCTAATGATACGGGTCTCGATGATGCGCCATTGGCGGTCAGTATCGAGCAAGTTGCCACCAATGGTTCCACAACCGTAGAGGCCGATAACACGATTACCTATACTCCCAACGGCACTTATGTTGGTCTAGATACTTTCATTTATCGTGTCACGGACAAAGACGGTGATACAGCAATCGCAACGGTGAGTGTGACTGTCAGTGCAAGCGGAACGGCAATCCCCTCGGCGAATAATGACAGTGTGTCGACCGACCAGGGAACGCCTATCAATATTAACGTACTTGCCAACGATACCGGTCTCGATGATGTGCCACTAATGGTCGCCATCGTACAAGCAGCGGTTGGTGGTACAACAGCCATAGAAAGCAACAACACGATTACCTACGCTCCCAATGGCACTTTCGCTGGCACAGATATGTTCATTTATAGTGTCACCGATGCAAATGACGATATAGCGACGGCGACGGTGAACCTGAGCGTAAGCTGTGAGACTTGTGCCAATGTGAATGTAACATTTAGTTGGAATGCAAACTCGGTTAGCGATTATGTTCTTGGTTATCGTGTCTATACGGGAACCACGCTTGATACAGCGACTACGGAGATATCGAACTTGGTGGTTGGCAGCAGCGGATTTGATGCCGCAGCACCTTCTATAACCTATGATGCTTGGAACGAGCTAGGCCTAAGTAAAGGTGATGCTCTGTGTTTTCGCCTTAAAGCCTATAACGGAGTAGGCATATCTGATTTTTCTACAGGCGTTTGTGATGTTATTCCTAATTGATTCTGCGTCATTTGTTGAAAATAAAGAGGACAATAAAATGTACGCACGAACTATGGCCGCAAACCACGGTGCTTATCTCCTGACGGTGTTAATACTGATGAGTATTGTTATGCCCGTTTTTTCCAATACCGTGCATGCGGCAGTTTTGGAGCCTCGCGCAGGAACGTTATGGGCACCCTATCTCGAGTGGAGTCTTGATAACCCGGATTATTCAGGAAACCCTTTTGATCTGGTTGCAACGGTTACATTTACCCATGAAGCGTCTGGCGAAACACGCACCACAGAAATGTTTTATACGGGTGAAACTACTTGGAAATTTCGTTTTACAGGCACTAAAACCGGTGCTTGGACATTTACCACCGCGAGCGCTGATCCGGAGTTAAATGGCCATAGTGGATCGGTCACGATTGGCGTCAATCCCGATGCAAAAATTAAAGGCTTCCTCACCTCTCAGGGAAATAAATTTGCTCAACAAATAGATGAAAATGGCGGGCTGGAAGCATTCCTATTCAATGCTTATCAAAATGATACGTACCAGGTTGGACCAGAATTTTGGTATGACAATCGAAAAATAATGGCAGGAGAGGTAAAATCAAAAGCAGAGTTAGAGCTGGATATCGCGATCAGCGAACTCGACACTTATGGTTTTAATATTCTTTATTCCACGGTTATCGCTAACCATTGGTTTAACTTGGGCACACAATCCTGGAAGGATCATTCGAGTGTAAACCCTGACCCAAGAACGTTTGAGGGACTCGAGCTTGCGATATCGTATATTCACTCAAAAGGCCGGCATTTACATATATGGGCTTGGGGCGATGAATCACCTAACAGGGAAACGCCTCGCAGGCAAACCCCGATCGGTGTTGGAGAAGGTGTTATCGGTGTTGAAAAAGGAATTAATGCGATTCCTGATAAACGTCTTCAAAGATACATTGCAGCACGCCTTGGGCCATTGCCGGGTTGGTCCATGGGCTATGGTTTCGATCTGGAGGAATGGGTATTCAACAGCCAAGTCGGCGAATGGGCTAAATATCTGCATGACAAGTCAGGCTGGCGACATATGCTTTGGGCGCGTGGTCGCAGCCATGCTGAGCTTGATGCCAATGCATATAGTGGTTTTGGAGACTACGGTTTCAATGATGCCAAAGGCAAGCTCGACAGTGATGTAACACGTCCCCATCTATATTCTGAGCGATTCCTGTATCAGCGCAGGCCTTATTGGGATATGTCAGGCACTCGAAGAAAGGCATGGCAATACGTACTGGCGGGAGGAATGGGTTCATGGTGGGGTCGGTGGGCTACTGTATCCAGTAATAACTACCCTAATCCTGAGCAATTGCGAACCTTTCAGCGTTTCTGGAATAAGCGTTTTTTGTTAGATATGAATCGCGCAAACACCCTAACAAATGGCCTTGCGCTGAAAACGTCATCGAATTCTTTTTTTGTTTTTTACAAAGAAAACACGAGTTCGATTCAAATGGACTTATCAAATATGAATGCTCCACAAACGGCAATAGTCGTAGACACCAAAAAGTCATACACAGAAATCACACTCGGAAATCTTAGTGTTTCAAATCAAACCTGGACTGCACCTTATAAATCAGACTGGGCCATTGCTGTCGGTGACTTTGGACAGCAGGGCGGAGGTACCGTGCCCTTGCCACCTACGGGTGAGCAACTCCAGTTTTAAATCGGTGAGCGTATCCTGAACATCAGGATAGCTCAGGAACAGCGTTGTTATTGACTGCTTGATTTTGGAGAGATCCACTCATGGACAAGAAAATGAATTACTTTTTTGGATACTTACTAACGGGTGCGTTGCTTCTGCTAGGCGGGCAGGCACAGA
>CAZWUO010000173.1:0-8130 GCA_964636675.1 uncultured Ectothiorhodospiraceae bacterium
AACCTAAGAAGAGTCGACTTTACAAGCCGCAACTCAGTCCCAAGTTCTTTTTGGGTAATCCCTGGTTTAGATAGAACAACGCGTAGCATATATCCGTGGGCGGGGGATAGGTCAAGCTCGCTAAACGCATCCGCCCATTTTTTATTGACCACGCGAGCTAACGCATTAATATTATAATAGAGACATCTTTCAAACATGTGCAAAGTATAGATAAGTTTAGTTGTAAGTGCAACTTTATTTGTGCTTGTTTGTTTTAAGGTGAGTAGTGATGTTTTAGGTTTAGCAAGAATCGGGTCATAGAACAGGCTTGATTTTCTTTCGTCACAATAATAACTGTATATAAGCACCGTATTTGCCAACGGTTACTTTTGTTAGTATGCGCCTCTCTATCCTGTCACGGATGATTAAGGCAATGAGTTTTCGGTTTGTATTATTAATGATTTTTGTACTTTATTTCGCCGCAACACTAAAGATATTTGCATCAGACAACCTATACACACTTGCATCGAACAGTAATTACGCAATAAAATCGTTTAGCAAAGCGAAAAAATATCTGCCGGATATTTATCGAGATAAGAAACAAACTTTTTATTGTGGTTGCGAGTTTCAGGGTAAAAATATATCACCGGATCGTTGTGGATACATTGTACGCAAAAATGCGAAACGTGGCTCCCGATTGGAATGGGAGCATATTGTGCCTGCCTCTCGGTTTGGTAAACCTTTAAAGTGCTGGCAGCAACGGGAGCAATTTGAACGTTGCATTAAAAAGAGCGGAAAAACGCTATCTGGTCGTAAGTGTTGCCGCCGTGTAAATCCAATATTCCGTGCGATGGAAGCCGATATGATGAATCTTGTGCCATCAGTTGGTGAATTAAACGGCGACCGCAGTAATTATAAATTCGCTACGGTGCAAGGTGAAAAACGCAAATACGGTGCATGTGATTTTGAAGTTGATAGCCGCAAAAAAACGGTTGAGCCGAACCGCGAAATTCAGGGAGATATAGCCCGTATCTATTTTTACATGCATAAAAAATATGGCATGCCGTTGGTGCAACAAGAAATTAATCAATTTACGCTGTGGGCAAACAATGATCCACCCGATGAGTGGGAAATTCGTAAATCTCAACGTGTGAATGGACTTTTGCAAGCACTCGAAGAGCATCAGATCAGCGAGAAGCGTTTTGTGTCAGATTAGTGGATTGCCTCAGTCGCTAAACGAGGGTTGGAAAACAGAGGGCTGATATGCGCGTTTCTCGGTAATCGTGATGGGCATAGCACCAGGGAACCTCTGATTAAGTCATCTAGCGAGCGTAAACTGCGCTTTTTCGTTTCAATTTGCCTTGTTTTCATCTTACTATCTCACTTAATCAGAGGCTCCCTAGCTCCCCAGTTTCTCATTCAACTGGGCGAGTAGTTACTCTAAACTGTCCCGGCGTTTTGCCTGTCCATCGTTTAAATGCATGGTTAAACGCGCTTTGTTCTGAAAACCCAAGTAATAGCGCGAGTTCTGCGATACTGAGTCCGTTACTTTGCAAGTGATCTAGCGCGATCTCCTTGCGTACTGAATCGAGAATAGTTTTAAAGTTGGTATTTTCTACTTTTAACACCTGTTGTAATTTACGAGAACTGACTGTCAATTCGGCTGCAATACTGGCAATGTTATAACTCCCAGTTGAAATCGAACGAATCAAGGTCCTTTGTACTTTATTTTCCCAACTGTTATTTTCACGCAGCTGAGATAATTTTTTTTGGGCATACTGCTCAACCGTATTTAACAGGAGGGTATCAGCGTGGGGTACTCTGTAGTTTAGTACTTCATTGCTAAATAGCATGGTATTATCTACGCAATCATAAATAATAGGGCAGTTAAAAAAAATATCGTGGACATCGGAGTTTTTTGGTTTAGGGTGTGCAAATTCCATGAGCAAAGGTGAGATTTCCTTGCGTACCATTTGGCGCATTATCGTGATGATAGCGGCGTGCATGCATTCTACCGTTTGACGAGTAATTTCCGGGTCTGGTAACGTAACAATGCGTGAACAAAAAATGGCATCGTTTACTTGTTTTTTTAAATAGGGTTGTGGACTATCACCTGACATTAACGCATGATATTTACAAACGGCTTCTAAAGCAGTGATTATCGTGGGGCTATTTAAAGCTAATAAGCTTAGAATATTTCCACGGACGGTATTGATATTAATACCGACGTTCAAGCCGAGGTTGCTGTCGCCGGAGTATTTCAGCAGCGCTTGCCAAACAGTCACAAGAGACGTGGCCGATAAACGCGTTTCTGTGTTCCGCAATGCGTTTGTTTCAATTCCCTCACTAATCAGCCATTGGTCAGCATCTTCTCCTTGCGCATATAAATAATCCAGAATAAATAAAATCGAATCGGTTGAAAAGTTACCTTTTTGCGTTGCTTTTCCCATGAATAACAGCTTCCAAGAATCTAAAGAATTTAATAGATTCTATAGCAGGAACACGGGGGAGGTAAAGATTTTACAACGGGTATCTATTCTGGTTTTCAAAAAAAGTAACTGATGCTGGAAATAATACGGTCATTGTTACGGTAGTTATACAAAAATGAGTCTTGCGTGTTTGCTTCATAGGCAATATAGCTGATAGATAAGCGCATGCCGTCTTGATATTCGTATTCTAAATTTGTTCTGATGATGTCACCATCGCCGTCGCCAAATTTAAACCATGATAAATCCAGCGCTATTCTTTCATTCAGAAAAGTTCGCCGATAAAAAAATAGATAGGCGCTCATGAGTTTATCGTTGAGTAAGTTTTTAGCATAATCAATGATGACGGTCGGTGTCCATTCCAGCGTGATACTTGTATTTGTGAAGCCGTAGTATTCGGCACCTAACGTAGTTTGAACAATATTTTTTTCAGACCAACTGGCAACAATCGATTTGTTTGTCTCTATTTGTTGCAGAAGGTCATTGCGTGGCTCTGCAATGTTTCGTTTATAAGCCAACTCTAAACGGGTTAACCATGAACCTGTGGTAAAACTTCCAGATAGGCCGAGCAGTTGATATCGTTTGTACATCGGAAGTAAGGATTGTTGCTCGATGTTGTATGCAAGTGTTGGTGATTTCTGGTAGCTATCACTTAAAAATATAGCGAGATCCGTATTATTAAATTGCTTTTTCAGTCGAAAATACTGCTCACCTCCATCGAAAAAAGTATAGGGTTTACGTGGACTGGTTATCGGTAAGATGCTACGTAGTGAAATAGTGGGGTCGAAGTCGCTGCCGTTGACCCCCGTTTTATCTCCTCGAAACTCGAACGAATAAACATAGTCTAGTTCTAAATTTCCTAGGGTTGCCGAAAGGCGTGCCGCGCTCACCGGTATTCTCATTTCATCCAAGGGTGTTTGGCCAAACTCCCGTACATCGCGTGGATTGATAATATCGAGCACCGGCGTCACTTCAGATTCTCCCCAGGCAATAATTTGTCGACCAATCGTTAAGCTAATATTCTGGTTCAACCAAAAATTAAAATAAGTTTCTCGAAATTCTATTTCGGTTTCAAAGGCATTGATTTGCTCGGTTGAAAAATTAGAATCTGCTTTGATGTCATAATAAGCATCATAAAAACCGTTTGCACTGATTTTGTAATTGAATTTCGAGCCTATTTTGTCTTCAAAATGCATGTTTAATGAAGTTTTCAGCTTGCTCGGGCCAGAATTCTTGCGAGAAAATGGAAGCGTTTTATCTGTTTTTTCGGTATTGTAAGCCAGTTCGGTTTTAATTTTTCCACTATAGCGTTTGTTTTTCAGTAATACGGCAGAGGGTGTCTGGTCTTCTATGTTTATTTCATCGAAGAAATCATCGATGTTTTTTTTGCCTGCGTCAGAGAGCAAGACAGATTCCACTTCTTGTTCTATGCTAGCCGCATATCCTAGGCTGGGAATGATAAAGAGCAAAACCCAGCATAGATAAAAAATAAAATATATACGTGGACTCATCATCATTTTTGCATAGCACGTGGGGTGAAGGTTTTTTCATCTACCGGAAGGTTGTATACCACGTTTTCGATAAGCAACAAGGTTTTATGTAAAACTCGCCCACCCTTTGTTGTGATCATTTGCATTTTTGTCTCGGTATCAATGCCAGAGATGTTTTTGATATTCGATGCTTTGAAATATTTTATTTTATCCCCTGTAAACCATCCCTTGCTTTGAATAACCATGTAGTTGTCTTTGTTTATCCATAAATTTGTTTTTTTATATCCGGTATTATCGATAATTTGGACTCTCATTTCTTGCTTGGGTAGGCGTTCAATAAGCCAGCACTCAATGCCGTTTATCTCAACGGAGGGATTAATTATTTTGTAATCATAGTGCGATACTTCAACACCTTCGATATCGCTATAAGTGAAGTCAGTTCCAAGAAAAGACCCGGATTTATCACTCGCAGGAACCCGCTTTACTTTATGCAAAGACGGAAGATAGAGCCATGAGTTATCCTCTTTGTTTGGGTCGGCCCAATCAAAACTTATAAACGCGGTGTTTTTTACATCCGCAGGGGATAAAAAAACCGTGAGTGTTTTGTCAACGATGGTGGTATTTTTATTGATGAGACGAATTGTTCGAGTTCGCTGACTATTGTTTTTGTCGATGAGAATCATTGTCATATCTAATGTAGACGTGTCTCCCACATAACGTGAATCTGATTTTTGCATAATCGTCAGTGCCTCTTCTTCAGCCGCGACATTGCTTCCTATCGATACGGTAATTATTAACAGGCCTAGGGTGAAATAAGCGGGGCTGATTAATCTACGCATGATGTTTTACCTCTGTGGTTGGCGATTTTTTGTAAAATAGGGCGAGTAATGCAGGGGTTACAATGACATCGGTAATGAGCGCGGTCACGATTGCGATGACAAGTACGAAACCTAGATTTGCCAAGGTACCGACGGATGCAAAGGTGTAAATAAAAAAAGCACCCGCAAGAATAGTCGTGGTAAACAAAATGGCACGCCCCACTGAGGAAAGCGTGTTTTTAATGCTTTGCTGAACATTTTTAGTTGCCAAAAAATGACGCTGGAAATGGTGAATAAAATGTACGGTATCGTCTACTGCAAGGCCTAATGCGATACCGCCCATTAACACGGTAAACATGTCAATGGGTATTTTGAACAGCCCCATAAATGACAATGCAACAAATATCGGGAAAAAATTAGGCACCAAACTGATAAACCCTAAACGGATGTCGCCGAAAATGATTAGCATGATGATACCGATAATGATAAAAGCAGTCATATAACTGCTGCTCATCGTTTGCAATACATTCATGAAACTTTGCGTGAGCAGATCCATATAACCGGTGACTGTTACGCTAGCATAGTCAGAAAAAATATTATTGAACTCGGCTTCAATACGCTCTTTGAGTGGAATATATAAAATTGCATCGACCCACGGAACCCGTATCGTTACTCTTGCCTTTGAAAATTGACTATCGACTAATTCTTCAAGATCATCTGATCCCCCATTTTCAAACAGTAATAGCGCTTGTGCAATCACCTGTCTATCATTTGGCACGAGATAATAGTCCGGATTGTTTTCGTTAAGTGCCTGATGAATTTGTTTTAAGGTATCGACAATTGAATAGGATTTTGAGACCGGAACAGCTGCGATATTTAGATTCTCAATAATTCGATTGATATTTTCCAAGTCTTGCATGACATGCGGCTCATACAGACCATTAATTTTTTTTGTATCAATAATAATCTCTAGAGAAACCGTGGTTTTCATCTCTTTATTGACAGTTTCTGTGGCTAGTCGAACAGGGTTGTCAGCGGGTAACCAAGTCACGACGTTGTGAGAAAATTCGAGCTTGAAAATACCAACACTTAAGGCCAGTGTCAGTAGCAGTGTTAGCGCGATAATTTTTTTGGGATTCTGATAAGAATAATCCCCAGCACGTACCAGTGCTCGCTCCGCAAGGAGTCCGCCACTTTTTGATGCCCTTGGTTTCAGCTTTAAAATGGAGACCATTGCAGGCAATAATGTGTAGCTAGATATTAGCGCGAGTAACACGCCTAGCGGTATGACAATGCCAATATCGGCAATCGGTAAAAGTTGTGCTTGACTAAACGAGAGGAAGCCTGCGGCTGTTGTTAAACTGGTGAATAACATCGCTAAGCCTGATTTACCCAATGCTTTACTGGCCGCTGTACGATTGCTACTTTTCTCCTGCTCACGGTAAAAAAGGGTCAGGTAGTGGACTGCGTCAGCTACGCCAACGGCCAACATGAGTGTTGGGAACATCTGTGATACCGGGGTAATTGGCAAGCCTAAAAAACCCATGACGCCAAACATGGAAATAAGCGTCGCGCTGACGACGAGCAGTGGCAAGGTGACACCACTCGCACGGCGGAAAATAACAAAGAGTAATAAAATGACTAGCAAACCGGCGATGCCCATCATGATGCCAACGTCGTGGTGGATCGATGCGATATGCTCGACATCAACCACTGGACCACCCGTCAATAAGATGTCAAATTCAGCATGTTGATGTTTGGCAACCACGTTTCGGATCGCAGCGACTATTTCTTCTTTTTGAAGATTAGTCAGTGGCCGTGGTTTTTCACCATCAGGGCTATTTTCAATTTTCAAATCATCTGCTAAATCAATAAATGGATCTTCAATATCTGATGAAGGTGATGCAAAAAAACGCTCATTGAGAATCGTTATTAAAGTAAAATCGCTGGACTCTGAAATGAGCAAGTTTTTATACAGAGGGTTTTCAATCACCTTTTTTTGGAGAGCCGCAAGATCTTGCGCTGTTTGCGGAAAATCCTCCATCAAATCTTCAACAATTAGAGAGCCTTCATCACCCGAGATATTGCTGACATTGTAAAGACTAGTGACTTCTTTTAAATACGGAACGGTATTTTCCAGGTCAAGGTGAAAGTCACGTAATCTTGAGAGAAAAGACAGCGTGAAAATTTTATCAGATTGAATGGCGGCAATGCTTAAGTCATCCTGGCCGAATTGGCTTCTAAATATTTCATAATCGGCCAGGGTTGTATCTCCGGGTTTAAACAAGCCTTCGATTGTTGTTTCTATCTGAAGTTTTGGAATACCTATAGCGAGGATGCCGATGAACAAGAGTGCCACTAATAGCGTTTTATAAGCATTGTCGTAAAAAAAAAGTGCGATGTTTTCGAGAAAAATTTCGATCTTGGATTTTAGTGCTTGCATGGAATATTGCCTTTTAGTTTATGCAGATCGATGGCTAATCATTGTAATTTTGCAGCGGGACGAGAAAAGTATGTTCTTTTAGAGTGACATCGAATGCGACATCATCAAAATTTGGCGGGAGAATTTTGACCTTGAAGTTTTTGTAATAGCCGAATTTTTCTTTTGGAAATCCAAGCCAATTGTGATTTGTTATATCGTCACCATTTTCGTCATGAAATATATAGGCGGCGTAACGTCCTGGCGCAATGTTATTACAATGAGCTATTGCGGTATTTTTATTCATTTTTGCTGTGCTCAAACAAGTGGCGAATGTCACTTGTTTGGGAAAGTGTTCTTTATTTTTTACGCTAAACAATAAAATTCTTACTTGTCCCTTATTATTTTCCAGCTCGCTAATTTTAAAGCTCAGATTTGCAGCTGATATCGGCAAAGGGGTAATAAAGGCTATAAAAAGCACAAAGTTTTTCATTTCTAGATTCTCAGCGTTATGAATAGTGGGCATAGACTAAAGTAATAGGTGGATTTGTTCTTGATAATACGTGAAAAGTTTTTGATTATTCGCGCATTCTCCATTTCATATTTTTGCGATTGAATTAGCGACCTGCATGCGCAGAACACAGTATGTTATGTCTACTAGATCGCTATTGGATTTTTTAAAGCGGGTTTATGTGATGGGTTGGAATGGGTGTTGATGGTTACAAAAAAAATTTGTGTTAGTAGCACCAAAGCACAAAGGTTAAATGAAGAATACTAAGATATGCACGGCTTTTTCAGGATTTTTTTCATTTAAAGCAGTATTGAAATATATATAAATTAGTTTTCGGTTATGGGTGCTTGCGTTGAATCAGTACTCGTAACGACGAATGATATTACCTTGATTAGGTAACGTGAACGGATCGAATGCGATCTTATCT
>CAZWUO010000174.1:0-8051 GCA_964636675.1 uncultured Ectothiorhodospiraceae bacterium
CAATTAACTATGAAAACTCTCTAAAGAAAGTGTCCGGTTGGAGTTGACCAGAACAGTAAATTGAACCGTCGATTACGCAAATAGTTAGCGTTTAAAATAGCCAAAAACTGCTCGATGAGTATTTTGCTTTTGCGCAACAAAATTAAACCTCATCCGCTTACACTTTAAGAGATGAGTTCGAGATATGACTAATTTTTGCAAATTAAAGATGATAACAATTAAGCAAACATTCGGTTCTTTTTTTTTG
The DNA here is from genome assembly GCA_964636675.1 of uncultured Ectothiorhodospiraceae bacterium. Classification (GTDB taxonomy): domain Bacteria; phylum Pseudomonadota; class Gammaproteobacteria; order S012-40; family S012-40; genus JALUUH01. Next base: position 248 of record CAZWUO010000174.1, read on the forward strand.
TTTATTATGATTTTGTTTTTTAATGGTTCAAATGCTGCTAGCATTCAATTACTTCCCGAATATACAGCCAAATACTCAATAAAAGTAGGCCCTGTAGAAATTGGTAGAGCGACACGTTCGCTAGAAAAGCTGACTAATGGGAAGTACCGGTTTATTTCTGATTCTAAATCTACAGGTTTAGTCTCTTGGTTTGTTAAGCCGCGGGTTGTGCAAACGAGTATTTTTAGCTATGAAAATGGCAATATTAAGCTCGCAAGCTATCATTTTGTGAATGAAAAAAAACTCAATGTAGTGCAGCATTATGACTGGAAAACACTCACCGTTGTGAGTAAACGAAATGAAGAAATACTTGAATATGATATTCCCGCAGTTACTTACGACCAAAATGTGTATCAGCTTGCAATTATGCTCGATCTTGGCAATAACGTGCGTAACCAGGTTTATCATATCGCAGAGAATAAACGCCTTAAAACTTATGACATAAAATACCTCGGGAGTAAAAAAATAAACACTATCTACGGTAAGCTTGAAGTGGAGCGCGTGCGCCATGAGGATAAACGCGGAATGACCACGTTATGGTTTGCAAAAAGACTTAAGTACTTGCCCGTAAGAATTGATCACAAAGAGAAAGGCGTGTCATTTTCAGCTTATCTTGATGAGCTTTCAGGGATAAGTTTAGAGTAGGTAAGAAAATTTTCTACAATCCTAATGCCTTGCCGCGCAGTATAGAAATCAAGCATAATAAAATTTCACTCAAAAACTGATTGATAAATCAAAATAAAATTCAAGGTATTAACAAAAAATGGATCAAGAAGAGAAAGAATTAAAGGCATTAGAAGAACTTCGAGTAACACAAGCTTATTTTAAAAAGGTAGTTTTAAGCGTTTTTATAATTCAGGTAATAATATGCTCTGCGGTGATGATCTTGCTTCCAACCTTAGTATCCAATTTGTTGTTACAAGCAGCATCTATTGTGGCCTTAGGAAGTATTTTTGGCATTGTTTTTTTGGGTCGGGTTGCGCTCATTCTTACGAAAAGAAAATATAAATCCACGCGTCCACACAAAAGACTCTCCCACTATAGCGAACCCGAAGACATGAGTTTGAGTTTACGACAGGCCTTTGCTGAAGTTCAAAAGCGCCAGGACGAAGAGAAAAAATATTTTCGTTAATTTTAGTTTAGTTGCTTTTATCAATGGGAAATTGCAAACATGTTATTGAGTGCTAATAACGCCTGTTCTGCATCCGCTTTAGGAACCTTTATTTGATTCACAATGCGGCCTTCGACAAGGTTTTCTAAAACCCAAAGCAGGTACTGTGGGCTGATGCGAAACATGGTTGAGCACATGCTTATGGTGGAGGACATGAAGTGCACATTTTTGCCTTCATGTTTAAACTGTTCGTGTAAGCGATTTACCAAATTCAATTCAGTTCCAACCAGCCAACGTGTTCCTGGCTCAGATTGGGCTATCGTATTAATAATGTATTCGGTGGAGCCGACGTAATCTGATTTTTGGCATACTTCAAACGAAGATTCTGGGTGGGAAATGACTTTACTCTCAGGGTATTTTGCCAAAAAATTATCAATATGTTGAGGTTTGAACATTTGATGGACCGAACAGAAACCTTTCCATAAAATCATTTTTGCGTTTTTAATTTGTGTCGCATTTAAGCCACCGTTAGGTTCATTAAAATCCCACACAACCATATCATCTAGTGGCATACCCATGTTATAGGCGGTATTTCTTCCTAAGTGTTGATCAGGAAAAAATAACACTTTTTCGCCTTGTTTAAACGACCATTCTAGTACATCTTTGGCATTCGTCGACGTGCACACAATGCCACCATGACGGCCACAAAAAGCTTTGAGGTCGGCGGCAGAGTTGATATAAGTAACCGGTGTTACACACGACTCAACATCATCTAGAATTGTCCCTAGTTCACGCCATGCGCGCTCTACCTTAGCGAGATTTGCCATATCTGCCATCGAGCAACCCGCCGCAAGATCTGGCAATATCGAGGCTTGTGTTGGGCTCGATAAGATGTCGGCGACTTCCGCCATAAAGTGAACCCCGCAGAAAACGATGTATTCAGCTTTTGACTGCGCCGCCATGCGTGAAAGCTTTAGCGAATCCCCAGAAAAATCAGTATGTTGAAAAACTTCCTCACGCTGATAATGGTGCCCCAGGATTGCGACCCTATCCCCAAGCTTTTGCTTTGCTAAGCCAATACGTTCAGCACATTCTCTGTCATCAATTTCAAACATCGAACGCATGTTGATTGCCGTTACCGCCAACTTAACTCTCCTGTTTCATAAGTGTCTCAAATCGCATTTTAGGTTTTGCATTAAGCGTCTGCTGTCTTAACAACCGGCGTCTCGACGGGGGGCTTAGCGAGTTTAATACCTAATTCACGAAGCTGCTCAAATGAGACGGTTGTGGGGGCATTAGTTAATAGGCACGCCGCGGTTTGGGTTTTAGGGAATGCCATCACCTCGCGTATTGAATGAGCTCCGGTCATTAGCATCACCAGTCGGTCCATACCAAATGCCAATCCACCATGCGGTGGACAACCATATTTTAAGGCGTCAAGCAGGAACCCGAATTTGTCATTCGCTTCTTCGTTGCTAATCCCCAATGCGTTGAAAACTTTTGTTTGTACCTCGGGTCGATAGATGCGCATGGATCCGCCGCCGAGTTCGGTGCCATTGATAACCATGTCATAAGCTCGTGAGTAGCAATTACCGGGATCGGACTCGAGTTTTTCAATATCTGCTTCTTTAGGAGACGTAAATGGATGATGCAATGAATGCCAGTGGCCACTGCGTTCGTCTTTTTCAAACATCGGAAAATCAATGACCCACAGAGGTGCCCATTTCCCCTGAGTGATAAAACCTCGGTCGTGACCTAGTTTAACGCGCAAGGCACCTAAGGCCTCATTGACAATTTTTGCTTTGTCCGCACCAAAGAAAACCAAATCACCGACTTGCGCGCCAGTACGCTGCATAATGGCTTCTATCGCATCATCGGGGAGAAACTTTAAGATGGGTGATTGCAGTCCTTCGCGGCCTTTGGATAAATCATTTACTTTGATATAAGCCAATCCCTTCGCACCATAAATACCGACAAACTTAGTGTAGTCATCGATTTCTTTACGCGTCAATTGCCCTCCTGCAGGCAATCGCAGCGCGGCAACTCGACCCTTTGGATCTTTTGCCGGGCCAGAGAAAACTTTAAATTCTACATTCTCAAGTACATCGCCAATATCGACAAGCTCTAGATCAATGCGCAAGTCTGGTTTGTCGCTGCCATAGCGACTCATTGCATCATCGTAAGACATGCGCGGGAAAGGATTCGGTAATTGAATATCGAGCACCTTAGAAAAAAGTGTTCTAATCATGTCTTCTGCAAGTGACATGATTTGCTCTTCATTTAAAAACGATGTTTCAATATCTAATTGGGTAAACTCAGGTTGTCGGTCGGCACGCAAATCTTCATCGCGGAAACAGCGTACGATTTGATAATAGCGGTCAATACCCGAGACCATGAGCAACTGTTTAAATAATTGCGGTGACTGGGGTAGTGCAAAAAATGCATTATCATGGGTGCGGCTAGGTACTAAATAGTCCCGAGCACCCTCCGGAGTTGCTTTGGTCAACATGGGGGTTTCAATATCCATAAAACCCCGGTCATCAAGATAATTCCGCAGTTCACGGGTAATGCCAGAGCGCAATTTTAAGCGTTCGAACATTTCTGGGCGACGCAGATCGATATATCGATAACGCAAACGGTGTTCTTCCGACACGTCTTTGTCATCAATTTGAAAAGGGGGTGTTTCTGAGCGGTTGATGATTTCAAGTTCGTAGGCAAGAACTTCAATTTTTCCCGTTTTCATATTAGGGTTAATAGTGCCTTCCGGGCGATGCCGTACTTTGCCTTTGATCTGCAGAACATATTCGTTACGTACGCTTTCCGCAATGGCAAATATATTAGCCCTGTCGGGGTCGAATACGACTTGCAACAAACCTTCTCTATCTCGCATATCAAGAAAAATAACACCGCCGTGATCACGTCGCCGATGTACCCAGCCAGAAACTTCTATCTCTATATCGATGAGCGACTCATCAACCTCACCACAATAATGGCTACGCATTAAGCTTTAACCTCATAATTTACTAAGAAACCTTTGCTTAAGTTATCTTGCGAGATGACTCAATCAAAAGTTGCTTGACTGCTTTTTTAACCTAATTCTGACAAGTGTAACCACCTATCCAGGCGCTTAATTATTTAACTGCTTGACTCGCCGACTCTTTTTTTGCGGGACTTTTTGTCGTACTTGGTTTTTTATCCGTCTTAGCGGGCGAACTATTGCTATCTTCGTGAATATTTTTCTTTTTATCAGAAGATTTGAAATCGGTTTCATACCAGCCCCCGCCTTTTAAGCGAAAACCGACCGCCGATATCATTTTAGCGAGTTCTTCTTGTCCGCATTCAGGGCAAAATTTCAGTGGCTCATCACTCATTTTTTGCAGCACTTCCAGCTGATGGCCGCAATTTTTACATCCATACTCATAGATAGGCATAATTTACTCGAATCTTAAAAAAAAATTAATAACAAAAAAATGTATAATATTCATAATTATAGGAGCTATGTTCTGCGTAAAAATAGTGCAGAATACGCTCTCCCAAACACTAGACGGCGCATTATACACCAACTCTAGGAATTTCCGACCCATCCATGTTTATTGCGACACATGGTATAGGGGCCTACTCGTTGGAACGCGCCCTGCACGAGACCCCTGGCCCATGAATACCTCATCATCCCCAAATTCCAAGAAAACGAGCGAGCTAAGGGCTTTAAAGTCGCTTTTGCCGTATTTGCAAGAATTTAAAGGGCGGGTGGTCATCGCAATGGCTTGCTTGATTATCGCCAAAATTGCGACGATTTATGTACCGCTCATACTCAAAGATATTATTGATGCCTTAGATCCTAGCCAAACAGAAGTTATTATACTGCCACTCGGTATCCTAATCGCTTATGGCTTGCTGAGATTAACGAGTAGTCTGTTTGCTGAATTACGTGACATTGTATTTGTTAAAGTAACCCAACGTGCCATTCGGCGGATTGCGATTAAAGTATTTGAGCATTTACATACGCTATCGTTACGTTTTCATTTGGAGCGCCAAACCGGTGGTATTTCACGCGACATTGAACGTGGCACGCGAGGCATCAATTTCGTAATGGGTTTTATGTTATTTAACATATTGCCAACGATTGCAGAAATTGCATTAGTAACGATTATTCTATTTATTAAATACGATGCTTGGTTTGCCATTATTACTTTTTCTACCGTTTTGTTGTACATCTTATGGTCGATTAGTATCACCGAATGGCGGATGAAATATCGGCGCCGAATGAACGATATAGACTCTACTGCCAATACTCGTGCAATAGATAGTCTGTTGAATTATGAAACCGTTAAATATTTTGGTAACGAGGTTTTCGAATCTCAACGTTATGACCGCAATCTTCGACAGTTTGAAAAAGCGGCGACTTTGGATCAGTATTCCCTATCCGTATTAAATCTAGGACAAGGTATTATTATCGCCTTGGGTATGGCTTTATTGCTGATTTTAGCTGCTCAGCAGGTAGTAGAAGGAAAAATGACCTTGGGGGATATCGTGCTAGTGAATGCTTTTTTACTCCAGCTTTATATGCCGCTTGGGTTTTTAGGTTTTGTCTATCGTGAAATAAAACATTCACTCATCGACATGGAGAAAATGTTTACTTTACTAGATAAACATAAAGAAATTCAAGATCATCCCAATGCAAAACCATTGATAGTTTCTGATGGCAAAATTAATTTTAGCCATGTTAATTTTTCTTATGAGCCAGATCGCAAAATATTACAGGATGTCAGCTTTACCATAGATCCTGGAAAAAAAGTGGCGGTTGTTGGTGCGAGCGGCGCAGGAAAATCAACATTGTCTCGATTGCTGTTTCGTTTTTACGATATTAGCTCAGGCTCGATAACCATTGATGGGCAAGATATACGCGACGTCGATCAAACTAGTCTGCGTGCTGCTATTGGTATAGTCCCGCAAGATACGGTGTTATTTAATGATACGATTTATTATAATATTGCTTACGCCCAACCTGATGCAGGACACGAAGAAATTTTGCGTGCTGCGAAAATGGCACATATTCACGACTTTATCGAGGGTCTTCCGCAAGGTTATCAGACACAGGTTGGGGAGCGCGGACTTAAATTATCGGGTGGCGAGAAACAGCGTGTCGCCATCGCCAGAACTATTCTCAAAAATCCGCGTATTCTCATCTTTGACGAAGCGACTTCGGCATTGGACTCAAAATCGGAAAAGGCAATCCTGCATGCGCTCAAAGAAATCGCGACGAATCATACTACGTTGGTGATTGCACACCGATTGTCGACAGTGATTGATGCAGACCAAATATTGGTCATGGAGAATGGGAGACTGGTGGAAACCGGTTCACATCAAAGCCTATTGCAAAAGCGCGGAATTTATTCGAATATGTGGCTATTGCAACAAGAAAAAAGTATTTAGAGGAATAGGAGGGGAGCAATGAATACTGTCCTAATTTATTTATGCTTGTATTAGGGTTTGCAGAGTGTGCATCACAGGCTGCGGCTATCGCTAATGCTTTGGCTTGCGAATACATCGGCATCGAACATCGTAAATTCCCGGATGGAGAAAGCCTCGTCAAGGTGCCTACTACATTGCCTGAGCATGTGGTTATAGTGCGCACACTAAACCATCCAAACGACAAATTAATCGAATTATTTTTTGCTGCAGGCGCCGCTCGCAAACAGGGTGTTAGGCGCCTAACTCTGGTGGCGCCGTATCTATGTTATATGCGCCAGGATACAGAAAATGTACCGGGTGAAGCGGTAAGCCAAAAAATTCTTGGCCAAATTTTAGCGGAATATTTTGATGATGTGATTACCATAGATCCCCATCTTCACCGTATTGATAGCCTTGATGAAGCCATCCCGTTAAAAAATGCGATAAGTTTAAGTGCCGGACCAACCCTTGGAGCGTATATAAAAAATAATACTGAAAACGGTTTGTTGTTTGGTCCGGATAGCGAGTCGCGTCAATGGGTGGCATTTATTGCGGAACAAATTGGCTACGCTTATGTGATCGCAGAAAAAACTCGCAAAGGAGATAGAGAGGTTTGCATTAAACTACCGAGCGCTGATTATGTCGGAAAATCTGTGACCATTATCGATGATGTCGCAAGTACGGGACAAACCATCATTCATGCGTGTAAGCTATTGTTACAAGCAGGTGCCGCAGAAGTAAATGCAGCCGTAACCCATGGCCTATTTGCTGAAGGTTCTTTACAACATATCTTGGATGCCGGAGTAAGAAATATTTGGACTACCGATACGATTTATCATAAGACCAATGTGGTCTCGATAGATCGTTTAGTCGCAGAAAAAATCAAAGCCATTAGTTCATGAATACTAAGTCCATCCTCATTACTGGCTGCTCAAGTGGCATCGGACGATGTTGTGCGCTTGCTTTATGCAACATGCTAGTAAATTTGCCTTAGAGGGCTTGGTTGATACGCTGAGATTAGAGCTTGCACAGAGTAATATAAAGGTTTCTCTCATTGAACCAGGCCCTGTTAGAAGTCGCTTTAGAAAAAATGCTAAAACAATGTTTTACAAAAATATCGATAAAATAAATAGCTTTCACAAAGAAAGCTATAACGCCACGGGTATATATCGGCTTAGAAGCTCGATTAGTGAAAGATGGCGA
>CAZWUO010000175.1:0-7957 GCA_964636675.1 uncultured Ectothiorhodospiraceae bacterium
AGTGAACCTCTGAGTTTTTTCAAAGCAAGGCTGTGCTTGGATCTGCGCTTACGAAGCGCCGACTGTATTGCTGGCTTATTCATGGCGTAGCGCGCTCATCCTCTGAGTGAATTCGACAAACCACCTCATTCGTTTTTTATTCAGCCACTTAACGATGCCTCATCGTGGTCAACTGCGGAATCTAGGTCTAAACTTGTGACCTACTTCAAATAGGTTTATGCGATGGGCTCAAGGATTTTTGAAAAATAATCAGTAAGATAGTACCTATAGAATTTTTTGATCGTTTACCGTATGTGCAGAGTATTATGAATTTTTTAGTTTTCATCGCTCTCGTCCATAAAGGGTAGCACTGCTGCGATTGTCTAAATTTGTTAGGTTTCTAGGTAAGAATTATGTATGACAGAAGAATAGCCCAAAGAGCAAGCGCTAATTATCCAGTGACAATTTATACATTATCTGGACAAGCACATAAAGCGCGCTTAGTTAATATTTCTGCTACGGGGTTGGCAATACTCTTTAGTTCTCCGGCGGATGTTGGGGTTAAGCTTTTGCTTAAATTTAATTTATTTATTAATAACCAGCGCAAGGAAATTAAGGTGGGTTGCACGGTAGTGCATTCTTATCTCAAAGGTAATCAATATTATATTGGAATGTCTTACTTCCGCAATACGCAAACCCAGGAAAACAATATTATTGCATATGTCGAGGAACGAATGAGTTTACAAAATATTGCGATTTAAATTTCGCAAAATACTAATGAACGTGCACGCTCCTTACTCGCTTGAAAAATAGATTTGGCCATAATAGGCAGTTGCTGCAGACTTGGTGTTATCGCCATCGGTCATGATAGCAATTGCGTCCAATGAATTAATATCTATTCCAAATAGACGTTTAAAGTCTTTTTTCACGTTACGTTTTTCTGTTTTCCAGGTACCTGTGAAGTTTTCACCGGATTGTATGGCAAACATTTTCACATTCGCCGTATAAGGATTATCCCATGCGGTGTTAATTTTCTGCTGACTCGCCCAAACGTAGTTTATAGCCCGTGTTTGCCAAAAAAATAGGCCACCTGATGAGATAACAGAAATTCGCACCGGATAGTCGTCGCCGGTTTTTTGGGTTTCATTATGGTTGTTGTAAGTATTATTAATTTTCCATGACCAGTTAAGATACGGTGTTTGGGTCAGATCAATTTTTGTTGCATTAATTAGTCCTGATGCAGTTCCATTGGTACGTGCGCGCAAGACCTGTTGTTTTCCCTGGCGAACAATTTCGTAAAGCGTTATTCCACTAAATTCTTGTTTTTCCCATCCTGATAGCGATTGCTGTGCAAAATTGCCAAGCCGTATTTCTTGTGAATATACGGCTAGAGAGAAAAAGAGGCTGCATAAAAAAAAGAGGAGGTTCGGCATTGTTTAGACTAAAAATGTAGCCGCCAGGCCAAGAAAAGCAAAAAAGCCGACTACATCGGTGATGGTTGTTAACACAACACTGCCCGCTAACGCTGGGTCGGCACCCAGTTTACGCAAAATTAACGGAATGGTTGCGCCGGCTAATGCCGCAATGATTAAATTAAATAATATAGCTATTCCTATAATAATTCCTAACGAAGTGTTGTCAAACCAAACATAGGCGATAAGCCCCACGACGCTGGACCAGAGAATGCCATTAAGGACTCCAATGGCAATCTCTTTCCGAATGAGGGCTTGGCGGTTGGCAGGAGCAACGGTTCCTGTGGCCATGCCGCGAATGACCAAGGTCAAGGTCTGGCTGCCTGCAATTCCACCCATGCTTGCTACGATGGGCATTAACACCGCGAGTGCGACTAGTTTTTCAATAGTCGCATCGAATTGCCCAATAACCCAAGAGGCAAGTAGCGCGGTCAATAAGTTAACGCCTAACCAAACAGACCGTCGGCGTGTGCTCAGCACTACGGGTGCGAACATATCATCTTCTTCGTCGAGGCCTGCATGGCTAAGAAAGGTGTGATCTGCTTCGTCTCGAATAATGTCGACAACATCATCAATCGTGATTCTTCCAAGTAGCATTTTGTGGTCATCAACCACTGGCGCGGAGACTAAATTTCGTTGTTGGAATGTTTTTGCAACATTGGTTGAAGAGGTGTTTACCGGAATGCCTTTGACGCGGGTATTTAATACTTCTGCGACGGTAAGCGACGGGTCGTGGGTTAACAAGGAAGAAAGTGACAGTGAGCCAAGAAATTTGTCATCTCGGCTTACAACAAAAAGATTGTCTGTCATTTCAGGTAGGTTTCCACGAAACCGGATGTAGCGCAATACCACGTCCAAAGAAACGTCAGGTCGCAACGTAATCGTGTCCACGTTCATCATGCCGCCGGCTGTATCTTCAGGATATTGTAATACGGATTCCAGTCGATGACGGTCTTGTTTGTCCATCGAACGTAACAACTTATCGGTGACGGTTTCGGGTAAATCAGGGATGATGTCGGCGAGATCATCGGTTTCAAGATTTTCCGCCGCTGCGACGAGTTCATCATTATCCATTGAGCCAATGAGGCCAGATCGCACGTCATCATTGACCAGGAGGAGTACATTACCATTGACATCAGCACCAATAGCTTGCCAGACGGCAAGTCGTTGCTCCGGCGGGAGAGATTCTAGTGCATGGGCGATTTCTGCAGGGTGATATTCTGCGAGACGGTTTTTAACTTCGCGTGAGTGTTGTGCTTCGATGAGTGCGTTGAGGAGTGTCACTAGGTCGTGGGTGCGGTCTTGTTGTTCCATCGTTTACTTCCTAGCATCAACCCTATTATATTGACAGGAACGCTGAGAACTCATCAAAATAGCTTTGACGGTGTACTCGTTCTAAGACATTACAGTATTATTCTTTTTCGCCAAACTTATTGTCGACCAATTGCTTTATTTCTGCATAAGCTTGCTCTTCATCAACGCCGTTGAGTATCGTTTCAAGTTCTGTTCCTTTCGCGGCTGCTAACATCATTATGCCCATAATGCTTTTACCATTCACTGTACGTTCTCCCCTGGATACACTAATGTTACAGTGAAACTGAGAGGCTAAAGTGACAAATTTAGCAGCAGCGCGGGCATGTAAGCCAAGCTTATTAATGATATGTAATTTTTGTTTAATCATTATGCATGCGACTCATTGCTCAAAATAATGAATTTTGCAATCCATTATACCTTCTCGTCCACCGCTTATTGCTTTTTCAACAAGTTCTTCCAAATTGAGTCGGGGGTAATTAAATATTCTTATCAGCATTGGTAGATTAACCCCTGAGACAACTTCAACATGGGCCATTTTTTTCATTGCGCAGGCGATATTACTGGGCGTAGATCCAAAAATATCGGTAATCACTAAGACGCCATCTCCTGTATTTAGTTGTTCAACTTTACCTTGTGCATCACTAATTTGTCGCTCAGGTTCGCAGTCTCGATGAATAGATTGCACGATAACTTCTAATGGACAGAATCCCAAGGTGATGGTTGCTGCTTCGACTAATGCATTTCCTACTTGCTCGTGAGAAACGATAAGAATTCCAACCGTCATACAAGCTCTCTATGCCGGGCGAGCACATCATGTTCATCGTGGAAGTATGCGGCGAGCCGCTCAACCAAATATACTGAACGATGTTGTCCACCAGTACAGCCAATAGCAACGGTGAGGTATGATCGATCAGATGCCTTTATGCTGGGTATCCATTGCTCAAAAAAATTCTTAATGTGATCAAACATATTATTCACCATGTCATGTCTTTCTAAAAACGCATGCACTTGTTTGTCTCTACCCGTGAGTGCGCGTAGCTGGGGATCCCAATACGGATTGGGCAGACATCGAACGTCAAAGACATAATCAGCATCTACCGGAATTCCGTGTTTGAAGCCAAACGATAAGAACATCAACGAGAGTGCTTGTTGTTTTTTCCTACCTACGCGTTCCCGTACGAGATCTCTCAGATGGTGGATGTTGCTGTGGCTACTATCAATGAACAAACTAGCTTGTGAAAAAATAGGTTCGAGCAGGCTGCGTTCTTTGGTGATAGCTTCGGGTAAGGCGATATCTCCTTTGGTTAAAGGATGTTTGCGGCGTGTTTCGTTAAAACGTTTTATGAGTATATGATCATCAGCGTTAATAAATATAACTTGGCAGTCTAATTCAGCGTCACGCAAGCCCTGCAATATCGATGGGAAGCGGCGTATATCTTCTGAGCGGTTGCGGGCATCTATTCCTACGGCGGCATTTTCATAGAATTTTTCCGGGGTGCTCAACATCTGAGCTGCGAAATTTGCAAGCAGGCCTATTGGAAGATTGTCAATGCAGAAAAAGCCCATATCTTCTAACACGTGTAATACCGAACTCTTACCCGATCCAGATAAGCCGCTGACCACGATAAGTTTCATATATTAACCTTGTTTAGGTAATTGTTGATATTCAATGGAGGCACTTATTATTGGCGTTAATAAATTTTCTGCTATGGCTTCAATTTTTTTTGCCAAGCTCGGTTCGCCCGAGTGCAAATCCCACTCCGGAATATTAACATCAAAATAGCGCTGGCTTGATTTTTTTATGGTAATTAATGGGGCCTCGCTGATGTCGCGCTGTTGTGCCGTCGTTAATGTGATAATGGCGGATATCTGCGTTTCCTTGCGTATTTTGCTGAGACCGTAAACTTGCGCTGCATTGATTAGTCCTAAGTCACGTACGTGCATTAATCCAACCGTATTGGATGGGCACTGGGCAAATATTTTTTCCACAGATAAGGCATAAATATCTGCGATATCATCGGCGACCAAGCAGTGTCCGCGTTTGATGAGCTGCAATGTGATAGAGCTTTTGCCAACTCCAGGTTCGCCGACAATGAGTATGCCCTGGCCATAAATTTCTACGACGTTAGCATGTACTGAGAGTTTAGTAGAAAATTGGGCGACTAATGAACTTTGTAAGGCATCGGGTAAATGAGTTGCTGGGTTATCAACAGAAAAAAGACTGAAACTATTTTGCTGGATAAGCGCATCCGGGAATGTTTGCTGTGTGAGGTCAATGAGAGCGAGGCCTGTATTAGGCGTAAGCTTATTGATGAAGTGACCCAGTTGTTCGTTATCTAGCGTTGTTAAATAGCGGTTTGCATGCTGGTCAATCAGCTGCAAAGCATGCCAGCGAATGGGATTTAACATGCCGCTTAAGTGGTGTTGTTTATGCGTTGGGATTTGAATTTTGTGTGTGTTAAGGGCCTTGCCGCCGACCCAGTTCAGTTTAAACAGCTCTTGCTCGCAGTTCATGAGGTCTTGCGTACTCAGCTGAACTGACATTTTTTTTAGACTCCTTGGGCCGTATGGTGTTGCTCATCGTATATTTGAAAGCATTAAGTCTTACTATTTTCTTGGTAATTATACCTATCGTGCCTCTCAGTCTATAGATGTTGTCTCTCAATCAATTTGCGCCCAAAAATTTTCATTTGCTCAATGATGGGAAGAATTTCTTTTCCTTGCTCGGTTAATGAGTATTCAACTCGTGGTGGTATTTCGTTATAAGCTTTACGGCGTAGAATGCCTAAGTTTACTAAATTCTTAAGCTCCTGTATGAGCATTTTTTCGCTGATCGCGGGAATTAATCTTTTCATTTCTCCAAAGCGCCTTTTTTGATCTCCGATTTCAAAAATGATTTGCAATCGCCATTTTCCAGCAATAATTTTGAGTGCCTCACTTACCGGACATAATTCGCTAGTATTTTGAGTTTTTTTCATGGTGTTTAGATTTCTAAAAGATTGATTATATTAAAAACTTACTAAAAAGTATGTTCCTTACTATTAGGTATGTACTTGTCTATTGTAGGGTATGCGACTATATTAGTCAATATGAAAATATTCTTTTCATGAAACTTAATCTGACAAACAAGCAACTAGAAGGAGTCGTGTAATGAGAATTTTTGTATCAGGAGCAACTGGCGCCCAAGGTGGAAATATTGCCCAACAATTGGTTCAAGCCGGTCATTCAGTCGTTACCATCAGTTCTAAAGATGATCTCCCGCATTCTATGGAAACAATAAAAGGAGGATTCAGCGATAGCAATGTTATTGAAAAGGCTTTAAGCGGTGTGGACGCTGCCGTTTTTACGTTTCCATTATTGTTTGATCTGTCTCTCGCAGCGCAGTATGCACAAAATTTTGCAACTGTTGCGAGAGCAAAGAATGTGCCCTTAGTGATTTTCAATACATCCTTTGATTTGGCATCACAGGAAACCGGAATGATTGCTTTGGATACAAAGGTGCGAATTAAAAGTATTTTTGACCGGTCTGGATTGAATGTAATTACGTTGATGCCAGATATTTATATTGATAATTTTGCTGCACCTTGGTTGATGCCTGCGATTTTAAATGAAGGTATTTTGCCTTACCCAATTGCCAGTGGACAACAAATACCATTCATCAGTTTGTTCGATCTAGGGCGTCATGTCGTTGCAGCGGTAGACAAGCCAAGCTTAGCAGGTCGGGTTTTACCTATCGGTGGGAGGCTGTTAACGGGCGAGGAGATCGCATCTGCTATTTCGATGCAAATTGATAAAAAGGTTGAGTTTTTAAATTTGTCCCCCGATGCTTTTGAAAAACAATTAGCTCCGGCTTTTGGAGGCTTAGCAGCAAGAGAAATTTCTAATTTATATCGATACGTCGACCAGCAGAAGAATAGACTGGTAGCAAAAGATTTTGCTACATCGCGTAAGCTATTATTCATTTCCCAGCAAACACTCACTGAGTGGGTGCAATCCGTTAACTGGTCGATGTAGCGCTTTACCTGAGCTTAAAATTTTTAAGCGCTGATACTCATCTAAGGAACCTCTGATTAAGTCATCTAGCGAGCGTAAATGGCGTTAAACCTAGAATCCGCAGTTGAACGACATGCAGACGAAGGAGGTAGAACACCAAAAGTGGGCGCTCTTAGGCGACGCATGGAGCAGTTGTCGAGTGCGTTTTTAAGCGTGCTATTCATGGCGTAGCGCGCTCATCCGCTGAGTGAATTCGACAAACAAGCTCATGCGTTTTCTCATCCATCGCTTAACGATACCTCATAGCGGCCAACTGCGGAATCTAGTCAGCTATTCTAAAGACCAGAAAAAAGTAGTGGGAACCCTCAAAATAGTAATTTAACGATAACATTAATTACTATGCCGTAGGAGGTGTTCCCACTATGAACAAGCGTACTTATCGTTCCAAAGAAATCAAGAAAATTAATGGGAATAAGTTAAAGGAATCCTTGTCAGGAGAAGAAATTGCCGTGGCAATTGATGTTGCTAAACAAAAGCAATTTGCCCTATTAACCAATAAGGATGCTTCGGTATCAGAGTTGTTTTATTGGCAACATCCAGTAGAAACCCCTCAGATGCTGGATGCGATCAGGGTACTTGCCTGTCCAGTGACCGTGATTGTTGAATCAACGAGTACCTATGGCGATGCGCTACGTTATCAATTTAGAGCCTGTGGATTTGAAGTGCATCAAGCCAGTGCAAAGCGGGTTCATGATGCCAAAGAAGTGTATGACGGAGTGCCCAGTTTACATGACGCCAAAGCAGCGACCATCATTGCTCGTTTTTATCGAGATGGATTAACCAAACCCTGGCGAGAGTTAAGCGACAAAGAGCGTCATTTGAAGGCTTTAAGAAGAGAATATGAGATTCATCAGGGTCAGTATCAGCGTAACCAAAATCGACTGGAAGCCTATTTGAGTCGTCACTGGCCCGAGGTGACCTATTTGTTGGATACCGACTCTGTGGCACTTGAAGCACTATTGATGAAATACGGCTCACCTGAGAAAGTGGCAACCCATGAACGCGAAGCCAGGCAAGTGATAAAACGGGCGTGCCGAAGCATGCTAAGTCCAGAAAAAATCAATGTGATCATTCAAAGTGCTCAAAAGACGCAGGGAATGCCTTGTATTGAAGCAGAAAGGAACTATTTACAGGCACTT
>CAZWUO010000176.1:0-7851 GCA_964636675.1 uncultured Ectothiorhodospiraceae bacterium
GCAGGGATGGGCAGTGATAAGAACGATAAATTATTAAGTCGGGTCAGTGGTTTTGTTGCCTATGTGGCCCTGGGTAAGGGTGATGGAAGCTTTGCGACGGCAAAGGGCGGACGATTAGCAACAGCCTTTGAAATCGCAAAATCCCTGGCCTACAACAGGTCTCTTTTTACGGGTGACTTCAATGGCGATGGCATTACGGATATTGCAACCACCTATTTTTCAAATAATAGAGATAAGTTTGGCGATCCTTATCAAGGCTCAGAAATCATCGTTGCCTTGGGTACCGAAAGTGGAATATTCAACAAGCCCAGCATTCAACGTTGGTCGCATAGTGAGTTTCCAACGTGGTGGGAACCTTCTAGCAATAAAGAACATGGACCCGTGCAAACGGCGGATATCAATGGCGATGGATTAACGGATTTTGTTGCCATCGGGAGTATTGGTTATAGCACGATATTCTCTGTAGACAACCGATTTGGCACGGTAACCCAGAATCCCGATTATCTGCGGCGTACGATTGTCAGCATGCTTAGCAACGGTGATGGCACGTTTACGAAGAAAATATATGAAGATATTCTTC
The DNA here is from genome assembly GCA_964636675.1 of uncultured Ectothiorhodospiraceae bacterium. Lineage (GTDB taxonomy): Bacteria > Pseudomonadota > Gammaproteobacteria > S012-40 > S012-40 > JALUUH01. The sequence goes on from CAZWUO010000176.1 coordinate 581, forward strand.
CCAAGGGATTGCTGCCGGCATGGCAAGCTTTACCCTGTAAAGGAACCCATCATCATCCAACCATCGCTGATTTTAATGGCGATGGATATTCAGATATTAGTTTTGGTAGCAGAGACTTTCTGCTCGGACGAGGCAACGGTCGTTTTCTAAAACAAGGTGGTCGTTTTATTGCCGGTGACAATGTAAAACCCACCGGCGGAGGTTTGTCGATCGGCTCATTCGGCATTGCGGATACCTCTTATGGTTCTTATGCCTTTGATGTCAATCGCGATGGCAATCCGGATGTGGTTGAAATAGTCGTTGATAAAAACGGTTTGAAAGTGGGCACGAATGCCTATGCAGAAAATCTGAATTCGCAAACTATGTCACAAATAGTCGATGGTTTTGGCAGACAATTCGATATTAAATATGAATCCATCGCAAAAAATAAAGCCTATACCAAAGGCAGTGGAGCGACCTACCCTTATCGGGATATTGGCAGCGGAAAGACCGTTGTTAGCAAGGTAACGATGAGTGATGGCCTGGGTGGTCGTTATGACTTAGATTATCAATACTCCGGACTGCTCGCAGACCTTGAGCGACAAGAATTATTGGGCTTTGCCACGATGTCGGTTACGGATAGCCGAGAAAATACCACAACAACCAATACGTATGTGCAAGCCTTTCCATTGAGCAATCGATTGCTTAAGCGCGAAATCCGTTTAGCCGATAACACCTTAGTCAACAAAACAGAGCTTGAATGGCGTTTTAATCAAGTCAAAAATAAAATCGGTCAATATGATTATCAGTGGTATACGCTCCTCAAAGATAGCAAAACAAATACGCGATTCAATCATGACGGTAAATTGATCGGCATGGTTAGTCAGGTTTATTTGAATCACGATATTTACGGCCAGGCAAGTAAGACAACAACGACGCAATCGGATGGTTACACAACCGTTGTCAATGTCGATATTGAAAATAACCCTGTCTGGGAAAACTATTATGTGGGTCGAGTCAAGTCGTCGAATGATACAAAAACAGGCCCCGACTTTGCTGAATCTATCACCCGAAGTAAAGCATATAGCTATTACCCGGATGGCTTATTAGAAGCAGAAACGATAGAGCCTAATAATGCCAATCTATACCTGCGTACAGATTATACCTACGACGATTATGGACGGATTGCTTCCACAACCCTGTCAGGACATGCTGGAGCGCAATATGCCGTTGTAGCACGCACGGAGTCGCGAATCATCAATATGCCAACGCTGGCAGTAAGACTCAATCCTGATAATGTCTCCGCCTTTGAAATGGAAGTGATCACGACCAATGCAGAAAATCATGTCACCAAAGAATATATTGATATTCGTTTTGGTAAAACAACAAGAGTGATCGATGCGAATGATCTAGAGACGCTTTGGGTATACGATATTTATAGCGATCTCCTGCGAGAGATTCGCCCCGATAATACCCTTACCACCTATACCCGAGATTTATGTAATCTGCACTGTCCCGAAAATGCCGTCTATAGTGTATTTTCTCAGAGCACGGGGGAGTCATTTAGAGAGTCTCATTTTGATATATATGATCGAGAACTGCGTCGTCGATCAATCGGCTTTAGAGGCCAAATAATATATCAAGATACCCGTTATGATTCGCTGGGTCGGGAAATATATGTGAGCCAGCCTTACTTTGCTCCAGGGGATGCGGGTTTATACTCTGAAATTAGTTATGATCGTTTAGGGCGAATAAGTATTGCAACCACTCCGCAAGAAGGTCGGGTTGACTTTCTCTACCAGGGTTTAAAGGGTTTGGGCAGCAAGGTCACCAAGATTCAATCTCGATCTGGATTAGTGGGTGTATGGACGCTGATTACTGAGCAGTACCGCAATCTATTAGATCAGTCCGTTCAAATAACGGATGCAAAGAGTGATGCCACCTTCTTTAAATTTGATGCTTTTGGTCATTTAAAAACAACTATCGATCCTTATGCGAACGAAATTAATGTGGACTACGACACCTTAGGGCGCGCTATATTGTTATCTGACCCTGATCTGGGTCAAAGAACCTTTGGGGTGGATGCCTTTGGTCAAATAAGATTTAAACAAGACGCAAAAAATCAACAAGTATCACTGAGTTATGATCGACTCGGCCGTTTGATCAAGCGTGATAAAAGTGAAGGAGTGGATACCTGGCTGTATGACAATGCGCCCAATGCGATTGGTAAGCTCGTTTCCGAAACATCTGCATCGGGTTCGCGCAAAACGCTGGATTATGACATTTTCAGTCGGATCGAAACCGAAACACACGTCATCAATAACGAGAGTTATGTGATGCAAAATGCGTACGACTTTGCAGGCCGTTTGAATAAAGTCACCTACCCTACCGGTTTTTCTGTGACGTATGCTTACAATTCTATCAGCGGTGACTTGGAATCTGTATCCAATGGAAACACGGTTTATTGGAATGCGACTGCATTAAATGCAAAAGGCGAACGACTGGCTGAAAATTTTGCAAATGGCTTGTCCACAGCGACACACTATAATGTTAATAGCGGGCGCATTGAGAGAATTAAAACAGGTCTCAATAATGCGACCGTACAGAATTTAACATTTGCATTTGACAGTATTGGAAATCTGGACGAAAGGGCTGATTTAAATCGCAGTCTAGTGGAAAGATTTGTCTACGATGATGTCAATCGCCTGGATAATGTTTATCTTAATAATCAGCTTTCCAAGAGATATCACTATGATGATATCGGCAATATCTTAGCGAAGTCAGATTATGCGAGCGCCTATATTTACGGGCAAAATAATGTGGGTCCGCATGCAGTGACCCAAATAACTGATTTGAATAATCAGCGCATATCCTTTGCTTACGATGATAACGGTAACATGACGAGCGGCGCCGGTCGTTTATTCACTTATACCTCATTTAACAAACCGTTTAATATTTCACGTCAAGGAAAAACCACTCGTTTTGAATATGATGCGAATCAAAACAGAGTAACGCAAATAAAAGACAGCGAAATAACCACCTATATTAGTCCGCGCTGGGATACCGGTGTGCATTACGAAAAAGAAAAATCAGCGACAACGGTTAAACATAAGCATTTTATTAACGCGGGCAACATTCCGATTGCTATTTATACCTCGATTGAAAATAGCTCGAAAACGGAACTGCGCTTTTTGCATAAAGATCATCTCGGTTCGGTCACTACCATCACGTCTGAAAATGGCAGTATTGTTGAAGCGTTAAGCTACCAAGCTTTTGGTGATCGACGTAACAGTGATTGGAGCGATGCGACGACGGAGCTTAGCAGTAATACCACTCATCATGGTTTTACCGGACACGAGCATTTGGATAGTCTGGGTCTTATTCATATGAATGCTCGATTGTATGATCCCAAACTAGGCCGCTTCCTCACTGCCGATACCATCATCCCCACGAAAGATAACTTAGAAGCGTTTAATCGCTACACTTATGTGTATAACAACCCACTGTCATTCACCGATCCGAGCGGAAACTCACCCACGGCAGGGTCTTCTTTTAACGGTATAGCGGGGCGTGCGCAGGCGTTAGCAAGTGCCGCGGCTGCAGCAGATCAAAGTGCAAACCAAAACTATAACCAAGCGGTGCATAATACTGCGCTGGCGGGTATATCAAACTCTAAGAGTAATAACAATAACCCATTAGTCGACATACTTAGCGGCATGGCTAATAATGTTATTGATGTGATGAATGACGCCATTGCACTTGAAACCGCACGCTTTGATTCTGTGTATGAAAGCCGGGGTCTTGAGAACCCGATTGTTCCCCTAAAACAAGAAAGGTTTAGCTATAATAATGAATCCTTTGGAGAAGCAGGTGATGCTGTAGCGAGTGTTGTCCTGACTATTGGAGGCGGGTTTGCGGGTATTCTTGCTAAGGGGGCAAAAGAGATACCAAAATTTGGAGATAACGATTTACTTCTTGGGCTCCGAAAGAACTTATATGAATTTCAGCAATTCGGTGGCAAGACCTTTGGGGGATTTGTGTTGACACGAGGTAGTTTTGATACCCAGATCAGATCGGCGATGGATCAATCGGATAAAATAAGATTCAATTTAACCGGGGTTGATGTGAGCCGTGCAAATGGAAAATTGAACCAATTCAACGAACCAGGCGCTCGTAATTATACCAATTACGAGCTTTTTTTGATCAAAAATAATCCTACTTATTTGAATAAAGCAAGATTTTATCGTGATGGTTCGCCCGTCAAGAATCCATTCTGAGAAAGTTTAAATGAAGATAATATTATTGAAAAATGGGGAAACAATTAGTGATGAACTATTAAATGCGATTCGTGATGCGACGCCTGATGATATTGAGTATCAACAAGAGATATTTAGCAGCCATCCACAACTAACAGAAAAGAAAACTGGGTATCGACCGATGCGTATAAGCGGAGTTATTATTCCGCTTTTCCTGACAGTCACTTTTGTTATGGGTAAGGTTAAGGAAGAAAATTACTTCTATGTCGTTAATCGGTTTTTAAAAACTGAACACGAAGTGGCTGGAGAAGAAGAAGCTAAATTATCTGTTTTATCTGAGATGCGTCGTATTATCGACGATCAGGTATTAAATTAGCCCGTAGGTTGGGGTGAGGTACGAACCCCAACAGGATTAAACAATATCGTATGATGGCTTGGAACTGAACCGAATCGATGTCTGGCGGTGATGCGAAGGTCTGGTGTTGGGGTTCACAAACAACGTTTACCCCAACCTACGCGTACAAACCTCCGTGCCCCAAATCGAATACTTAGATACAAAGAGAGAGGAACAAGAAGATGAGCAGTGTTATGAAAAAATTAATTGTATTGTTGTGCTTTATTTCCTTTCCTGCGTTTGCAGGAACACTCACCTGCGGCGGTACAGTGTCAAATATTGGTTTGCATGCTTCAAACCAGTTGATGGTGCGCTTGAGTAGCATGAATGCTGCTGTATTTGTTTGTGACCCTACAAAAAATTGGTCGGTACCTGGAACGACATACCAAACAGGTGCGGAGACCTGTAAAACAATGATGGCCATGCTCATGACAGCAAAAGCTAAGGGTGAATCCGTCGGTGAGGTTTGGTTTGATGGCGACGATGTCCCGTCAAGCTGTACGACCTGGGATAATTGGAAAAGGGCAAATATTAGATATTTTCTTTTTTAATATTTATGCGCATTTGCGTTAAAACTGATTATTGGATTATTAAACTGGAGTCAATAAAAATATGAAATTAAATGTATATCTTGTGGTTTTAGGATTTTTTGTTGTTTGCAGCACTGTTTCTGCTGGTCCATATTATTTGAGTGGAAAAATTACATCATTGTTAGCATCTGGTACTGATCCGGGAATTAGGTTATCCGGTAACGGCTCTCCAGATAATTGTGATGGTGGGAAATACGGATGGTTACGCTTTCAGGGTACTGCAGAAGAAAGAAATAGAATATACGCGAGTGCCTTAGCATTTTCATTGTCGAAAAAAAGGGTGACTGTATATACCAATAGAGATGGTACACAATGTCGGATAAACAATATACAAGTAACAAGTAACAAGTGGGCTTAATTAGTCGAAGATAACCTGTAGCAAGATACGAATCCCAACTTAAGCTTCTGGCTATTATAATGCTTTTTATTGCAATTTTTCACCTTTTTGAGAGTTATTAATATGAAAAAATGTTTTATTTTAGGTTTGTTACTTCTCAGTCAATCCGTTTTTGCATCGGGTTATTTAACGCCATTAGGGTCTGGCGTGACAATTCAAAAATTCCTTATGCATGGGAATGGTGGTATGACCTTGTGGGTGTCCGGTGTGACTAATCCTGACAATTGTGGCGATACCGGTTTAGTACACTTAAAAGGAGATCTGCCCGGACACCGTAATATGGTATCAGCAGCAATGACAGCATATGCCGCAGGCAAGAAAATTGGGCTGTGGAGTGCTGGGTGTGAATTTATTCCATTTTGGGGAGGATCCACAACTCGACCAATAATTAGTACCTTATTGGGTGACAGATTAAAGGGTTGATTAAGATAGGCTCTTCGAAAAAAATACCGCTGGCATGTGTGCCTTTTGGCGTATAAAGATGCCGATTAGATTTTTTAAAACAGTGAGAAGTAAATAATGAAATTAAAATTGATAGTATTGATGTTAACTTTATTGATAACAATACCAGGAAGCGCATTTGCAGTAGATTGCACAGGAACCGTAACCAACCTAAGTTTACAGTTAAATAGTGCAGGGACAGTTACACTTTCTCTCGCCGGTGGACCAACATACACATACTTGTGTAACGTTGATGGCGCCACCAATAGAAATGGTGTTTCGCCTACGGTTTGCAAAACAATGTATTCTACTTTGATGGCAGCGAAAGTTTCTGGAAAAAAGGTTTTAATCAGATTTTATGATCATGACTCTTGTACCGACGTTCCTGCTTGGGGTAATGCTGGTAGACTTGGTTGGACTCAATTACTACTTGATTAACAAATTTAAGTCACATACCTCCAGCCTTGGAGGAGGCTTGATTTCATGAACTACTCAAAGCAGTTTAATATTTGAGTCACTTCAAAGTAGCAATTTGTCAAAATAAATTTACCTTGCGTTAATTATTCAAATAGTCGTTATATTTCTATTTCGCCGATTTTTCTGTTGCCGCGATAAAAAATATACAACCTAATAAAATGATGAATAAAAAAATATTGAAATTATTACTGACGAACATATATGGGTACTGTCGTACTATAAAACGTTCATTTTGGAGAAGTCTGTGAAATTTAATTATATAAAGCTTTTAATTTGTTTATTTTTATTGAGTCCCTATGCTGCCTATGCACAACCATCTGCAAAGGGAGTTGTTGCTACTAAAGTAATCTGGGAACAACATGAAATTCCTGTGTGCTGGACCAGTTTTAAAGTTCTTAATCCAATATATGAGAAGGAATTCACTTGGGTAAAAGATGCTGTAGCTAATACTTGGGAAGCTGCGTCAAAAGTGAGGTTTGTTGGATGGGGAGAATGTCCTGAATTTTCCCCTAAAGGCGGTAATGGCATAAGGATTGGCATCGGCACTGTTGGGCCGACAGTTTTTGCATTTGGATCGGCACTCGGAGATCATCGCTTAGGAATGATTTTAAACTTTACGTTTGAAGAATGGTCGCCCATATGCGGATCAACATCAGAAAGTTATCGGCAATTTTGTATAGAGGCCAGTGCGGTGCACGAGTTTGGTCACGCTCTTGGTTTTTACCATGAACAACGCA
>CAZWUO010000177.1:0-7764 GCA_964636675.1 uncultured Ectothiorhodospiraceae bacterium
CCGCCTTTAGTTTTCAGGGACACCCAGAAGCAAGCCCCGGCCCACGCGATGTCGAACCTTTGTTTAAGCAATTTGTTGCAATGATGGCAAGTCGAAGCACCCGTTAACAATGCTTAGAAAAACAATGCTTAGAAAAACAATGCTTAGGAAAATAATGCGTAAGAAAATAAAGAAGCGAGATAATGCCAAAACGTTCTGATTTAAAAAGTATTTTAATTATTGGTGCTGGCCCCATTGTCATTGGCCAAGCGTGTGAATTTGATTATTCGGGTGCCCAGGCTTGCAAAGCCTTAAGGGAAGAGGGTTATAAAGTTATTCTCATTAACTCCAATCCCGCAACGATAATGACGGATCCTGAGACGGCAGATGTTGTGTACATCGAACCTATTCATTGGAAAACAGTGGCAAAGATCATTGAAAAAGAACGCCCCGATGCTTTGCTGCCCACCATGGGGGGGCAAACAGCGTTAAATTGCGCGTTAGACCTGGTGGCCAATGGCGTATTAGAAAAATACCAGGTTGAAATGATCGGTGCTTCTAAAGATGCCATTGATAAAGCGGAAGATCGCGAGCGATTTCGCCAGGCAATGACTAATATAGGGCTTGCTACACCGAACTCATTAATCGCACACACGCTGGAAGAAGCAGAATATGCACTGACTAAGATAGGCTATCCAACGATTATTAGGCCTTCTTTTACCATGGGCGGTAGTGGCGGTGGCATTGCCTATAACCATGAAGAATTTGTCGAAATATGTGAGCGAGGTTTAGATCTTTCTCCCACGAATGAGCTGTTGATTGAAGAGTCCGTATTAGGTTGGAAAGAATATGAAATGGAAGTGGTGCGTGACCACAAAGACAACTGTATTATTATTTGCTCGATAGAAAACCTAGACCCGATGGGGGTACATACGGGAGATTCTATTACCGTTGCACCTGCCCAGACTTTAACCGATAAAGAGTACCAAATCATGCGTGATGCATCCTTAGCGGTGTTACGTGAAATTGGCGTTGATACGGGTGGTTCCAATGTTCAGTTTGCGGTTAATCCTGATAATGGTGCAATGATTGTGATTGAGATGAATCCTCGTGTGTCACGTTCTTCTGCGTTGGCTTCTAAGGCGACGGGTTTTCCGATTGCCAAAGTAGCAGCTAAATTGGCCGTTGGATTTACCCTTGATGAGCTGAGCAATGAGATAACCGGAGGCAGCACTCCTGCTTCTTTCGAACCGTCGATCGATTATGTGGTTACCAAAATCCCACGTTTTACGTTTGAGAAATTTCCCAATGCTGACGCATCCCTAACGACGCAAATGAAATCAGTCGGAGAGGTGATGGCGATTGGTCGGACTTTGCAAGAATCATTGCAAAAAGCGATGCGTGGATTAGAGACGGGGAAATATGGTTTTGATGAAATTGTCGATTTAAATGACGAAAATTTGAAGGGAATCATTCGGCATGAACTCGCGGTACCGGGGCCTGAGCGACTCTGGTATGTCGGTGATGCATTCCGTGCAGGATTTACCGTTGAAGATGTGTTTAAACACTCAAAAATTGATCCGTGGTTCTTGGTACAAATTGAAGATTTAATTAACACAGAAACCAGAATAAAAGAACTCTCTCTTAGAAGTATAGACGCCAAAGAATTATTTGGTTTAAAACGTAAAGGTTTTTCTGATAAGCGGCTTGCGGTCTTATTAGGTTCATCCGAAAATGACGTTAGAAAGTACCGGCATGAATTGGGTATTAAGCCGGTATACAAACGTGTAGATTCATGTGCTGCTGAGTTTTCTACTGCAACTGCCTATATGTATTCCACTTACGAAGAAGAATGTGAGTCACGTCCGAGTAATGAGAAAAAAATCTTAGTATTGGGAGGTGGCCCTAACAGAATCGGGCAAGGCATTGAGTTTGATTATTGTTGTGTGCATGCGGCGTTTGCTCTGCGTGAAGATGGTTATGAAACAATAATGTTAAATTGCAATCCGGAAACGGTGTCTACGGATTATGATACGTCAGACCGTTTGTATTTTGAACCATTGACCTTAGAAGATGTATTAGAAGTTATCTCAGTAGAACAACCCGAAGGCGTCATTGTACAGTATGGTGGACAAACTCCTCTCAAACTTGCGCGGGACTTAGAAGCTGCGGGTGCACCTATTATTGGAACTTCACCCGATGCAATCGATAAGGCCGAAGACCGCGAACGATTTCAGAAAATGATTACCAAACTGGGTTTGAAGCAACCGCCAAACGCGACTGCGCGTACCGTTGATGAAGCAAAAGTTTTAGCGCGAGATATCGGATATCCTTTGGTCGTACGTCCTTCTTATGTTCTCGGTGGACGGGCGATGGAAATTATATACAGCGAAGAGGACTTGCAGCGTTATATGCGAGAAGCAGTTTCAGTATCCAATGATTCTCCGGTGTTACTGGATCGATTCCTCGATGACGCGATGGAGTTGGATGTGGACGCCATTTGTGACGGCGACGAAGTATTTATTGGTGGTATTATGCAACATATCGAGCAAGCAGGAGTGCATTCTGGAGATTCAGCATGTTCTTTACCGCCTTATTCATTATCCAAAGAACTCCAGCAGCGCATCAGCGAGCAAGTGAGTCTTATGGCCAAGGATCTTGGTGTCATCGGGCTGATGAATACACAGTTTGCAGTTAAGGGTGATGATATTTATATTATTGAAGTAAATCCTCGTGCATCGCGTACGGTTCCATTTGTGTCTAAAGCGGTGGGTTTACCGCTGGCAAAAATTGCTGCGCGCTGTATGGCAGGGCAAAAAATTTCTGATTTAGATTTAAGCTCGATCTCTATACCGAGTTATTTCTCGGTGAAAGAAGCGGTGTTCCCCTTCGCAAAATTTTCCGGGATTGATCCGATATTAGGGCCTGAGATGAAATCCACAGGTGAAGTGATGGGGGTAGGGAGGACCTTCGGTGAGGCTTTTGCGAAAGCTCAGCTTGGTGCGGGTGTTAATTTACCCAAAACTGGATTAGCTTTTATCAGCGCAAAAGATAGCGACAAACCCGTTGCGATTGAAGTCGCTCGCGATTTGATTGCGCTGGGTTTTAAAATACTCGCAACCAACGGCACTTCTGAAGCATTTACAGATGCCGGTATAGAAAATGAACGAGTGAAAAAAGTGACAGAAGGCAGACCACATATTGTGGATCGGGTTAAAAATGATGAAATAAGTTTAATCATAAACACCGCGCAAACAAAGCAAGCTATTGAGGACTCGGTAGAAATAAGACGAGCCGCTTTACGCCATAAGGTAACCTATGCGACTACAATAGCAGGAGCGCATGCCACTTGTGAAGCGCTTAAATGTCTGCACCAAACAGACGTCACTAGTCTGCAAGATTTACATAAGGAGTTACATTAATGGTTAAACACCCTATGACAGCGAAAGGCGCAGAGATGCTACGTACAGAGTTAGTCGAACTAAAGACAAATGCCCGACCTAAAGTGATACAAGCTATCGCAGAAGCAAGAGAGCATGGTGATTTAAAAGAAAATGCTGAATATCATGCTGCGCGCGAACAGCAAGGATTTATAGAGGGTCGGATACAGGATATTGAAGGAAAATTGTCCAATGCTCAAGTCATCGATATTTCTAAGGTAGCCCCAAGCAGTCGCGTTATTTTTGGTACAACGGTATTAGTTGCAGAAGAACCCAGCGGGAATGAGATGACTTATATGATAGTCGGTGACGATGAGGCCGATATCAAGCAAGGGAAAATATCCGTTAATGCGCCTATTGCGCATGCATTAATTGGCAAGGAAGAAGGGGATGTAGTTTCCGTAAAAACACCGGGCGGAGAAAGGGAATTAGAAATCATTGAAGTGAGATATCAATAGTTTCAATTTAACGCAGCTTACGCTCGCTAGATGACTTAATCAGAGGCTCCTTCGGTGTTTATACTAACTCCGAGTGCGGCAAGCAGCTTTGCTTGATCTATTGGTTTTTGTAAACAATCTTCTGCGCCAGCTGATTTAATGCGATCAACATTTTCCTGGGTATAATAACCTGTCATCGCGATGATTTTTATGGATCGTGTTCTAGGGTCTTCTTTTAGCTGTTGACAGACAGAAAATCCATTAATACCTGGCATCATAAGGTCAAGTAATACGAAATCTGGATGAAAAGACTGTACCAAACGACCGGCTTCAAAACCATTTTCTGCGACTTCAATGACCACGTCTTCAGCAAGGTTAGCCAGTAACTCCTTAAAATAACCGCGAAGCTGAAGATCATCATCTACGACTAATATCCGCAACGAATCATGTTGTGGTGGAAGTAAGGTAAGTCCTCTTTGCTTCGCAAAACTTTCTACTTCACGCCAGGTGAAACGCCGATGGCCACCCGGTGTGTTGAGGGCTTTTAAGAGTCCTTTTTGCGCCCACTGTCGTACCGTGACAGGTGAGACCATTAATAAATCTGCGACTTCGTTAGGTGTCAAATATCGCTTAGTTTTTGCCATTTTAGCTGACATTACCTTCATATATATTACGGCAGGCGGTGCTATTACTATGCCAGTGTAAAACACATAAATGAACCAAACCTGTTAAACGGCTTAAGACAGCGTTAACCGTTAATTGTCGTTGATTAGCCATGAATAGGAAACAAATATATTGATAATGCGCCGCAATATTCCCGTGTAATATTGCTTTGAATTTCATGTGTCTGTTTTTAGCAACAGGTCGACAAACCGATAAATTCCCCAACATTCGAAAAACTTTAGAATAAGTCCTTGAATAATAGGACGTAAATATTTGAAGATGTATTACAGTTTCCATTTAGGAAATCCTTTTTATTTAAACCGGCATCCGCGTCTTAATATACCTATCATTTACTATCGAACATACAAGAATAATTCTAAAGGAAGAATACGTTAAAACCGATATTATCGATGAAAAGCTTTGCAATCTGTTGCTGAATTCATGGGTGGTGATGCCGATTATAGTCGGATCAAATGCTTGTGGGTCATAGGGTCATTAAGTTAAGTGAATGGCAGCGCGATATTTTAGATAACTATTTGTTGCTAACAGGTGCAATACCGTAAAGGCTAAAGTTGGTGTGTACATTGGTTTGTGGGTAACGATACGCGGGTAATTTACGAATACACAGAACATGACTACAATCTACAACAAACGAGATATCATCCAACAAAACTGGTTATTTTTCCTCGCTATTCCAATAGTGCTCGCCATTGTATCGATTGGGTCTCATGTCATCGTAACCGTTGCAGCTTCAATTATATTATTGTTATTGGGTTTTTTTCTCTTTAGCAAACAGCAAAAAAACATCGTTAAGCAACTCGAAGATTTTACCCATCAAAAAGATAATTCTTTAGGTCTATTATCCGATTTTCTATTATCGAGCAATAATGCGTTTAGCGCACAAGTTGACGAAGTAGAAGATTGTCTTAAGCAAATTCAAGATTTAATATCGGATGCGATTGTTGGACTACTTTCAAGTTTTCAAGGCCTTGAGGGCCAGTCTAGAGAACAAGAAGAAATGGTCACCGGACTGATCGATCGAATATCCGAGGATTCAGGCGGTGGTGTCAATATCCATGAGTTTACCAAAGAGGCTGCTGAATTAATCGAGCAATTTGTAGAAAATATATTAGCGATGAGTAAGGGCAGTACGGATCTGGTGACAGCCATGGACGATGTCAGCGGCCAAATTTCATCGGTTGAAAAACTGTTAATGGAAATTGATGGAATCAGTGAGCAGACTAATCTATTAGCTCTGAATGCCGCAATAGAAGCGGCGAGGGCAGGTGAGGCGGGCCGAGGGTTTGCAGTCGTTGCGGAAGAAGTGAGAACACTATCGCAACGAAGTAATCAGTTTAGCGATCAAATCCGGTCGCAAATTGGAAATACTCGATCAACAGTGGATGGGGCGAGTCAAATTATCGGGCAAATGGCTTCCAGAGATTTGACGATGACATTAAGTTCTAAAGATCGAGTCTCTGTGATGATGGAAGATGTAAAGGTTTTAAACCAAGAAATGGAAGTTAAGCTGAATAGTGTTTCGGATATTTCCGAAAAAATAAGTGCGGATGTTGGCGTGGCTGTCAGATCGTTGCAATTTGAAGACATGGTAAACCAGCTGATTACTCACATAATTAACAAAACAAGTAATATTAAAGAATATTTAGAAACTTCAAACCTGGATGTTAATCAGACGAAACGTGAAAGTAATGGGAATGATAACTGCAATCAGTTGCTTACATCCGTATCCAATAATGTCACTTCGATATTATGCAGGGATACACATAACCCAATTTCTCAGACTGAAATGGGTGATGGAGAAGTCGATTTATTTTAGCAATATTAATTGATAAGGAAACGTTAAATGACAATGAAAAACGATGAAAATGAGAAAGTCAATCTTCTTATCGTTGATGATGATGATTCGGTGAGGGTTTTGCTCAAAGAAATGTTGAACACGAATGAATATAATATTCAGGAAGCGATTGATGGTGAACAAGCTTGGAATAAAATTGAGGAATTTCCGGTAAACTTGGTGATTACTGATTTAGTTATGCCGAATACGAACGGCATAGATTTGATTATGAAACTACGCAAGACATATCCCGATGTTGCAATATTGGCGATTTCTGGAGGTGGTGGGGTCACTGGTCGTTACGATTATCTTCCGGTAGCTAAGCTGCTAGGTGTGGGGGATATCTTGCAAAAACCATTTAGCGCGAGTGATTTGCGAGGTAAAGTGACCGAGATACTCGAAAGCAGCTCGTATTCCTGAGATTCGTTAATAGTCTATGTTATGGACAACGAGAAAATAATTGAAGTAGCTGGTAAGATTGTTGGTTTTGACTTTGTTCTCAATGGGTGTGATCAGTCCATTAATTATGCATTAACTGAAATTGTGAAATATTCTGGATGCGATTCAGGTGTAATATATGATGTGGTGTCTCCTGAAAATTCTAGAATTAATGAAATAACCCGTGTTTTTCTAGAAAGTGAGAATAATAAAAAATTAAAATGGAGTGCATTAAGTAAAGTATTTAATAGATTATCTTTAAATATATTAAAAAATGAAAACTCTATAGAGAATGATATTTCAACAGAAAAAATAAAATTAGTTGGTAAGAATAAAGAGTATAGGTATTACATTTCATTACCATTATTTAATGGAAAAAAAATTATTGGTTTAATTTGCTGTAGCCGAATATCGAGTCGTTTCGATAGAAATTTTTCGAATGGAGTGTCTCTTCTGTTGAAAATTGCAGCGCAATTTGTTTTGGCTTCACATCGACACAAAGATCTACTTATTATACAGCAACAGCTTGTAGAACAAGAAAAAGAATTACAAGCGGTATTAGATAATGCAAATGATGCAATAATAACGATTAATGTCCAGGGTGTGATCTGTAAATCAAACCAGTCAGCGCAACGCATGTTCAATATTTCAGAAAAAAAACTAGAGGGATCACCGGTGAATATTTTGATGTCCGACTCCTTCAATGTTAAACATAATGATCGCATGAATGAAATATTGAATGGCAGCTCAACAGATATTTTTAGGCGTACCATAGAAGCAGAAGGGAAATCCTCTGATGGAGTCATTTTTCCCGTGGAAATTACGGTTGGAGAAATGAACCGAGATATCATCTTTGTCGAGGTGATCCGGCGGTTTGTTTTCAAAGTGCAGGCCCCATGGTCGACCACCTTTCCGCCGGTGCTGTTTCTGGTGATGACGTGGTTTGGCTGTT
>CAZWUO010000178.1:0-7720 GCA_964636675.1 uncultured Ectothiorhodospiraceae bacterium
CCAAGTGCAACATCATAATAGGACGCTGTAAAGGGTGATTGAATTCCTTTATAGCCGAATATTATGCCGCCTACGACATGGAGCATGTCAGGGTCACTCGAAGCTGCAGGCGCTAGATTAAGTTTTCCTCCGATACGTAGGCTTCGGCCTAGTGTAATTACCGATGACATTTCAATCATGCTGTGCAATGTTTGTTGCTCGATATAAGACATAGTGCCCATATTAATCGAATAGTTGGTTGTGAAGGGTTCCATGATTTGATTAAGGACGGCAGCACTTGCTTCTATCGCATCGTTACTTGCAAGCATTGGCGAGTGAAAAGTAGTGAGTAACAACAAAAAAGCATGAATTATTTTTATCTTGCTTTTTGTGTTGGTGAGCGTCGAGGACGTATTGCGTTGACTTTTTTTCATTTTTTTTTGCTTTGTTCTCACTGAGTATTTTAAATAAGCAGTTCTTCTCTAAGTATTAACTGTAAATTTTACCGCTTTGGTTTTTGCAAACAGTTAATACAGATGCAGGATCTATGAATGTTTTTGTTAAGAATTTTATTGATCAGGCTCGCAGGAAATTTTTTATCCATACACCAGCATGCTGTATTACGATTTTTAGCTTGCACAACCATGCATTGATTCGGTTTGCCACAAAGCGGGCATTTTGCTTCGTTTATCTGCTTTAGTGTGTTAGGAGTGGACAACGTAGCTTCCTTCAAATATCACTGCGGGAAGATCGTCGCTCAGAATTTTCGAGATCAGTTTAACCCGCGCGATATTTTTTCTCTTATACCTGTGAATGAATTTGTCACATTGCTCTTGAGAAGAAAAGGTACTCGTGGCGATTATATCAGACGCCACAGGTCGTAGAAATTTGGTATTGCTTTCTTGGATGACGATATGTCCGGTTAAGCCGTGTTGTTTCAATACCAAATAAATCAAGCCCCATCCGGATAAAACCGAGACAGAATATAAGCTGCCACCGAAGGCAGTGGATTTATGGTTAATGTTTTTTGCAAGTGGTGCGAATAATGTGAGCGCCAGTCCAGAAAACGCTTTGGTCTCAATGCATATATCATTAGTCAGCGGTATTTCAGACCGTAATACTTGTTGCAGCTCTTCGATCATGTTGTCTTAGTGTCCTTTAAAATCTAAACTCTATGCCGGCAAACGGTCCGTGTAAAGCACTGTTCGAGGTTTTGATAATGCGATAACCTATTTTGCTCGTGAAATTTTTAACATAACTGAGGCCGACATGCCCTGAACCTAGAATCCGCTTTTTAAAGGAAGGGGGATTTTTGCTTTACAATATAAGTATTCTCTAATACACTTGGGTTCGTGATGTTTGATTCTCAACTTTTATAGAGGGCAGCTATGGTGCTTACTAAGCCGAATAAACTCATTCAATATTCTGTGGATAAACCTCGAATGGTGACCACGGCAATGTTGCTTTCCACGGCCCTGGTTATCATGCTGGCCTTGCTGCCAAGCCTTTGGCCTGCTACGTTTTCTATGTTGAATCCGCTTGCAGTGGATACTGACCCCGAGAATATGTTGTCCAGTGAGGAGCCGGTCAGATTATTTCATCATGCGATGAAACAGGAGTTTTCCTTATCCGATATGGTCGTCGTTGGTGTGGTGAATGATGAACACCCGGAGGGAGTGTTTAATCCACAATCACTGCGTCAGATTTATGAGTTGACAGAATTTGCAAAAACACTGGTGTGGCCAGATCCCGATGCACAGCCAGGGCAAGCTAAGTCGCTAGCAGGGGTGCTTGAAGTCGATATGATTGCGCCTTCTTTAGTCGACAGTATCGAGCAAGCAGGCTTGGGGGCTGTGAAATTTGACTGGCTGATGCCGCAGCCGCCGACCAGCCAAGCGCAGGCGCTAGCTATTAGGGAAAGAGCGCAGAAAATTCCATTGTTAAACGGCACCTTGGTCAGTGACGATGGTAAAGCGATCGCTTTATATCTGCCATTGTCGGACAAGCACTATAGTTATCAGGTTAAACAGGCGCTAGAGGAAAAAATTTCGAGTTGGGGAGATGATCAGCAGAATCAATATCATATTACGGGTTTACCCGTAGCGGAAGATACGTTTGGCATCGAAATGTTTTATCAAATGGCTGTATCAGCACCATTGGCGATGCTGGTCATTTTTTTACTGCTTTGGTATTTTTTTAAAAAACTGGTGCTTGTTGTGTCGCCGATGATTGTTGCCATGGTTTGCTCATTATCTACCATGGCGGTATTTATTATTTCGGGCAATACGATACACATCATGAGTTCGATGATTCCGATTTTTATTATGCCGATTGCAGTGCTTGATTCGGTGCATATTTTATCTGAGTTTTTTGATCAATATCAAAAAACCAGAGACCGCAAAGCGACCTTGCTTAAAGTCATGGGGCATTTGTTTAAGCCAATGTTATTCACTACTTTAACCACGATGGCTGGCTTTGCTTCCTTGTATTTTACGCCCATACCGCCGGTTCAGGTGTTTGGCTTGTTTGTTGCCATAGGGGTGTTTTTAGCCTGGTTTTGGACGATTACCTTTATTCCCGCATTCATCATGTTTATCCCAGAAAAACGCCTAGAAAATTTTGGTTATGCAAAAAATGATGGCAGTGCCGAGCAAAGTCTGTTGTCTAAGGTGTTGCAGAAAACAGGGCGTGTTAGCTTTCAGCAAAGAAAATTGATTATTCTTGGGTCGCTGGTTGCGCTGGTGATTGCGCTGATTGGGATTAAGCAAATCAATATTAATGATAATCCTACAAAATGGTTTGAGGAGTCCCACCCCATTCGGGTTGCGGATAAGGTGCTTAACGAGAAGTTTGCGGGCACATACCTGACTTATCTCGCCTTAGAGTCTACAGAACTTAATGAACCCGTGGAGCATTATAGTAAAGATTTATTGGTAAAAATTTATGCGCTTAAATCGGCGCTGGTTGACCTTAGTTCGAGCCAAGGCAGTGCGCTGGTAAACGATTTATCAATGTTTATCGTGCAGCAAGTAAAAACCAAGCAAAGCAAGGAGGAATTATTAACATTTCTCGATGCACATATTGCCAAGCAATTAGATACGGTCGAATCGGGGGCATATGATTTTTGGGAGCAAGTACAGCAGCTTATCGATTTAGAAAAACAAGCATCAGAAGTTTTCAAAACTCCGGAAGTACTTTTGTATATAGAAGGTCTGCAAACCTATCTGAAAGATATTCCCGTGGTTGGAAAATCGAATTCTATTGTAGATATTGTAAAAACGGTTCATCGTGAGTTGTACTTGGGGAATGTGGATGATTTTCGTATTCCTGATAATAGAAATGCTGTCGCGCAAACATTATTAACGTATCAGAACAGTCATCGACCACATGATTTGTGGCATTTTGTGACGCCGGATTATCGCAAAGCCAATATCATGTTGCAATTACGCAGTGGTGATAATCAGGATATGTTGCAAGTTGAGCAAGCTGTGCAAGCATATTTCGAGCGCAATCCACCGCCTATTGAGTTGTCTCATCGTTGGTTTGGCTTGACTTATATTAATAGCGTTTGGCAGGAAAAAATGGTCGCAGGAATGGTAAATGCGTTAGTGGGTAGTTTTATCATTGTATTTATGATGATGAGCTTTTTGTTTCGCTCAATGTTATGGGGTTTGTTATCGATGATTCCCCTAACCATGAGTCTGGCTTTGATCTACGGGGTCATTGGTTTAGTGGGCAAGGATTATGATATGCCTGTGGCGGTGCTGAGTGCATTGAGCTTAGGCTTGGCGATTGATTATGCCATCCATTTTCTTTCGCGTACACGACAGATTTATGCCATACATGGTAACTGGCCGGATACCTTGGACGCTGTGTTTGGTGAGCCAGCGCGTGCAATTACGCGCAATGCAATTATTGTGGGCGTGGGTTTTTTGCCTTTATTGGCGGCGCCGCTGGTGCCGTATCAAACCGTAGGTGTATTAATCGCTTCGATTCTGCTTGCTGCGGGGGTGGCATCATTGCTGATGCTGCCAGCCCTGATAAGCGTGTTGCAGAAGTATCTGTTTAACCAAGATTCCGCAGTTGACCGCTAATCTCGTGACATAACTCACTGAAATGCCAGAGTTAACGACTGAATCAAGCTTTCATCCTGGAGGTGAGTCCCGCTACGCGCCGAATTGCACGCTTGCGGCGGCGTATCTCTGCGTTGTCGCTCCTTGGAATAGCTCACTATTCCGCGTCGCTACGCCTGGATATACACCACCGCAAACGCACACTTCAACTCGTCCAACTGCGGATTCTAGGTTTAACCAAAAGTCCAACGAATAGCATGGGCATAATCCCATTATTTAGTCGGTATCCAAAAAAGGATTTGATATGTATCAATTAAAGCCAATCGTTAGTGTGTTGCTGGTTCAAGTTATGCTGTTTCTTTTATTGATGAATTCGTCAGTGGCTAATGATTTATCCGTTGAAGATATCGTTCAACGTTCTAATCAGGTTGTTTATTACCAAGGTAAAAGTGGCCGAGCTCAGGTTTCGATGGTGATTACAGATAATAAAGGCCGTGAAAGAAAAAGACAGATGACGGTGTTACGCAGAGATGTAGCAGATTCTGATGCGCTAACAGGGTTAGCATATCTCAGCGATCAGAAATTTTATATTTATCTGCGTCGACCGGCAGATGTTAGAAAAATGACCTTTCTGGTATGGAAGCATTTACAGGAAAATGATACACGTTGGGTTTATCTGCCGGCCTTGGACTTGGTCAAACGAATTGCAGCAAGCGATAAACGAACTAGTTTTGTAGGCTCAGATTTTTTCTACGAAGATATTTCGGGAAGAAATCTTGACGCCGACCGCTTTAGTTTGGAAGCAACCACTGATAAATTATATGTTGTTAAGAGTGTGCCTAAAGATCCCGAATCAGTGGAGTTTGCGTATTATCGAATTTATATTCATAAAGAAAGTTTTATCCCTATGAAGATAGAATATTTTGACAAAAAAAATACCAAGTATCGTGTTGCAAAAACATTGAAAGTGAAAAACATACAAGGATTTTCTACCGTGATCAAGGCGAGCATGGAGAATTTATTGACAGGAAGTAAGACGATTATGCGTTACCAAAAAGTAGAATATAATATCGGGCTTGATGATCAGCTTTTTACGGAGCGTTATCTTAGAAAATTTCCTAAGAAGTATTTACGCTAAAGGCCTAAACATCGATGTTACTGAATTTATCGCTTACTTTTTCAGGAGGTAGCGCTACGGTGAGTAGAGTAATGGCCATCTGCATCTTGTTGCTGCTGTTCTTAACTGAGGCACTTGCAGATGATGCATCATCTGCTGTGGGTCACGAATTACCTGAGTTTTCGATATCTGATGAGACTATTTTCGACGATACGACGGAAGATCTTGATGAGCATGCCAGCGATTTTTGGTCAGGTCTTGAGGCGTCCGTAGATCTCAGAAACGGATACTGGCGGAAGAGACAATCCTATTTAACTGAACAAGCCCTCCGCGAGGCTAGAATACAGCTTGAATTCGATAAAGATACTGATTTAATTACTTATTCAGTTGCCGCAGACTTTATTTATGATGTGGTGCGGGTCGCAGATGTTGAGGCTGCTTATGCGGTGGATTTGCAAAACGGCGATGGCTGGTTGGATTTAAGACATTTGAATATCAGTTTTACACCTATAGATTTTATGGATGTAAAAATAGGTCGGCAGATTGTGACTTGGGGAACCGGTGATCTCATTTTTATTAATGATTTGTTTCCAAAAGACTGGAATGCCTTTTTTATAGGACGCAAAGAAGAGTATTTGAAAGCACCCTCGGATGTCATAAAGCTGACATTGTTTCACGATGTAGTCAATCTTGATATTGTTTATACCCCAGTCTTTGATGCAGATAGATATGTTGATGGCAAACGCGTCTCGTATTTTAATCCACAGCTAAACCGGATAGCCGGTGTTAACTCGGTGTTTTTGGTTGAGCAGCCAGATAAACTTTTTGAGAGTCAAGAGTTTGCATTAAGAGCCTTTCGAAACTTAGCAAATTATGAGTTAGCGGCCTATGGCTATCAAGGTTATTGGAAAAGTCCGATGGGTATTAATTCTAATGGTGTTTTTATTTTTCCACGTTTGAGTGTGCTTGGAGCAAGCGTACGTGGCCCGTTATTTGATGGTATTGCTAATATCGAATTTGGGCAGTATAGGTCGGGTGATGATCGTCGTGGGAATAATGCCTTTATTCAAAATAGTGAGTTCAGAGGGCTTTTGGGATATGCGCAGGAAGTCGTCAGAGATCTCACTGCAAGTGTTCAATATTATTTCAGAAAAAAGGAACAGTATCCTAATTATCGAGTTGCACTAGAGGATGGAATGTCTGCGGAACAAGAATACCGGCATGAGATTTCGTTACGCTTGACGGGCATGGCGATGAGTCAAAAAGTAGTCTGGACTGTTTTTTCTTTATACGCACCGCGCGATGACGACGGTTTTGTACGTTCATCGCTGAAATATCAACAGGATGATCATTGCTCGTATACCCTGGGCGGAAATCTATTTTTTGGCGCAAGCATAAACACGGACAAGGGCCAGTTTCAAAATAATGATAATATTTATTTTTCCCTAAGATTCGGATATTGAGTTTTGAGTTAGTTCATAAAGTACAAATCCTCGTCTTAAAAAAGTCTATTGGCCTTGGAACTTCTATTAGGCTTGTTAGTCATATTTGCACAGGCGGCGTAGACCGTCTTGGTTGCTGGTTATAGTTATTTGTTGAGGGTTCCTATAGGTTATAGGGAGGATTAATGTTTCTAAAAATGACGCGCAAAAGTCTTAAATGCCCGGAGTGTAAGTTTGAAAAATTTGTGCGCATTCGGCGCAATTGGTGGATGCGTTTGCTGCCCACGAGTAAGCTCTATTGTTGTGAGCACTGCGGTAAAAATATTTTTGTTTTGCTTGATCGTTGGCATAAGCGTGATGCGTCGTATCAATCTTAGGTTTGTTTGAATAAAATAACCGTGGTTTTCAAGTGCCGGTCTATGCATTGTTATTAACGGTTAGTATATTGTGTGAGTAACCTATCGAGATTGTTTGCAAAATCTCTGCGGTCGGTTTGGTTTAGCGCGGGCGGACCACCGGTATGTATTCCGCTTGAGCGCATGGTATCCATAAAGTCTCGCATGTTGAGGCGTGATTTAATATCATTGGCGGAATAAAGTTCCCCCCGAGGATTGAGCGCAAGCCCTCCTTTTTCAATCACTTCTGCGGCTAAGGGAATATCGCTGGTGATGACGAGATCGCCGGGGCTGACTCTTTTGACGATTTCATCATCTGCCACATCAAAACCAGGGGTGACCCGCAGTAATTTTATGTATGGCGATGGCGGAGTACGCATAAACTGATTAGCCACCAGAGTGGTAAGTACTTTGCTGCGGTTGGCTGCTTTAAATAGAATCTCTTTGATGACACCGGGACAGGCGTCTGCGTCTACCCAAATTTTCATTTTATTTCACCCACTCATATTTAGGCTCACAGCCCGTGTGTATTTGTTTTGCTATATCCACTTTTTAGCTTTGCCCAAAGTTTGCTATATTCTTCGTGTTATTATACCTAATATATGCAAACAATATGCTTTATGTGGGAATTAAAAATGGTTCAACGCGTTTTCTGCAAGAGGGGGGGATGTTGAATAATTGAAATTCCAGAAAAACGGGCTGTAGACAATGTTG
>CAZWUO010000179.1:0-7700 GCA_964636675.1 uncultured Ectothiorhodospiraceae bacterium
GGAGATATAATAGGAGAGGTACCAGAATCAGAGCTTGTTATACACAGGATAATGTGGATCTACAAAGAGGCAAGGGGGTTTTTGGGCAAAGTATCCTGGGCTTGAAAAGACTCAATGAATTGGGTTATGGACGAGAAAATAGCGGGTTGTTACTAAACTTGGTGTATAACCCTTTAGGTGCTTTTTTACCGCCTGCACAAGAGGCTTTAGAAAAAAATTATAAACATCGTTTAGCCACAGAATATGACATTGTATTTAACTGTCTTCTTACCATCACCAATATGCCAATAAAACGTTTTGGAAGCACCCTGGTATCAAAGGGTGAGTTTGATTCCTATATGCAATTGCTGCGTGACGCGTTCTCAACATCTAATTTAGCATCGGTGATGTGTAAAAACTTGTTAAGTATTGATTGGCAAGGTTACGTATACGATTGTGATTTTAACCAGCAATTGGGTTTGCTTGCCCGATTTGGACATAAGCCTCGAACACATATTACCGATTTATTGAATACGGATCTTGTAGGCGAAGAGATTGCGATTGCAGATCACTGCTATGGTTGTACGGCGGGACAAGGCAGCAGTTGTGGCGGTGCATTGAGTTAGTCCTGTGGTGGTAGTTGTTTTGAGTTGAGGCAATAAATATGATGAATGATACGAAGATCAGTATCGTCATTCCGGCCTTGAATGAAGAAAAATCGATTGCAAATAATTTGCGAGGTTTGCAGTATCTTCGAAAATTAGGTCACGAAATTATTTTGTCAGATGGTGGTAGTGTTGATGACACTCTCGCATTGGCTAGGCCCTTAGTCGATCACTGGATAAAGGGCAGCAAAGGCAGGGCTAAGCAGTTAAACGCTGGGGCAAAAATCGCTACTGGACAGGTGCTACTTTTTTTGCACGCAGATACTCTACTGCCAGAGAACACTGAATCAATATTGAATAATGCACTCATCCAGGGGTTTCATTGGGGGCGATTTGATGTCCAGCTGTCAGGGCAGCAATTCATGTTTCGACTAATAGAAAAAATGATAAACCTCCGGTCGCGTATTTCGGGGGTTGCAACTGGGGATCAAGCGATATTCATCCGTAAAAACCTATTTGAATTACAAGAAGGGTTTCCAGAGCTAGCATTGATGGAGGATATTGCAATGAGCAAGCGCTTAAAAAAAATGTCTAAACCATATTGCTCAAAAGCATGTGTTATCACCTCGAGTCGACGCTGGGAAGAACATGGTATTTGGCGAACTATTTTTTTGATGTGGCGTTTACGTTTTGCATACTTTATCGGGATTAGCCCGAGTTGCTTGGCTGATCGATATCGTCATCATTGAATAAATTTCAGGGGTTAATAAAAATAAAATTTCTCTCCGGGTTGCAAGGTGTTAAGCAGTGAATGAACAAGGTTTGATTGTTTTTGCGAAGGCACCTATTGCGGGCAAAACAAAAACCCGTTTAATACCCGCAATTGGACCTAGTGGTGCCGCTAGAATACACGAAGAATTGGTATTGCGGACACTTGAAGGCATCTCTTCTGGCAGCTCTAATGAGTGGCTTACTACTTTATGGTGTAGCCCGGATCGGCATCACTTTTTTTTTCAAAACCTTGTACGACAATTTGATTTGCAATTAGCAGAGCAGCGAGGAAAAACCCTGGGAGAAAAAATGCTTAACGCGTTTCAGGCTACGTTGCAGCATGTGCAGCGAGCGCTGATTATTGGTACCGATTGTCCCGTATTAAATGGCAATGTAATACGTCAAGCGTTTTCTGCATTATTGAATAATTACGAGGCGGTGATTATTCCCGCTGAAGATGGTGGATATATTTCTTTGGGTTTAACGCGAGTTGATGCACGGCTGTTTAAGGACATTGCCTGGGGAACAAACACGGTTTATGAGCAGACGATTTCTCATTTGCAGCGACTTGATTTTAATTATTTAGTGTTGCCCCCATTATGGGATATAGATAGGCCAGAAGATCTTGCACGCTATCACAAGCTAATCAAGGCTGCGAAATGAATAGGGCTTGTCTTAGAAGCTTTTGATTATGTGGAGAGATCATGCCTTAGCTATTTGTCCTCCCGTAGTAGGCTGGCTATTGTAGGCGATACCTTTAGGATTATAGGTATGTGATTCTGCAGCTTGTCCGCGTAACATCGAGAGCATCTGTTCAGTAACTTGTTGCCTTAACTCAATGGTGGCACCATTGATCAAGTTTAATCGCTGACATTCTTTGGCTTGCTGTCCGAGTTTTTGCCAGCGGGTAAGAAGACCGTATTCGCCTTGTGGGTCGGCTTTAGAGAGAGTGGTTGTTATGCCTTTAAGCGTAAATTTAGTTTTCACTAAGCGCAGTGTTTGTTGCCAAGACTGGTTTAGTTTTTCAAGGTGTTCAATATGCAGTTTTTTTTCTTGAACTGTCGTTGCAAGATTTTCAGTATTTCGCGCACTCAATATATCGTGTTCAGTGCTTAACAGTGCATTTATTCGAAGAGTTGTCTCGAGTTGTTCATCAAGAAGTTTTTTAGCTGTCTGTGCAAATTGTACTTGCATAATAACGCCTCCAAAAGGATTTGATCGAGTTATTCATTACCCGAGTCTTTGATCAATCAAGCCCTCTATTTCAATCATTTTTTGTGCCACTCTCTCTGGGTTAACTTGAAAACTGCCCATATTAAGTTCATTGCGTATCGATTCAACCCGATTGCTATCGACAATGGGTTGGGAACTGAGACTTAGTTCAAGGTTTCGAAGTTTCTCAGCGGTTCCCGTTAAACTCAGCTTGTCAGACGTCGATACACTTCCTGATGTTTGATTGCGTTGCTGATCTTTGGTTTCTGGTTGGCGTAAACCTTCTGTTACTAGGCCATGATTCGGAACGCCAATGCCTGCAATTGATCCTGCCATAGGAAAGACTCCTTCATATAAATAGATTTCTGCAAGCACACTATCGGCATGCGGAGAGGACTTCTTTAATAAAAGAATAAAATAAAAATATTATAATGATTAGTTGCTTATAGTGGAACTTCGACTTTTCCAGCCGCTTTAACGATAACCTGCAATACTTTTTCCGATGAGCTATTTTTTACCTTTATTAAATCGCCTTTGGCGCCATTCATCATCGCCTTTCCCTGCATCTTAATTTCAATACCGGAGACTTCGGCAATTATGGTCACTTTTTGCCCCTTTTTAATGAGAAACGGCAATTTGAGGTGACCGGGTGTAATAATGGTTTTTGCAGTGATAGTACGTTTGGCTAACATAGCATTTATATCCTGCGCGGACAAAAAATATCCTCGGGTGAGTCTTTCGAGATTTTTCTCAGAAAAAATGAGGTCTTCGGCGGATATCCGGGTTCCGCGATAAATAACTTTTTTGGCGACCAGTACCTTAGCGCGTTGGCTGACCTTGACCGGGATAAATATTGACCATGGTTTACTGCCGGGACAAGATACCTTAACGACGCGCTGACTTGCGCGTGTATGCGGGTTTGTTTCTGAAGATATTAAGCTTTGATCGCAGAGCTGTAGGCGTAATCGTGGATCAATATATCCTACGGACACGGTTGTTTTGATACCCGTTTGAGATGGAATTTGGCTGTGGATAAATGCTTGTGCAGTGTCTCGAATCTGTTCCAGTGGATGCGTATTAATTGCTGTGATTTGTGCAAGCGTATTCGAACCCATGAATAGCATACTGAAGACCAAGAAAAAATATTTATGCATAAGAGCGAGTCATTGTTATTTAAGACCGTATGAAACCATTGTTATTTAAAAACGTATGAAACTTATAACAAGTATGAAACTTATAACAAGCATGAAACTTATAACAAGTATGAAATTTATAGCAAGCATGAAACTTATAGCAAGCATGATGCCCCGTACTCGATAGGCTTAAGTTAGCCCGATTATTTGACGATAAATCCATGAATTATTAAAATTTTTAGGCTTAAATGAACAATGTATTAGGAAATGTAGACCAGCGAACCCAATTAGTCGGGCATAATCGATTGGAGCTGTTACTTTTTAGGCTCACCGATAAGCAGCGATACGGTATTAACGTATTTAAAGTAAGGGAGGTTATTCGCTGTCCTCCACTGACTAAGCTGCCTAATGCACATCACTCGGTTATTGGGGTCACGCATATACGCGGGACTACATTCACGGTGATTGATTTACAAAAAGCGATAGGGTTTGGAGCGATTGAGGACTACTCTAAATGCTCGGTGATTGTGACTGAGTATAACCAAACGATGCAGGGATTTTTGGTTCCCCATATTGAACACATTATTAATAAACATTGGGAAGAAATCTTAGCACCACCGAAAGGAACAGGTGATGATCATTTTCTGACTTCAGTGACTCAAGTTGATGAGCAAATAATCGAAATTTTGGATGTAGAGAAAGTGTTATACCAAGTGAACGGCGATAAAGCGCTTGAGGCACATCAAGATACCCCTATTTCTGAGACATTAAAAGCTCAGTTCGCAGGTTGCCATGTGTTGGTCGCCGATGATTCTTCAGTTGCAAGAACTCAAATAAAACGTACACTCGATAGCATAGGTGTTGCCTATACTATTTGTAATGATGGAAGAATAGCACTCGATACCTTGAAAAATTGGGCTTCCGAACAGGCAGAGGAACTTAAAAACCTTGCTTTGGTCATTTCTGATGTAGAGATGCCGGAGATGGATGGCTATACTTTGATATCCGAAATACGCAAAAATACTGAATTAGCGCATTTGAAAGTTGTATTACATACTTCCTTAAGTGCGGTTTTTGATTCGGCGTTAGTCAATGATGTGCAAGCAGATGGTTTTTTGTCAAAATTTGATAGTGAAACATTAACCGAGGAAATTAAGAAACACTTGGTTGATTTTATTCGCAAACCTAAATGATTAAAGGCAGATTAGTGAGTAACGTCGTTATATCAAAAGAAGAGTATAGACGGTTATGCCAAGTTCTTGAAACGTCAGCGGGCATAATGCTGGGTGAAAGTAAACATTATTTAGTGAATAGTCGATTAAATCGGCTGATTCAAGAGCTCGGATTAAATGGATATTCTGAACTCGTTACAAGAATGGAATGCGCTGGAGAGACTTCTTTAAAAGAAAAAATTATCGATGCGATGACCACTAACGAGACGATGTGGTTTAGAGATATTTATCCGTACGAAATTCTAAAAACAAAATTATTACCTGAGCTTGCCAGTGCTGAGGGTAGAAGAGTACGCATATGGTCTGCGGCTTGTTCTTCTGGGCAAGAGCCTTATTCCATTAGTATGACCATCCAAGAATATTTGGATGCCAACCGAGGGGCCTTTGCAAAAGATATCGAAATCGTTGCAACTGATATCTCATCTTCGATGATGGACTATGCTAAAGCGGGTGTTTTTGACAATAGTGCTATGGCACGTGGTTTATCCCAAGAAAGAAAAGAAAGTTTTTTTAGCCAAAATGAAAATGGTTGGGAAATCCAAGCAAATATTAAACAGCGAGTTACATTTAAAACGCTTAATTTAAAATCGAGCTATGCGTCTTTGGGCAAGTTTGATATTGTATTTTGCCGCAATGTGTTGATTTATTTTTCTATGGATTTAAAGTCAGACATTTTGGAACGAATTGCGAACCAACTCAACCCTTCAGCTTATCTTATTCTGGGCAGTTCTGAGGCCCCAAATCGCTATACTTCACGCTTTGTTATGACCAAGACACCCAAAGGTGTTATTTATCGCCATATCAATTGAACGTTTCGCCTAAAAGACGATTCTGAATATTTGCCGATTAGCGGTCTGTATTTGCCGCTTTTTCCTTATTTCCCTAGGATTCTGAATTCCTCAGTTGAGCGTCCCTATGCCGCGCATAAATGATTAATTATAGCGTTATTGACTCTGGTTTATTTATCTACTTATTGGCTGAACTGAGCGGCGGAATGCATCCAGGATTCTTATTTTATTTGTTAAAACAAAAGTTTATGATCTTTTTTCTTGGAGAGTATACACGCTAATCGATATTGGACTAAAAATAGCAGAAAGTAGTAAGTGTTGGACTAAACACTGTGCCGATAGTCATTGTGCTGAGCGTTACGACGCTGACAAATGACGCATGGCATAACGCTTGCTCTTACCAATAAAAATTGTAATAAAAATTGTAATAAAAATTGTAATAAAAATATGAGCAAAATAGCTAAACGAATTATAAAGAGATCATGCTGGAGATTTAATATGCGATTTAGTTTGGACAAAGCAATGGGTATACATGCCGAGGCGCTTTTTGTTCGTGCGCGCAGGAGTTCTTTGATAGCGTCCAACATAGCGAATGCCGATACCCCGAATTACAAAGCTCAAGACATAGATTTTAAGTCGATTTTGCGTAACTCAGCTGGAATGCCGGATGAAGGTCGAATGAAGAGCACACATCGTGGGCATATCCAAGCCGGTGGTTTTTCTGCGAGTAGTGCTGAGTTATTATACCGCTATCCGCATCAGCCTTCCATTGATGGAAATACTGTGGACGCGCAAGTTGAAAAAGCAGAATTTGCCGAAAATACATTAATGTATCAGACCAGTTTAAAATTTATCGATGGCAAAATTAGTGGCATAAAAAAGGCGATTAGAGGGGATTAATAATGTCTTTATTAAGTATTTTTAATGTTTCAGGTTCTGCGCTAAGCGCTCAATCCGTGCGTTTGAATGTGACCGCGAGTAATTTGGCCAACGCAGAGACGGTGAGTAGCAGCACGGCGCAAACGTATCGCGCGAGACATCCCATATTTGCAACGACTATGCAAGATTTTGCAAACAATCCATCATCGATGGGAGTAAGGGTTAAAGCGATTATTGAAAGCAAGGCCGAACTCGGAATGCGCCATGAACCCGATCACCCATTGGCCAATGACGATGGTTATATTTTTTTACCCAATGTCAATGTGATTGAAGAAATGGCAAATATGATTTCTGCTTCGCGTTCATACCAAAATAATGTGGAAGTATTGAATACATCAAAACAATTATTGCAAGCTACCCTAAGGATGGGGCAGCAATAATCTTGAGAGGGGGTTAAGCATATGGCAAATGATATTTCGAAAACTAATTCAGTGATTGAAGCTCTTGGGATCGACAAGAAGATTCAGGATAAGGAAAAAAATAATACCCTAGGGCAAGAAGAATTTCTCAGAATATTGGTCGCGCAAACAAGAAACCAGAACCCGATGGAGCCACAAGAAAATGGCGAATTTCTTGGACAAATGGCGCAGTTTAGTACTGTATCTGGTTTGCAAGAGATGCAAAAATCCATCGACAATATGAGTAAAACGATGTTGTCTAATCAAGCCCTACAAGCATCAAGCCTCGTTGGGCGTTATGTGATGAGTTCAGCGGATAGTGGGTTTTTACCGGAGGGGGAAGGGGAGCGTTTTTTTGGAGCCGTTGATGTTCCTGAGTCGGCAGCGGACTTAAAGGTCAGTATTTCCAATTCAGCCGGAGTACCAGTGAAAACGATAAATTTAGGCAGTAACCCCGAAGGCCTATTGCGCTTTAGTTGGGATGGTCTTAATGATGTCGGTGGAGTAATGCCACCAGGGGATTATAAAATCAGTGCAACCGCTATTATAGCAGGCAAAGAAGAAGCTCTGAGTACCAATTTTGCGGCGCCAGTTAATAGTGTAACGTTAGGCAAGAATGGTGGCCCGATGACGCTTAATGTTG
>CAZWUO010000180.1:0-7674 GCA_964636675.1 uncultured Ectothiorhodospiraceae bacterium
CTCCTCGTGCCTGGATTGGCGTTTTTTCAGGCGCAACAGGGGTGAAAATGAAACGGCAACAGACCCTAGTCTTAATACGCTATCTTCGTGCCCCCTTTTTTTGGAGGATGATAGTGCATTTGCAGCACGTTCCGGCCCGTGTTCAGACCTTGGGCTTAGGGTTAATAGTCATTCGCCAATCTTTCCCAACGGCACGCATATCGGTAATATCGACGGAAATTTTTTGCTTCATCGATAACATTCCCGGTAGATTTAAGAGTCCGGAAGCCGCATCACCCATTAATATCGGAGCCATATAGACAATGATTTCGTCGATCAATTTTTTTTGCATAAAGGTACCGCACAATGTCGCACCAGCTTCAATCAACAATTCATTAATTTGACGCTTACCCAGTTCATACAGCAAAGCCTCAACATCAACCATTCCATAGCGATCCGGTAAACACAGAACGTCAGCGCCTGCTTGCTCCAAAATCGAAGCCTTCTTTGGATTATTCACCGCACAAACAACCAGGGTCTTACCGGGTACCGACAATATTTTTGCATTAGGAGTTAAACGCAGCTGACTATCGACGACAAGACGCAGAGGCTGCTGATCTAGCTCGGCACATAAATCCGCTAAACGTACATTGAGCTGCGGGTCATCCGCCATCGCTGTACCGATACCGGTCATTATTACGTCACTCGCGGCACGCATTTTTTGTACATCGCGCCGCGCATCTGGCGACGTTATCCACTGACTTTCGCCAGTTTTCATTGCCGTGCGCCCATCCAGGCTCATCGCGAGCTTACAGCGTACAAACGGCAAACCAGTTTGCATACGCTTGATAAAACCCCGGTTAAACCGGGTCGCTTGATCGGCCATTAATCCGCACCGCGTACGAATTCCAGCAGCTTCGAGCTGCCGCAACCCCTTGCCAGCGACATCCGGATTCGGATCCTCCATCGCAATCACAACTTCGTCAACACCCGCTGCAATTAATGCTGTGGTACAAGGCGGAGTTTTTCCGTGATGACAACACGGCTCAAGTGTCACATATACCGTTGCTCCTTGCGCTTGATGCCCTGCGGTATTTAATGCATTGATCTCTGCATGATTCTCCCCGGCCCTATGGTGGAAACCTTCACCGACCACCACACCATCCTTGACAATAACACATCCCACTCGGGGATTCGGGTGCGGACAGCACACAGCTTGCTGCGCAAGCTGTAAAGCGCGATTCATCTGCTGGTAATCAAAATCAGTAAACAATAGATGCCTCTTATAAAAAATTAACGCGTGTTAGGGTACTGTATTCTCATTTTTTGCGAGCAATGACATTTGCATGCGCTTTTCTTCTTCGGTAGGTTCGTTTTCCAATTTATCAATTTCTTCCTTGAACTCCGAAACATCTTGGAAACTTCGGTATACCGATGCAAATCTCACATAGGCCACTTGATCTAATTCACGCAGTTCTTGCATCACCGTTTCACCGACAAACTTAGACGTTATTTCTCTATCACCGATAGATCGCAAGAGACGTTTTATGCGATTAATCGTCGCTTCAATTTGATCAACATCTACAGGCCGTTTATCCAGTGCTCGCTGCACTCCATTCAACAACTTTTGCTCATCGAAAGGAACCCGACTACCATCACTTTTTACAATCCTTGGCATCACCAATTCCGCAGACTCAAACGTCGTAAAACGCTCACTGCAAGTCGTGCATTCGCGCCGCCGTCTGACCAAATCTCCTTCATTCGCCAACCGCGAATCAATCACTTTGGTTTCTGCATTTTCACAAAAAGGACAGCGCATTAGAGAGGTTCTCGCTCAAAGTTATAGATAAACAGGAAAGCGCTTACACAATTCCAGCACTTGTGATTTAACGTTTGCAATCACCGCAGCATCGTTAATTGAATCCAGCACATCACACAACCAATCTGCCAATAGCGTAATCTCAGTTTCGTTAAACCCACGCGTAGTCACTGCGGGAGTACCTAGGCGAATCCCACTGGTGACAAATGGCGATTGTGGATCATTGGGTACCGTATTTTTGTTAACGGTAATATTTGCCGCACCTAATGCGGCTTCTGCCTCTTTGCCAGTGAGTTCTTTACTCCGCAGATCAAGCAATACAAGATGATTATCGGTTCCACCCGACAATATATCGTAACCCCGGTCTTGAATCCGTTGCGCCATAACACGCGCATTTTTGACGACTTGCGCCTGATACGTTTTGTACTCTGGCTGCTGCGCTTCCTTTAATGCTACTGCTTTTGCGGCAATCACATGCATTAACGGCCCACCTTGAGTACCCGGGAATACCAAAGAATTAAATTTTTTCTCAATTTCAGGATTACTTTTAGCGAGGATCATTCCGCCACGTGGACCACGCAACGTTTTATGCGTCGTGGTCGTCGTCACATCTGCAATTTGTACGGGATTGGGGTATTCTCCAGCAGCGATTAATCCTGCAACATGCGCCATGTCCACCATGAAATAGGCACCCACTTCATCCGCAATATCGCGGAACTTTTGCCAGTCTACTACCCGTGAATATGCACTGAAACCAGCGATGATCATTTTTGGCTTATGCTCACGCGCAAGCTCAGCCACATTGGCATAATCGATCAGCCCCGTCTTAATATCTACGCCGTATTGAACAGCATTGAACAGCTTACCCGAAAAACTCACTTTTGCACCGTGGGTTAAGTGACCTCCATGCGCCAAACTCATACCGAGAACCGTATCACCGGGCTTTAATAAGGCCAGGTACACGGCCGCATTCGCTTGAGAACCTGAATGTGGTTGCACATTCGCATAATCTGCACCGAAGATTTTCTTGGCGCGATCTAAGGCCAACTGTTCGGCAACATCCACATGCTCACAGCCACCATAATAGCGCTTCCCAGGATAACCCTCAGCATATTTATTAGTTAAAACAGTTCCTTGCGCTTCCATAACCCTAGGGCTGGCATAATTTTCTGAGGCAATCAATTCAATATGTTCTTCTTGGCGCACTTCTTCCTGTTGAATGGCCTGGGACAATTCTGGGTCAAAATCAGCTATATTCATGCTTTTAGAAAACATCATTTCTCTCCGATAAAAAAATTTACAAAACTAGGGTTTATCTATTGCAAATTGGCGCGAGTATACCCCAGATTATCAAAAAATTCGCCGTAACTGCATCAGCTCACCTTTGATTTATCCAATGATTGCGTTAAAAATACTCCTTTACAGGTGTAAACTCCGCACTTTTTCTTTGTTTTCGAACAAATCAAACGCAATCTGAGGAGTAACTGTGCGTTTTAAAATGACGCTCTGAGTAGAGTTACAATTCGCCATGCTTTCTAGGCTCATTAGGGCGTGTGATAATTCAGTGTTAGACTTAAGGACTAGTCAACCATATTATATTGATGGAGTATTAGGGTCTGTTGAGACTGCGACATATGATATATACCCATAACACTCAAGATTTAGGTATATTTACGAATTAGGAATAAAAAAATCATGAAAGACTTAAAAAACTTGGCCATTTTTGGAAGTATCACGGGCGCTGTCATTCTTGTATTGGTGTCAATGGCCGCTTCAGATAGTATTTCTGATACTACCGTTGGCTATCTTTCTATACTTTTAGTGGTAGTTCTTCCCGTTATTCTCGCCATAAAAATGATTAAAAAAGAAAAAGAAGGAAAAAAAGAATAACCAGGGAGAACGATACCCCTCGTGTCCCCCTCGTGATGTCCGCAAAATATTTTAGAACGTGAAAGCTAATTAGTCAAAGAAAATAGCACCTTGCTTAGTTGCATCGGTATTCACATTATCTAAGTATTGCTCTTCCGCTTTTTTGAGTTCTTCCGGAGAAATTTTGCTTTTTGCAACCGAAAATGCGTTGCCGCTCAAAGGGTGATAATAAACCTGCTGTGCACAATCAAATCCCGTTTCTTGGTGCAGAATAGGAATTCGTTCCTCTTGCAAGTAATCCAGTGCAAACTGAATATTTTTAGTACCAATCGGGTTAGTCATGCTAGCAATGACATTGCCACCACCGTAAACCTTGCATTCTAAATTCGGTTTTTTGCCGCCGTTTTTTAGAATTTCGTTGATCAATAACTCCATCGCATATTGACCATAGTTAGTATCTATGACTGCTGCTTTATGCACACTGACTGCCGGTAATTTAAAATGATTCATGCCTCCCGTCTTAGAAATTTTGTCGCGCATACATACCGCGATGCAAGACCCAAGCAATGTTGATATGAGTTCATGCTGCTTAGTGACGTAGACCTCGCCAGGATTTATCAAGGCAACTGGAATTTCTCGCGCTTTATCCCAATAACGTTTGATATGTTTAAACTGCGGTAAAGGCTGAGACAATTGAGGTGCATTCAAGTCCTGTACTCTTCTATTGTTGTTCTATAATAAATTATCGTGTTTTCAATCCTAAACTTAAATTATTTAGAGACCTTTGCACGAGAGCGCGTTTTCATTTCAGCAAGGCATAAATGATCGAAAAATCGCCGTCTACGTATCGTAAATGAGCATTTTGAGATCACTTATAACGCAACTGGGCGGAAGATCGACGCATGCAAAGGTCTCTATTTAGCAGGTTCAAGCGATCGTTATAACTTAGCCAAAAAATTCGAAACAATTTGATTAAACTTATTTTTGCCATCACTATTTTTTGAAAAATGGTTTAACTCCGTAATATCGGCAAGTATGTCGCGGAAACGAGATTTATTGTCATTAAAAAACCCACTCGCTAGGAAATCCCGATAAGTTTGGCTAAGATTTATGGCAAAATCACGTAATGGAAATTTAATTTGATCCAGTTTTTCCATCGAGGCACGTTCATTAGGGTAACTGCTCACCGCTTGATAAACGCTAATCACTTTTGTTTGTTGAACCTCATTTAGTTCTAAGGAAAAATTCGCAATTTCAGAAGCATCGTAGCCCATGGCCTCTGCTTGTTTGATTGCAGTCTGCACATCACCTGAAAAATATTGATTCGCCACTGCCGTCATTTCGCTGAGTAAATCATCAATTGCCTGTAATTCATCATCATCTAAACTACCCTTAACACTCATTATATAACCCGATCCAATTAATGCCCTCGATTCATACGCTGCTTCTAAACGACCCACCGCTGTAAATCCTGCGCAGCTGTTCTCACTTTAACGGCGCCTCCATCAAGAATTTTTAGCTAGAAATCAAAAATCACCCAGTCCCGTTTGCAATGAATGATACGTTTAACTTTTGCTCGTCAGTCGCATGCAAATTCAATGCTCACCACCGGGTTATTCCTATTTATCAAGCGCTCGATTAGGTTATCGGCCAATCAGGATGAAAATCTAAGGAAGCTATTACTTAAAATTGCCCTAAAAACCTTCGCATTGATGTCGATACATTAACCAGCTTCTTGCAAAAACCTAAATAAAATTAATAAGTGGCAGGCTAAAATGTCTATCGATAAAACACTGTTCGATCGCCTTGGCGGTAAAAAAACACTGATAAAAGTACATAAAATTTTCTATGATAAAGCATATGCAGACCCATGGCTTAGGCCATATTTCACCGATAAACCACAGCAACTACTAGAAGATCAACAAACCGATTTTATGGCGCAAATCATGGGTGGGCCAAAAGGCTATGCCGGAAAAACGCCAAAAATGGCGCATCAACACATGTTCATCTCCGAAGCATTATTTACCCATAGGCAGCAACTGCTCGCTGAATCTATAAGCCAAGCAAATATTCAAGGAGCACTTAAAGAAGATTGGTTACAGGTAGACTCCAACCTAAAACAGGCATTGGTCAAAAAAAACCTAGGCGAATGCAAAGGCGCATATAAAACACAAGAAATTCTGAATTTTCCAAACCCTAAAGTTTGAGTTTATTTTTAACCAAAGATCTCCAAGTTATGCCTAAAGTTAATCTTGGCACATACGATAAGCATAATGACTAAACTCCACTGCTTCAAATTCTCCAAAAAAGGTGGCGTTATCATAAAACCCAGCTTTGGAAAAAATCACTCGTAAAAGGAATTGCATAGATGGTTTTACCCCTGCAATCTGCAACAAAAAAACCTCGATTGTTATTGATTGATTCCAATTCGGAAGACCTGAAAAACTCATCTATTGAACTGGAAAAACTGGAATACCAGCTAATCGCTGTTGATTGCATTAAAAAGGCAGTCAACGCACTCAAGGAAAAAAAATTTTCGTTGATCTTGCTTGATATGACACGCCTGCAAAAAGAGCATTACTCTTTTCTCAAGCAGCTCAAATCCCATAAAACACTCAAAAATAAACCCATTATCGTATTTTTACATCCCACGGATGACAGCGTCAAAACCCAACTTATCAATGCTGGAGTGAGTGACTTTGTAAAAAAACCAATACATCCTCAGGAGCTACAAAAAAAAATCTCCGAGCAATTGGCTAAACAAAGCAAACCTGTAGAGCCAACCACCACGGAACAAGCTGAAACACCATCTCCGACACTTAGCAGCAAAGAAATGCTGTTACCCGAACTCAGTAAAAAAATCAGAAACAATCAATTACAACTGCCCCCGCAGCCTAAATTACTGCATAAAGTGATTACCATGCTCAACGACGAGGAAACCTCACTCACCGAAATAGCAGATATCATTTCCAAGGATGCTGGAGTCTCATCTCGAATATTAATGGCAGCAAATTCGGCACAATTTGCCGGTGCTCAAGAATCGAAGAATTCACATGATGCAATCATGCGGATTGGCTTAAAAAGAACGCTGAGTTATGTCATGGTCATCCAAAATTCCCAATTATTTACCGCCGATAAACCACCTTATAAAAAAATGCGCGAAGATTTATGGAAACATTCGTTAATGACCGCAGTCTGTGGAAAAACCATTGCGGACGCAATAAATTATTCCCAAGCAGATAATATTTTTGCATACGGTTTACTTCATGATGTGGGAAAGTTGTCTTTAGTACCCATTATCCAATCTATCTCAACCAAAGAAATTGAAGATTCACCCGAATTAATTGAAGAAGTATTGGACAAACTTCACGCAGAACTCGGTGGACAACTTTTCAATAAATGGTTATTTCCTGCGGAATTTGTCAAAATTTCAAAATTACACCATGAACCACCGCGTAAAGAACTGACACCTAAATATCTATTGATAACCTCTTTTGCAAATATCGTTGCAAACATGATGGAGGATAATAAAGAGTTTGGAGAAAAACAAATTGAAGAAGCACTCGAAACACCACACGCAAAACTCCTAAAACTCAGCAAAAATCACTTTGATAACATCGCCACTTCGGTTAAATCAGAACTTGAACTAATGGGGACGATAATCTAAATCTCAGTCGTTATGGGTATACACTAGACTGTATTAGTCTCGACTTAATCTGACACTTCGACTTGACGTGAAGAGAGTTACCCGTTTTGATAAAGGTACGAATCTTAAATCAAAACAAACAAAGGTAACTCTCAATGATCTATACTAACAATCCCATTATTAAACATAAAGCGGGCTTATTAAATCTAGCCGAAGAACTCGGTAATGTTTCCAAAGCCTGTAAAATCATGGGTGTATCGCGTGATACATTTTATCGCTATCAAGAATTGGTAGAGAACGGCGATATTGATTCACTTATTGATCAATCTCGAAGAGCACCCAACATAAAAAATCGGGTAGA
>CAZWUO010000181.1:0-7661 GCA_964636675.1 uncultured Ectothiorhodospiraceae bacterium
TGGTTTGTCGAATTCACTCAGAGGATGAGCGCGCTACGCCATGAATAGCACGCTTATAAGCGCACTCTGCATACCGTCCAACTGCGGATTCTAGGTTAATACAAGTTGCTCAATTCCCATCGAACTTTCGGTCGTCTTTTTATTTTCACTCCATGCTTGATAAAAACAATCTTCCACACTATATTGTGTCTATACTCCGTGCGAATCACTATATGTAGTGATTTTAATCAATAGGGAACCCGGTGTGATTCCGGGACTGTCGCGCAGCGGTATTGGGGAACAAAAGCTACAAGCGCCGAAACTGGCCGGGATAAAATTATCCGGATTACATTCAGCGCTAGGCACTATCCGCGGGGATGGCAAGCCGTAGCGATAGGAGGGTTTTAAGAGATTCTAGGCCCACGCCCCTAAGTCCGAATACCTAACGGAATGGTAAATTCTTGCATCATGCATCGCTACTCTTGCGTGAGTGATAGCTGAGAATTTTTAACCGGACCTCGCGTCAAGGTCACAGGTTGAGTGCGCTTTCTGGCCAGTCCCCTTGCCTGCTGTCGCACTATATCCTGTCCTGCGTTCGGCCCATTATCCCTGAGGGCCTATCATGCACACTAAC
Organism: uncultured Ectothiorhodospiraceae bacterium; assembly: GCA_964636675.1. Lineage (GTDB taxonomy): Bacteria > Pseudomonadota > Gammaproteobacteria > S012-40 > S012-40 > JALUUH01. The sequence goes on from CAZWUO010000181.1 coordinate 614, forward strand.
GCGCTATTAGCTGTCGCTACACCTAGCACCGAATCCACTACGGAACCTAACACTAAACCTAATTCCAAAAATTTCCACTACCAAGTCATCCGGCGCAATGGCCAGTTGACAGAGTTTGCTGCGAGCAAAATCCAGGTGGCAATCACCAAGGCTTTTTTGGCTGTCGAAGGCATGCAGGCCGCAGACTCCCGACGGATTCGCGACATTGCTGAGCAGCTCACCCTGCAAGTCAGCGAGGGCTTGTTCCGCCGCCTGAGCAAAGGCGGCACGGTGCATATTGAAGATATCCAGGATCAAGTCGAGTTAGCATTAATGCGCAATAGCCATCACAAAATTGCGCGCGCTTACGTGCTTTACCGGGAAGAGCATGCGCGACAACGCAATGAATCTTCGGCGAATGAAAACACCCAAAACATCAAAATAACCCTCGCCGATGGTCGCCAGCAAGCCTTGCATACCGGTGACCTTAAACAACGCATTGATGAGGCTTGTGGCGAATTAGTCGATGTTGATGCCGAATTGATTTTGCAAACAACGTTGCGCCATCTTTTTGATGGCATCGCACACCACGATGTCGCCACTGCGCTGGTAATGAGCGCGCGAACCTTGATTGAACGCGAACCAAATTATTCCACGGTAGCGGCACGTTTGTTATTAGATGCCATGCGCCAAGAAACACTGAGCTTTCTGAATAAAACCACCCTACCCTCGGTTAACCAGCAAACCATGGCCGCACAATATGCCGATTATTTTGCGGACTACATCGACCAAGCCGTTAGCCTGGAATTGCTTGATCCGGAACTGCGCCGGTTTGATCTGCGGCGCCTGGGACAAGCGATCAAGCCTGAGCGCGATCTGCAATTCAGCTATCTCGGCTTGCAAACCCTTTATGACCGTTATTTCATTCACTGCGAAAATCAACGCCTTGAACTTCCGCAAGCCTTTTTTATGCGGGTAGCAATGGGGCTGGCCATCAATGAAATTGAGCGTGAAGATCGTGCCATCGAATTCTATACCTTGTTGTCATCGTTTGACTTCATGAGTTCAACGCCGACCTTGTTTAACGCTGGCACCTTACGGCCCCAACTTTCATCCTGTTATCTCACCACGGTGCCGGATGCATTAGAGGGTATCTACGATGCAATTAAAGATAATGCCTTACTGTCTAAATTTGCGGGTGGTCTGGGCAATGACTGGACACTGGTACGCGGCCTTGGTGCACATATCAAGGGGACTAATGGCGAATCTCAGGGAGTCGTGCCCTTTTTGAAAGTCGCCAATGATACCGCGGTAGCCGTCAACCAGGGCGGTAAACGCAAAGGAGCGGTATGTGCTTACTTAGAAACCTGGCACATCGACATCGAAGAATTTCTGGAGCTGCGCAAAAACACCGGCGATGAACGCCGTCGCACCCATGACATGAATACCGCGAACTGGGTGCCCGATTTATTTATGGAGCGGGTCGCCGATGAGGCTGAATGGACGCTGTTTTCCCCGGAAGAAACCCCCGAGTTGCATGAGCTGATTGGACAGAAGTTTCGTGCGCAATATGAAGCCTACGAGGCCAAGGCTGAACGCGGTGAAATCAAACTATTTAAACGCATTCCAGCGATCACTTTGTGGCGCAAAATGCTGGGCCAAATATTTGAAACCGGGCATCCCTGGATTACCTTTAAAGACCCGTGCAATATCCGTTATAGCAATCAACATGTAGGCGTAGTGCATAGCTCTAATCTATGTACCGAAATAAGCTTACACACATCAGCAAAGGAAATCGCCGTGTGTAACCTGGGCTCGGTAAACCTGGCCGCCCATGTTACGGCAAACGGCTTAGATAAAGAAAAACTTCAACGCACCATCAATACCGCGATGCGCATGTTAGATAACGTGATTGAATACAATTATTATGCAGTGCCGCAAGCGCGTAATTCGAATCTGCGTCATCGTCCTGTGGGTTTGGGCATCATGGGTTTTCAAGATGCATTGTATAAACTGGAGCTCGCTTACGCATCCGCAGAAGCGGTCAGCTTTGCGGATGAGTCGATGGAAATAATCTCTTACTTCACCCTTGCTGCATCCGCTGATTTAGCCGCAGAACGCGGCCGCTACGCGAGCTTTGATGGATCGCTTTGGAGCCAAGGTATTCTGCCCTATGACTCACTCGACAAACTAAGAGCAGAACGCGGGCGTTTTGTCGATGTTGATGAATCGACAACACTGGATTGGGACAGTCTGCGTAAACGTATTCAACACGTCGGCATGCGTAACTCCAATTGCATGGCCATTGCACCCACGGCGACCATTTCCAATATTTGCGGGGTCGTGCAATCCATCGAGCCGACTTATCAAAATTTATTTGTGAAATCCAATCTTTCGGGTGAGTTCACCGTGGTGAACCCGTATTTAGTCGCTGATCTAAAAACACTGAATTTATGGGACGATGTCATGGTCAACGATCTAAAATATTTTGACGGCTCAGTACGCCAGATTGAGCGCATCCCTGAAACCATTAAGCAGAAATATGCCACCGCGTTTGAAATCGATTCACGCTGGTTAATCGAAGCCGCGAGTCGCCGCCAAAAATGGCTGGACCAAGCACAATCTTTAAATCTTTATCTCGCCGAACCGGATGGCAAGGCCCTGGATAGTTTATACAAACTGGCGTGGGTGCGCGGACTTAAAACAACTTATTACCTGCGCACGCTAGGCGCCACACAGGTCGAAAAAAATGCCGCCCACGCCGTCACCGAAAAAACACCTGCCGTTTGCTCGATGGACAACCCCGACTGCGAAGCCTGTCAATAAACGCTTGGCAACAAACACCTGTACACTAAGAAGGAGCATATTATGTTGAACTGGGACGATCCCTTAAAAATATCTGCAACCCAAACCACGCTCGAGCCTGTAGTACAAACCATCATCGATGATCTACAACACGACGATATTAGCCAATTAGCACCCATCCGCGCAGCAGATAAACGCGTGGTCAACGGCTTGACCGATGTTAATCAGCTCGCACCGTTTAAATACCCCTGGGCGTGGAATTATTTTCTCAATGCCAATAAAAATCACTGGACACCGCTGGATATCAATATGGCACAAGACGTCCAGGACTATCAGCACAAACTCAGCGATAACGAACGGCATATTTATGAAAATGTACTCGCCTATCTGACAACTTCCGACATCCTCGCGATGCGTAATGTCGGCTTGGCCGTCATGGAAAAAATGAGTGCACCGGAGTTGCAAATCTATCAGGCGCGCCAGGTCTACGAAGAGGCACTGCATACTTGGACTTATCAACACTGCATTGAAACCATTGGTCTGGATCAAGGTGAAATTTATAATCGCTATCGTGTCGTGCCGGCGATCTATGGAAAGATCAAAATCGCCAATCGGCGTCTGAATTCAGTCCTGCGATCGGATATGGATTTAAGCAAACGTGATGACTTGCAAGAGTTTCTCATGGCCTACATCTTCTTCGCCGCGGTGTTTGAAGGCTGCTGGTTTTTCAATGGATTTAGTCCCATTTTTGCGTTACAACGGCGTGGCCTCATGAAAGGCACTGCCGAGCAATTGCAATACATTATGCGCGATGAAGTCATGCACTGTGGTTTTGGTATTCGCACCATCAAGCAACTAATGCAAGAGGAAAATATTAAACCGGATAACACCGCCCTGCGGCAAATGTGGGATGAAGCCGAAGCGGCCGAACTAGCCTATGCCAATTACATCCTGGGTGAACCAATGCTCGGTTACCAGGCCGCAGAGCACATCGAGCAATTTCGTTTTATTGCCAATCGTCGCGCCCGCCAATTGGGTTTCGAGCAACCCTTCCCCACCGCACAATGTGCCTTGCCCTGGTTAGACGAACAATCCAATATTCGTAAAGAGAAAAATTTTTTTGAAACACGGGTCACCGAATATCAAACCGGGGGAGGACTTGACTGGGGAACCTAGTCCTCCAACCACTTCCAATGTGAAAATATTGCATGCAACGCAACGCGCGCTAAAAATGGGTGGATAAGCGCAGCGCACCCACCAAAAGCTTGAGAAACTGCCGCGAACTTAAAACATATAACCGTGCTTTTATCCTAGAATCCGCAGTTGGACGAGTTGAAGTGTGCGTTTGCGGTGGTGTATACCCCCAAACAGTAGGCGCTTTTAGGCGAGGCGTAGCGGTCAACTACGGATTCTAGGTTTATTATTTAATTACATGCCGCCGGAGGAGCCACGTCACATTGCCAAATACGTAAATGAATGGGGTTATACAGATAGTGCTCATCCAAGGGGCCAACGGGGAGACCATCAATACCCAATGGATTGCTGTTAAACTGTACCACATCGCCAAATATCGGATGGCTTAAGCCGACCTTTATCCACACCATATTATTGGCGGTATCTTGCCAGTAAGTCTGCCCTGCCGAATCAATCACCGCCTGATGACTGCCTACCATCGCGTAATCATGTTTACTCGCCCAACTGCCCGCGCCCGCGTGGGTGTCGGTGATGTAATGCACATAGTCATAAGTAGAAATGAAAACCCGTGCCGCGACACTGCCGGAGTAACGTATGCCCACAACAAAGGTATCACTGGTTTGGAACATATTCTCGATCGAAACCGCCACATCAGTCGGTATCGTCGATTCTGGGAAATCCAGCCGGTAGATACCGCCAGGGCGCGCCGCAAAGTGGCGCATATGCCCTAAGAGCCAACCCGATCCCGCGCCGTCGACCTGCCAATTACCCACTTCGACATTAGGATCATTATCGGCATAACGTATCACATCGATTGCCATCAAGTCGTCGTAAGGCGCATTATCCTTGTCCAGAATAAATTGATCGAGGCCGTAATACGTTCCATCACAACTGCTAGCACCGGGGTGATTCTCAGGGCCGGAGTTTTGCAACGGATTGCAAGTGGCTCCATGCGTCAAGAACGGCAGGTTATACACATTCCAACGGCCTGCCGTGCCCCAAATTCCGTTAGGATCCCACAGCGCACTGCTAAAAACATAATGGGTAAACCCTTGCGCGAAGTTGAATGGCATGTTTTCAGCGGTGGCCGGATCACTGCGAAAACCCGGCGCCGTATTGATCAATAGGTTATTCGGATTGCGAATATGACCCTTTTCAACGCCGCGAATATAATAGTCATCCGTGGCAAACGCGCCACTGGTTTTGCCCACCACCGCCGGGAAGTTAAGCACGATGTTTTCGCGCATATCAAAGGCACTGTGATAGGTCGCAAAAGCAGTCGGCGGATAATTGCGGGTATCGTTGGCATTGTTTAAGCTCGTGCCCACCAACAATGAGCGCGTAATCAAACCGCGTGCGCCAGAGCCGGAAAAAAACTTGCCTTCGCTGTCCGCCGAGACAAACTCTGCAAAGGTCGGCCAGAAGACTCGATCCCAAAAATTACCAGCCCCTTGATTTTTCCACAGCTTCCAACCTGTGATGGTGAACGGGCGAAAGTTGTCAAAAGGATACGTGGTATTCGCGCCCTCATCATTGGTTGAAAAATATTGGCCTTCTGCGGTATTGCCGGCATCGTCAATTGCAAACCGATCAAACATTACTCCCCTGCTGCGATTAGAGTGCATGGTATTGCCATCAAAATCGCCAAACCGTAGACGATTAGGCCGCATATCTACCACCGCACTAGGGCCGCTGGGCGCATTGGGAAACGCCATCCAGAGACCAAAACCCTGGGCATCGAGTAAAACATTATCGCGAATCGTATTATCGGGGTTTGCGGCCCAAATGCCGCTGGAACCGTTCCCAAAATCCTGTGCACTGGTATCGTGTAATTTGAGCGCATTCGCGGCGGTTGGGTTGCGCACCCGCATCACGATATTATTTTCTATCGTATTTCGACGCTCTACCGCATCTTCAAAAAAGATCGCATGGCCGAGGATGTCATAACAAATATTATTTTGAAATTGCACACCATTGGTGGCGTGGATGGTCACACATCGGTTGCTTGAATTGTGAATGGAACTATTCCGCACATAATGACCATCCACATCACCGAGCAACACACCCGTAGCAGCATAACTTGCACGATGCCAATGCACGGGATAACGTGCCAGTCTACCCGCCTGACCCACACGCCGAAATTCTACGCCATCGATACGCACCGTGGCATTCAGGCCATCCAACACCATGAGATGCGCGCCAAAGCCATTGCTCTGCCAGCGCGTATCATCCACACTTTGTAGCACAATATTGCGTGTCAAATTGGCCACTTCAGCCCGTTGATCTAATACCAATGGAGTATCACCCTCGGTAGCCGGGGCCGGGGCAAGCACCGAACCGTCGGGGCTTAAAGCCATGCCCGTACTGGTCACATATTGCAGCAAACCCCAGCGCGCACTTTGTACCGGTGCGGCTACCGTCAACTGCGTATCGCTCACGGTGGTAAGTGCTAATTGCTCGGTTTGGGCGACGCCATAATAGTCGGTCGGCGCCATGATAATTTGATCACCGACTTTCCAACCCTCCGCCTGCAATACCGTAAACTGGGTCGCATTCGATGCAATATGTCCGTCAATTTTAGTCCAGATCGTAGCGGGAGCGCTGCCGTGTAATGCCAGTTCACCGCCCATTACGATAATCCCGCGTGTGGTGTCATTCTCCTCGGGATCATCACCCGTCAGGGTTATCACTGCGTTATTCGTATAAGGCTTTGTTTCACTGCCGATGCGTAATGCGCCCTGCACGATGATCCAGTCACTGGTCAGCATGATGTCCTGATCCGCAAAAGTTAATGACCCTAGGATAGTCAAACCCGCCAATGCCGGGGTGTCCATATCCAACACGATGGCTTTGTCTACCGGGATAGTCACGTTTTCTCCCACTACCGGCAGTAAACCACCCCAAGTGGCCGGATCAGACCACAACATGCTAAGCACCTCAGTGGATTGATAGCTGATACTGAAACTGTTCGAGACCAGGTTAACATTGCTCGCCGCGTCTTGGACCACACCCGCGTCTAAGGGACTGCAAAACAATAACTTACCGAATTTAGTATTGGATAGAAATTGAA
>CAZWUO010000182.1:0-7647 GCA_964636675.1 uncultured Ectothiorhodospiraceae bacterium
GTCATTACCAAGGGAAACTGGCGGACTAATTACCAAGGGACTTTGTCGCAACACCGTATCAGTGTATCTCTAGAGTGACAACGAATAGATCATCCCTACGCTACCGCTAGCTGTGATTTAGATCTCTGAACTCTTTAGCGGCATTGGTATTCATATTTTCTCGCAACCACACGTATCTCACACCATTAGGACTCAACTCAATTGACGGACAACAGGGGACACTGATGTTTTAATGCGTTAATGGACGAGGTTTAGATCGTCGCCACATATTCGCGTCGGAAGCTGATAAAGAAGATTTTCTTAACAGGCTTGCCATACTACTTAAAGAACTGCAGTTTGAGTGTACGGCCTGGGCATTAATGTCAAATCATTATCATCTCTTAATTCAGGTTGGTGAAGACCCGTTAAGTCACTTAATGCGAAGACTACTGAGCGGATACGCAACAAATTACAATATAAGAAATAAACGCTCAGGCTATGTTTTTCAAAATCGCTATAAATCTATATTGTGTGATGAGGACAATTATTTTTTGGAACTCATACGATATATTCACCTCAATCCGATCAAAGTAAGAATGCTGAAAGATATTAGTGCGCTAGATGTTTATCCTTGGACAGGTCACTCAGCATTAATGCACGAAAAACCAAATGATTGGCAAAAAACCGATGAAGTGTTATCTCGCTTTCGCACACAAAAAGCAGCAGCTAGGCGACACTACCGTGCATTTATTGTTGAAGGAATGACAGAAAAATCAAGTGATATGTCAGGGGGTGGCTTGATTCGTAGTTATGGAGGTTGGCAAGAAATAAGCAAATTGAGAAAAAACCATGAGACAAGAATCGGCGATGAACGAATTTTAGGCGATAGTGATTTTGTTCAGCGGGTAATAAAAAATGATGAAATAAAATTAGAAGAGACGTTATTGCTAAAGCAAAAAGGGTGGGACTTAGAAAAGTTGGTACAGTCTATTTGTCATCATTTCAATATTACACAGGATCAGATCTCAATGAAGGGAAGGAGTAACTCGGTATCTTATGCTAAAGCGGTAATTTGTTACTGGGGCAATGCTCGACTGGGAATCTCGTCAACTCAATTAGGTGCAAAACTTAGTATTTCACAGTCCAGTGTAAGTCGGGCAGTAAGACGGGGTAGAGAATATTGCAAGGATTACGATTTTGATTTATTAAGCGAGTGTCCCCATTAATACTAAACAAGTCACATAAGCCTACTGTTTTTTTGATTCCTCGCTTTGTTTAACAATGTATCAAATTGCGATGCCTCGGCATGCTATATGCCTAGGAGAGTATCGAGAATTTAAAGCCTGTAAAAGTGCCATGCGAAATTAAGCACTATTCTAAAATTGCGTTAAAATCGGATGTTATCGATACATTAGCGAATGACTAAGTTATCTTCTCCGAGAATAACGTCAGTTCCCTAGAATTTGTCACCGTTTGTAAGAATGGCCGCAGAGTTGGCATACCCAATTTCATTAAAACAGTTTTTGGATTTCACTAGTGGAGAATTTGAGGTATGAATATGAACCAAATAAAAACTTTCATTGTCGTTGTGACGACAGTGATCACTTTATTCGCTTGCCAACACAAAAATGAAGGACAAAGCATCATTGAGCCATCATTGAAAAATGAGCCAACAATGCAAAACAAGTATGTCATTGATGGGGACGTTGATTTTTCAGGATTGCAAACGAATACTGAATCTTTGGATTTTGATACTTCAGGAATAAATTCTTCGATAAAGATTGGTTTTGATAATGATGATCGCAATCTTTACGTCGCGCTTGAATGGGCTGATTCTTCGTTTAACAACGAGTGGTACCTCACTGATTCAACTAATTACGATGAGGTTGTTCTTCAAATAGACGCCAACGGCAACAACGTGATAGATCCAAATGAAGATCACCGATGGATACGTGCCACAAATTCCGGATCGTTTTTTAGAGACGCTTACTTTGACGGAGTACGGGACGAGGATGACATCGTTGGAGATGGATGGGCTAAAATGAAATACCAATCTGCTAGCGGAAAGTATCAAGCAGAATTTTTAATCCCTCTTTCGAATGACATTAACGAACAAGACTCAACGATTACTTCCTCAAGCCGCTTTCAGTTAATTATACGTGATGGCTATCAACCCTTTGAAGGTATCTTAAATCAAGCGATCGTATTTCCAGCGTCAGATTTATCTCGCATTTCTTTTCAAGCGCCAGCTTTATATAATCATCCACAGATGCCGACCGATCTGACCGGACTGATTGTCTATGTCAGCACTCATGAAGAACCAGCCGGTGAAATTTATACGCTTGATCCTGCAACAGGTGTGACTTTCAGGGTCACCAACAACACACTCGGAGAGAATGCGGTATCCTTATCACGAGATCGCACTAAGATCGCCTTTCATGCCTTTAACGACCCGAGCGACGTTGAAACACTCGAAATTTTTTCAATCAATGTAGACGGTACGCAAATGCAGCAGCTGACCAATGATAGCAATGCCAATGCACACCCCGCTTGGTCCCCCGACGGGACAAGGCTCAGCTATTCACCCATTTTCCCGGTGGCTCCTGGAATTACAATCATTAGCGAAAGTGGGCAGTTCATCCAAAATCTCACCCCAGAAGGAGTTGAAGATCATGATGCCGATTATCTTCCCGATGGTCGCATTGTCTTTAAAACTGACCGTTGGTCGAGTTCTCCACAGTTTCTTACGGGTATTATGAACGAAGATGGCACAAATGTTCAGCAGTTATCTTTCGCAAGCAATGTCTCCGATCATGATCAGTTTGGAAATAACGAAGCCGTCATTTTTGAGCGTTTCCCAAAGGGGACAAATTACGAGACCGATCCTGAGGGAGTGACGCTGGGTTGGGATTTAGTTGAAGCTCCGCTAGATGGTTCCGGAGAGTTTACACTTCTCTCAGATGGCTGGATGAATACCACCCCTGTGTATGATCCTTCAGGAAAATACATTTTATACATGAAAGGCCCTGCTTACTTCGAAGCAAGTCTCATGACTCGTGCAGGAAAAATCTTAGGTCGATTCATTCCGGACGTTACCCAAATCAAATTCGTTGATTGGCGATAAAGCAAACTATGTCTTCTGCTGATTTCTGTTTGCCGATCAATATTTGTCAATTTGTGTTTAAGTTGTGTTAATTTTCTCTACTGCGTCAATATATTGTTAGCTGCAACAATGGCAATGTAACTTATCGATATCAGGACAGTGAGTCTCAGAAAATGGTCTTAAAAACGGTTTCTGGGGAACGGTTTTTATGGTTATTACTTTAACACGTGTTACCTAAACGCTTTAGACGTGCAAGAAATTTTGGTTTTTTGCACCCCAATAGCAAACGTTTAATCCAAGTTCTTCAGCTTTTAAAAGGCATTGATGCAAACCGAGCATTGGCGTGGATGAAGAAACGACCAACGATATATTGTCCCAGCTGTGGTGGCAAAATGAAGATTATTCAGCATCGAATTCACCCGCTTCCGTCGATGAACCTTTTCGTTAGGCCTTTTTATTCCACGATATATCTATTTTCCGATGATGAGCTACGCAATCTCGAAGATATAAATTTATTAAGCTTTGATATGGAACTCCAGAATCTACAGCCATCCCTTTGAAGTAATTAATAACATCTTCACTAAGCCTCATTGTTATCGGTTTTTTTAGTCTTGATGCGTAAGGATTTTTACGAGATTTCATTTTTGATAAGTCATATTCATCTTTCATGATGCACTACCTGAATATAGCATTCGTTCATTTTTCGTTGCCTTGCGAGCAGAAATTATCCTTATGATGTTCCGTGAATCTTGCTCACAATGGCAGATAAGAAGAATTCTTGATTCATTGCTAAGGCCAAGTATAAGAAACCTATCTTCCATCTCAGAATTTTCAAAATCATAAAATTACACAGCAAATTCGCCGTAAAAGACAGACTTAGCATCCTCAAAAGAAATACCATGCTTCTTTTGATTCGATACAGCTTTTTTAGAATTCCATTCAAACTCAATCATATTTACATTATATGTACAAATAGTAGGATATCAAGTGAGATTTGATGCTGTTTGGATCTGCTATTGAACAACTTAGCTCATGGAGGGAAGCGTATAAAAGGAGTCGTCACGCCGCTCTCCGGAGCTTGGGAGGCTGTAATAAAAACCGTGTAACTGTCTATCATTAATCTCATAACTGAGAGAGGATAGACAGATGAATAAAGAAGAATTACAAGCTCTGGCACAAGTTGCTGCCAAAAACATCAAGTCCGAACAGGATTTGAATGACTTTCGGCAAATGCTGACAAAAATCACCTTGGAAACAGCATTAAACGCTGAACTTGATGACCACCTTGGTTATTCTAAACACGAAAAAGCCAACACCAACAATAGTCGAAATGGTTTTTCCACCAAAACACTTCATCATAATTTTCGATTAGGTTACCAATTGTTTCCTTTGCAGGTGCTAGATTATGATTTTGATCATTTCCAACTTCATCAACCAAATTATCTAATGTTTCAACCAAGGCTAGATATTCACTCTCAGAATGTGGAACGGAGAAAATAGCTTCAATACTCGGCCATACTTTCGATATGTTCTCTAATTGCCACCAATATTGAATACCGTTAAGTTACCTACCTTATCCGCACTCGGAAATATATCCCGCAACTCCGAGAAGTTAGCAATTTCAGTTTGTTTAACAATTCGATACCAAGCTGCTGATTTCTGTTTTCCGATCAATGTAAATTGCTTTGCACTCCGTTGTTCCTTCAACAACAAACAGACCTCCCGGGGTAAGACACGAAACTTTCATTGCGTAAACGCCAGATTTATAAAACATATCCCAATGCAGATGGAAGACTTAAAGGTCACGGAAGCAAAGCGCTACGCGGGGCCGGCTCCGCGAATACCTGGTGAGAGGACTTTCACCTCTCTAGCTTCGCGCCATGCCCGGCACACACGTCGCGCATAAGCTGACCAGTGAAGCGAGGTTTAAATGTGACCGAATGAGTGAAACGAATTCACATTTAAGCCACGCTTTACTGGGGCAGTCTTGAAGCGTCTTGTTAAATGCCTATCCCTGTGCTACATTTAAAGAGCATACTCTATGCGCATAACACATGAGGATATGAACATGCAGCGAATATACGATGAAACAGCCCCTAAAAAATCAGCGAATCTTAGTATAAACAGTGACTTACTGAAAAAGGCTCGGGGATTAAACATCAACCTCTCAGCTACATTAGAACACGCTTTGATGCAACAAGTGAAGAAGGTTGCGCGCGAAGCTTGGCTAAAAGAGAATAAACAAGCCCTAAACTCGTTAAATGACTTAACCGAAGAAAATGGTTTATTTTCCGACTCATACAGGAATTTTTGATGAGCCAATACACACTATATAAAAATGAAAATAAGAGTACGAAAAAAACTTACCCTTATTTTGTAAATGTGCAAAGTGATTTACTGGATGATTTAAATTCACGAATTGTCATCCCTCTTTCCCCACTAAAAATACTAAATGATAATAATGTTAAAAAACTTTGCCCTATAATAAAGGTTGAGGATAAATCATTTGTATTACTCACTCATCAGCTGACTTCAGTTCCAAAATCAATTCTAAAAAAAGAATTAATTTCTCTAGAAAACCACCGTTACGAAATACTTGGAGCAATTGATTTATTATTGACGGGCATCTAACGAAACTGTAGAAAAACTCAAATCCAACATGAGCGCACCCCTGACATGCAATCATCATTTGTCAGTTTGTGTTTAAGTTGTGTTAATTTTCTCTACCGCACCAGTATATTTTTTCCTGTTTATTTATTTAAATGCCATTATCACTCTAAGAACAGGTTGTTTAAGGATTAACGATACTTGCTTTTTCATGTTCTCTACGCAGCAATACAACCATCATTCATTATTTTTTCAATGTTGTGAACCAAACAGTATAATTCGCCATTGGTCTTGGACTTTTGTTTTTCCTCTGACACTAGGGACGGCGGGAATGCAGAGATTGCATTAGGGCAGGATGCCCGTGTAAGTAGAACACCAAAAGTAGGCGCTTTTAGGCGACACAGGAGCAATTGTCGAGGAGCATTTCTTTGCCTATGACTGACATTCGATGTCCATAAATCTGTTTTCCTTTATCACTGTCAATTCGCTCTTTCATCCAGTCAGTGAAATTTGGGGTTTGTTCGATTCTATTTATAATAAATGAAACAGGGATATGCCAATATCGCGAGAAGTCAGGATGCCTGAAGCGACCCTGTTAAAAAACGAGACCATATTCGATGAAAACAGATTTTTAAAGCGTTAGTCACGCAATGGGGTGAGCTGGAAACCTAACGGGATGCTCTACGTGAGCAAGCCTGCCACCTTGAAGAGTGCCAGCACGCGATGAATGTCTCGGCTTTGGCATCCTGCATCACCCTACCTCCCACATCCATGTGGTCGTAGTGGCCTGCACCTCGTTATGGATGGTGAAAAATGCAGGCCGCGGTGAGACCGCAATAAGAGACCCTCGTATGTGTTTGCTGTAGGCACTTTGCCTGGCAGCGACGATGACAGATGAAGTATCCGGTTTTTGTTAATTCTATTTAGTTTGGCTCTTCAGAGAGCCGAAAAAGATGACTAGTGCCTATTGACAGCGTTACGGCTCATATGTGTTATGTCTTTTATACTGATAACGTAAGCCTTAACCCTTCATTTAAGAAAAGAAGTTTTTTTGCTGATAACTTTCCGGATTTTTTTGATAACAATGTTTTATCCAACGTGAGGACTTGAGACACATTAACTACGGAGTCTTTAGGAAGCCCTGATTCTTTTTTTGTAATTAAAAAGTTTCCCGGAGCATCTGCTAAGCGAAGACTTGAAGTGATTATACAAACTATAACAGTGTTGATTTTACTCTGATTAAAATCGTTTGAAGAAACAATCACAACAGGCCGCCGATAGCCAGGTTCTGAACTCTGAGGTTCGTCCAAAGCAGCCCACCAAACCTCTCCTCTCTTCACTACCATTTTTCCCGTGAAATAGACTTCGATTGCATAGAATACAACTGTTCGTCTAATGAAGAGGGTTCTGAATCATATATTTTGTTCAATATTTCAGTAACATCTTGATTTTTATGAGCTGCCATATATTCTGCAACTGCCTCTGCATAAAGCTGGCTTCTAGACATGCCCAAGCGCTGAGCTAATCCTTCAGCAGCTTGAAATATTGGATCTGGAATAGATATCGCTGTTTTCATTAATCAAGTATAACCCAGGTAATACTCATGTCAACGCAATCATTTATCTCCTACCTCACATAACGATAGCGACAGCCTTTCCTCTTGCCCCGGTCATCTTGCGTCCGTGACGTTTAGGCAAAGCCAAAGCACTTTCTGTTCTTGCACATAAGCTTGGGCGTTGCATTTACTTGAAGCACAGGGATGTGCCAATGTCGCGAGAAGGCAGGATGCCTGACAGCGACGATGACAGATGAAGTGTTCAATTTTGTTAACGGATTTTTAGTTTGGCTCTTCAACGAGCCGGAAAGAATAGTTATTGCCTATTGACAGCGTTACGGCTCATATGTGTTATGTTACTTTACTTTTTAAGAGCTCTCCACCAATGTTCATTACTGACTTT
>CAZWUO010000183.1:0-7630 GCA_964636675.1 uncultured Ectothiorhodospiraceae bacterium
GTAGACTGGAAAACAATCTGGGCCTATGATCCCCAATACTATATGCCTATGCTGCATTTTGCGCGCATGCATCAGATTCCCGTTATCGCGCTCAATGTGCAACGCACGCTAATACGTCACGCCGGAAAAGTTGGCTGGGAAAATTTATCCAAAAAAGATCGCGAGGGTGTTGGAGATTTAGCACCCGCCAAGCGGGCTTACCAAGAGATGCTGGCTGAAATATTCATGCAACACAAACCCGCCTCACATGCTGAAGAAAAAAAACAGGACACACCAGATAACACCCAAGAAACGCGTGAACAAGTTGCTGATCACAGCACCCCAGAAATACCCGAAGAGCTGTATGCCGACCCTATGTTCAAACGCTTTGTACAAGGCCAACTTATCTGGGATAGAGCAATGGCAGAAGCATCGGTCAACGCATTAAACAACAAGCAGGTTGAAACCGTCGTTAATATACTTGGCGCAGGACATATCCTGCCTGAAGTCTCGGTACCTTATCAGCTAGCATCTATGGGCGTACATAAAGTAATATCCCTAATGCCGTGGGATGGACGCATGGAGTGCGACCAGCTCAATACCCGTGTTGCACACTATGTGCGTGGCTTAGCACTCCTCACGAAACCAGAAACCGCAGAAGCCAAGAAACCAAAACTCGGCGTATATCTTGAACTATCTGCAAAAGGTGTACGGGTGACTCGCCTCGCGACTAACAGCATTGCCCAAGCAGCGGGAATAGCCGTCGGTGACATTATTACGCAAGCCGCCGGGGAAAAAATTCAACAAGTTTCCGAAATTATAGAAATTGTTCAGTCAATGACATGGGGTATCTGGCTACCCATGGAAGTAAACCGCGATGGTGACACCGTTGAAATAATTGCTAAGTTTTCTACTCGGCAATGATGATTTCTGGGATGATCGTCGATGAAAAACCACATGCGCTTATTTTTCAAATAGTTGCAAAATAAAGTTTCAGTCTGTCGCCTTTTGAAGACAGAAACCGCAGCCATTATTCCAGAAAAAATATTGAACCCACGAAAAAATAAATTAAGGTATAATCCCTAAACTCCAAATTATCATTATTACTATTGTTACATGTTAAAAGAACAAAAATGTTCAACCGACACCCAAAAAAATACTTTCTTATCATGCTTGCTTTATTAGCTATTGTCATCCTGCTCACCACAGGTTGTAGCTATCAAAGCATCAAGCCATGGCACCGCGATATTCTGTCACAAGATCGCGCACAAATTGTTTCCGACACTTTAGAATTTGATGCTGACGAACATATTTATTCGAGCAAGGAAGCTCCTAGAGGCGGTCAAGGAATTGGTGGCGGAGGCTGCGGATGCAATTAAAGAAAAAAAATTCTGTGCGTAAGCAACTCGCACTGGCAACTTCAGCACTCTTTATCGGTACTCAAGCATACGCCCCAAACACCGTTGCTGCACTGGGCTTAGAGATACCCGTTGTCGATACGAGCAAAGCGAATAAAAAAATCAACAATCAAACAAACATCAACAATGATTTTTTCGAAATCTCCAGCCTTTATTATGCAGAAAATGACCGCGTTAAAGTCAATAAAATGCAAACGCTTATTATTAATCAGTTCGGAGACAATGACTTAATAAAAACCAATTTTATTTACGACACCATGACAGGAGCTTCCCCGAACGGACGTAAATATAATCCTAATACATCCGGCCTTGTTACTTTAACCACCGCTTCCGGCAATACATTTTCTACCGAAGGTTCATCCGCAAACCCCGCAGGGGCCACTTGGCTAACCACCTTCCAAGATGAACGCCTCGCGGGGAGTATCGAATGGGATCATTCTATCACTTCAATCCTAACAAGCACATTAGGCACCAGTACCTCAACAGAAAATGATTACACCTCTTATTCAGCAACCGCAAAAATTTTGCTCGAACTTAATCAGAAACGCACGGCATTTACGGTCGGCAGCTCTTTCACCCAAGACACTATTCGATCAATTGGCGGCAATCCGGAAGGCTTAGGTATTTTAACCTGTGATAACGATGCTGCGGCGCGTTCTTTTGCACCGACATGGTTGAATTGCAATGCAAGCATGAATCGCTTTAAGTCGAACAATAAATCAATCACTGATTATTTTTTTGGCGTCACCCAAGTATGGAATCAACGTACTTTATTGCAACTTAATTATTCCAGAGGCAGTCAAGACGGTTATTTATCCGACCCGTATAAACAAGCCAGCGTAATCAATACAGATTTTAATGCTCAAAGAGAAATTGCGATACTGCATGAAAAACGCCCTGACGTTCGCAATACTCAAAGTGTTTTTTTTAGACTGGTTAATGCGCCTACCGATAAATTATCAGCTAACCTAAGCTATCGCTATTTTTGGGATGACTGGAAAATTGCCTCACACACCTTGGACAGCAGATTCAGATTTAATCTGAATGAAAACTTCTATCTGCAAGCACACGTCCGTTATAATAATCAATCATCCGCATTTTTTTTCAGCCCTTACATTGATGTCACGGGTAAAACAGCAGAAGAATTTAGCAGACCCACTTTTTTTAGCGCCGACCATCGCTTGGGCAGCCAAGTTACCACAACCACCGGCATTAAGCTCGGACGTAACTTAGGCGATGTCGGAAAAGTAGGCCTGCGTATTGAGCAAATGCGCCAATGGTATACGAATAATCAAATCCCTAATATGAAGGCTTGGATTATCCAGATGTTACTCACGGTTAAGTTTTAGGAAGTGTTAGCGAGTAAATAGACCGCTCTGTGACGCATCACCTAAAATACCTACTTTTAGTATTGAAAAAAAACTAAGCCGACAAACTTTCTCTAACTTTTTCAGCATTCATTTTTTACGTGGCAACCTCAAAAAATGGCTCAAATACAAAAAAAAAATAACTATTGGCTGGGAACATTTGATTGCATGGCGAGTCCATGCGAAATTTTTATCCGCACCGAAGACGCGACACACGCAAAAAAAATCATACAAATTGCCACAACTGAAGCCCGTCGTATAGAAAAAAAATACAGTCGCTATGCAACAAATAATATTATTGATCAGATTAATAACGCCAATGGAAAAACCCTATCCGTCGACGAAGAAACCGCGTTGCTGCTCGACTATGCCGAGCAATGCTACCAATTAAGTGATGGTTTATTTGATGTAACGGCAGGCGTATTACGCAAATTCTGGCGCTTCGATGGCAGCAACAATATACCCAAGCAGCAAGACATTGAGCAGATTATTCGTTATATAGGCTGGCATAAAGTGAAATGGCAAAAACCCTTGTTAACACTAAGCCCAGGAATGGAAATTGATTTTGGTGGCATCGGCAAAGAATATGCGGTCGACCGGGTCACAACACTGATAAAACAAACATCTTCTGCATTTGCATTGATCAATTTTGGTGGCGACATGGCAGCTGTTGGCTTCCAGTCGCATATGGAAAAACCTTGGGAAATAGGCTTGCAAGACCCGGAAAATCCAGAATCAGGCCCGATAGCAAGAATAAAACTCAGTCATGGCGCCGTAGCCACTAGCGGTGATAGCAATCGTTTTCTATTAAAAGACGGACAACGCTATAGCCATATCTTAAATCCAAAAACAGGATGGCCCATAGACAACGCGGCAAAACAAGTGACGGTGATGGCACCGACGTGCATCGAAGCCGGCATGCTCGCAACATTTGCAATATTGCAGGGCTTAGATGCGGAAAACTTCCTAGCCGCACAAGATGTGGAATATCGTATTGTCTTTTAAATCCCGTAAACACGACGAGTAAAACAGACTTGCAAACCCAAAAGACTGGCGAATTATCAAGTTGATAATCCGCCAGTCGCAATATTTATTCAGCGGGTGGTGGCGGTGGTTGCGTCCATTCATTAGCAGGACTGACAAAATCAATTGGATCAATATTGTCCGTCATTATTTGCGGATTTTGAATACCAAAATCTTGATAAATCGTTGAAGCCACCGCAAAAGGTTGGGCGGAATAACTATCTTGCGTTGGGCGCGTATATTGGCGCACAGAACCTTCAAAATAACTCTCCGTCTTGCCTATTATTTTACCCAATGCATGGCCAGCAACACCGCCTGTTGTAATACTCGCCGCATTTGGATTTGCGCCCGCAGTAAACAGGTTTTGATTATTTCCGTGATCCCAGCCCATAGAATCATTAAGATGAGCATTACGCCCAAAATCACCATAAACATTAATAATGACGTTAGCTCTACCCTCTGCTTCTAAATGTTTGGTAGCGATATTCAAGGCATTCATCAGATTTCTAAGTTTTCCAGGATAATCCTCTAAAGCTGAATCATGATCATCCCATCCACCGAGGCCGCCACTGCCTAAACTCACAAATAAAGTATCGGGATTACCAATCAACAAATTAACCGCCGCACGCAAACGTCGGCCAAAATTTGTGTTCGGATATTCTAGACGCGACGCCGTAGGGTTTTCCGCAGTTGCCACAAAATCAGGATCAAGAGGCATTTGGTTATCCGTATTGATGCGGTCATCCAAATCATTGATGAATACTTCAATTTCTTTGCGTTTAGCAAATGCATCATTGACTTTTAGGTATTGGCTACCACCTGCGTTTGCCACCGTTTGCGCCAAGGCTTCGATAATCTCGTCTTGCTCTGAGCTGAGGGTCGAATTAATATTTCGCTTATAAGGATTATTTAAATCCTTATCCAATGATATCGCCTTTAGGTTTTGCGAAGCTAAAGTATCCCCTCGATTAAACACAACCGAATCGCCTTCGAAGGTTACAAAGGGAAAAATAGCGTCTGGAGAAATCACATTGTTCGCCGCCAGCACTGACGCTAGGTTTGTCGCAATACCCGGACGATCATCTGCAACGCCCATCAAACCGGTTAGGTTGGAAAAAATACTCGGTCGATGTGCTCTTGAGTCATCCATCGTTCGATAAAGTGTGCGCAATACGGTTAGGCGCCCTCTGACAACCATATCTTCCATCACTTCACCGCCCGCACCATTGGCACCCCCGCCCCAAAATTGATTGTGGGTCACGCTTGCGCCAAATGCTCCCTCATCTGTGACCAAAGCAGTATCATATTTGTTAGATGAACCCTCATTAATTTCTCGGATATTAGTGAGGTTGCCACCAAGCTCCGAGGGCCCACCATATAAAAATATATTAATCACTTGCGGCATAACAGTGGGCTTTACATAATCAACTTCGCCCACTACAAAAGCGCGTGCATTAATCAGTTTGCGTTGTGAAACACCAAGAGCGCTTGCATCAGAAATTAAACCGCGACCACCTAACATTGATGGAATTAATACGGCGCTTCCGAAAAGGCCCATTGATTTTACAAAATCTCTTCTTTTCATGGACTTTTCCTCCTAATTCATTGCATTATAAAAGTATATTTCGGGTAACCGAGAAAGATAATCCAGCACTATTCTCGTTTGATTCGTTTTGCCCGTTTCCCCTTCCGCTTCGATGACACCGGTGAGCGCTTGAATTTCTTGATCCGTTGCTTTTCTCGCAGCGACCGAAATAAATAAGTAATGAATATATTCATCTAGCTCAAAAAAATCACCAATTGAAGTAAATCGGTTATCCCACGCCCCCCAAGAATTTACCGTTTTAGCGAGCAGCCGATCACGTACCGCAGAATGATAAGTAGCAAAACTGAGTGAGTCTAAAGGTTGATCTCTAAATCGACCGAGCTTGAGTCGCATAGCAGGCTGACCCATTTTGCTCAGCGTAGGCTGAGTCACTCCTAAATCAGTATTCACCAGATCACGCATGAATCGTGTTTCACTTTCCCACTGAGTACGCTCAGCCAGATTAAAAAAAGTTTCTTCAAAACTTTTGGCTTTTTCATTTTGCAGTAGGTATTCCTTGGAAAAAATGATCGCCAAAAAGATATCTTGAAATCTCACTGGATTAGCGGCCACAATATCTTGAACCACATTTGCGCGCTGATCCGCACTCGCATTGGGGAAAAACCGATCGACTAAAAAGGTGGTAATACGCGGAATAACCAAGGAATGACTAGCGATCAATTCGTAAAAATCTTCACAACTTGTTACCCACTGATCCAATACCAGCTGTGGGTCTGTATTCGCATTGCTATAATCGATAATCAACTGATAGCCCTCGGCATCGTCAGTAAGATACCAGTTTTTACACGCGATAGATGCTTTAGGCACATCTTCATCCCGATCAAATAGGCCGAGATATATTTCGATCATTTCTCGGGTATTATCTTCGGGTGATCTAAAACGCCGCCAATTCGCTTGCGACTTCTGATGCGTAAGAATGATATCTCGAATGCTCACATCTTGACTCATGGCATTAACCAAACCACCATAAATCCGTTGCACATCCACATAATCTGCCGAATCAATTTCTTCTGCTGGAGAAAATAAGATGGTATTCGTTAAAGTGTAAGCCATCCATGCTTCAAATAGATCACGACTAATAGGGAATTCACGTATGGTCGCAAGAGGTTTTGCCGCGATTTCACGCGTGATATTGCCGTTAAACTCATGCCGTGTCTTAATCGCTTTTCTAAAAAACTCGAGCTTTTCACCACTCAATCTTTCAGTGAGTTTTTCACGCGTTTTTGAAAGATAGTTTTTACCGCCATCCACTTTTAAATTATCAATGCCGCGCCCTAGATCAAAAAACTCATCCGCTGGCACACCTTTGTAGAGCGTAGCCGCTAATTTATTGGCGACTTGATATTGCTGCAACGGTGTTAAACCACTGAATTCGTCATCCGATAATTTAACTGCAGAGGCAACCGGTTGGGCTTGCCCCGTGCCAACGAGGTTGTCTTCAGCTCCATCTTTATTAAGACACCCTACCGTCAGCAAACAACAACTAACGACCCATAATTTGCTTAATCTCATTTTTTTTACCTCATCTCCTTGGGGGCCTGCTCGAGCCGAAACAAAAGCTTCTTTGAGCACACACCTTATTTTTTTAATTTTGCTTATTGCTAATACACTGTCGTGGCCTAAATGACGCCCCTCTAGCGTGCAACAACCTATTCACTTGCTAGGGTATATCACATCACAGCCAGAGAATTAAACGGTTGGATACTGCACAGACGATGCCATCAAAACAAAGTCGGTTTCTCAGGCATCAATAATAGATAAAATGGCATCTTTGTATTCTCCACTGCAAAAGTGAAAAACGAGTGAAAACTTACCGGAAATCACCTTGAAATAATAGCAAAACCTTTGACGAATTCCTGTTGCAAAAAAGTGATTCTGCGCAGCACATCACATTTTCGCGTCAATACTGTCTCAAAACCACGACTGAAAATAGGAGTACCTTGCTTATACAATACCCAGACTGCTCCACATCTCATCCACGCGTTTTTTTACCGCGTCATCCATTAAGATCGGCTGCCCCCACTCCCGAGTCGTCTCTCCTGGCCATTTATTGGTCGCATCAAACCCTGCCTTAGAACCTAAGCCAGAAACGGGAGATGCAAAATCAAGATAATCAATCGGCGTATTTTCTATCATCGTCGTATCACGCGCCGGATCCATGCGCGTCGTCATCGCCCAGATGACATCTTTCCAGTCACGCACGTTAATATCATCATCGGTGACAATCACAAATTTGG
>CAZWUO010000184.1:0-7613 GCA_964636675.1 uncultured Ectothiorhodospiraceae bacterium
GGTGGCGTTCGACTCTCACCCCATTATTACACGCCACAATCAAAATTGGAGTTAGCGATAGCGCTTTGCATGTGAATTTGCATATAAAATAGCAACTATAAATGCGTGTCACCCATACGAAAAAGTACGATCATCCGTCATACATTAGCGACACAATTAAGGAGCGTGTAACCAATGTTATCTTTGTTGTTTTTTTTAGTTTTTGCAGGTTTTCTTGCTTATCGACGTTCTTCACGCATGGAATGGATTATTGGTCTTGCGGCGCTGTTTTTTCTGTTCTCGTTGATGGCCGACGATGGTTCTATTGTCATGCAGCTGATTTGGATAATCTTTGGAATATCAGCCATCGTAAGCGGGATTTCTCCATTACGTAGATTATTAATAAGCAATCGTATCTTATCGTTATACAAAAAATTATTACCTGCAATGTCGCAAACCGAGCAAGAGGCTTTGGATGCAGGTACCGTCTGGTGGGATGGTGAATTATTCAGTGGATCACCCGATTGGAACAAGTTATTAGCCTATGATGCTGCGAAACTCACCGAAGAAGAAGAAAAGTTTATTGATAACACGGTTGAAGAGTTATGTTACAAACTCGATGACTGGAAGATCAGCACGGAACTTAATGATTTACCTGAGGACGTATGGGAATTCATTAAGAAAAATAAATTTTTTGGGATGATTATTCCCAAAGAATATGGTGGCTTAGGGTTTTCTGCTAAAGCACATTCTGATGTCGTGTTGAAAATTTCAAGCCGTAGCTGCGCAGCGGCCGTTTCGGTGATGGTGCCTAACTCTCTGGGGCCTGCGGAACTCTTATTGCGTTATGGAACCGAAGCGCAAAAAAACCATTATTTGCCACGCCTTGCAATCGGTGATGATGTACCCTGCTTTGCGTTGACAAGTCCGGAAGCAGGCAGTGATGCGAGTTCGATTCCCGACATGGGTGTTGTTTGTCGCCAGGAATATAAAGGTCAAAAAGATGTTCTGGGGATAAGCCTTACCTGGGATAAACGATATATTACATTAGGACCCGTAGCGACCATTTTGGGGCTGGCTTTTCAACTTTATGATCCTAAAAACTTGCTTGAAAAAGGCGAGCGTTTAGGGATTACCCTCGCATTAATTCCCACTGATCACGAGGGTGTCGTTATTGGCCGGCGGCATCATCCCTTGGATATCGGTTTCCAGAATGGGCCTAATTCGGGTAAAGATGTGTTTATTCCTATGGAGATGTTGATCGGTGGGGTCGACCGCGTAGGCCAGGGTTGGCGCATGTTAATGGAATGTCTCGCCGCCGGTAGAACCATTTCTTTACCTGCATTGAGTGTTGGCGGGGCTAAGTTTGCAGCGCGCACCATGGGTGCCTATGCGCGTATTCGGCGACAATTCAATACCCCTATTGGCTATTTTGAAGGCATTGAGGAACCCCTGGCCCGCATTGGTGGCTATGCCTATATGATGGATGCAGCACGTAATATGGGCTTGAGTGCTCTCGATGACGGCGAAAGCCCATCGGTCATATCTGCTATATTAAAATACAATTTGACCGAGATGATGCGCAAAGCAGTTAATGATGCGATGGATATTCAGGGTGGCTCAGCTATTTGTTTGGGACCACATAATGTATTAGGCAAGCTTTATCATGCGATTCCTATTAGCATTACCGTTGAAGGTGCAAATATTTTAACCCGAAGCCTGATCGTTTTTGGACAAGGTGCAATACGCTCTCATCCGTATGTATTAAAAGAAATGAATGCGGCGAAGAACCCTGATAACTATGCGGCATCTAAGGATTTTGACAGCGCTCTCTCGGGGCATGTTAGTTTCATTATGGCGAATTACGTACGTACTCTGTTGATGGGATTGAGCGGTTCTCGATTTGTCGAGGCTCCGGTTACTGGCCCTACTGAAATATATTTTAAGCACCTAACCCGTTTTAGCTCAGCTTTTGCACTCGTTGCAGATTGTGCAATGCTAACGCTGGGTGGTGCGTTAAAGCGCAAGGAAAAAATATCAGGCCGTCTCGCAGATGTGCTGAGCATGTTATTTCTTGCTTCAGCGGCATTAAAACGCTTTGAAGAACAAGGGCAGCCGGAGAAAGATTTACCTTTTTTGAGGTGGGCGGTTGAAGATTGTTTGTATAATATTCAGGAAGCACTGTTTGGGATTTGCCGGAATTTTCCAAATCGAATTATTGCAAAGATTTTATATTATACGATGTTCCCATTAGGACGGCGCTTTGCAAAACCCAACGATGAAACAGGTCGCCGCGTCGCACGTGCTTTGTTAGAGCGCGGTGAGCGCCGTGATAGACTCACTGCTGGCGTGTTTGTAGCGCGCGGCCATAACGAGGCTGTAGGCCGTATGGAAGCAGCTCTGTTATTAGTCGATGCAGCCGATAAGATTGAAAAGAAAATTAATCGTGCTAAAAAACAAAATGAATTATTTGGAAATAATTTTGACCAACTGATTATTCAAGCGCAAGAGAAAAATATTATCACTGCTGACGAAGCGGAAAAAATGAGTGTTTATTATAAGCTAAGAACGGAGATTATCACCGTTGATGATTTTGCAGCTAATGCGTTTAAAATTACGCGCAAGGATGATTTTGTGTCAAATATAAAACCGACAAGTGGTTGTACCCCTAAGGAATTAAACCCTACCCGCGAGGAACAAAAAAATGGCGGCAGCTAGTACGAGTTTACCCGGAGAACCCGTTTATATTGTTGATGGTGCGCGCTCTCCGTTTTTAAAAGCCAAAGGTAAAACCGGACCGTTTACCGCGGCAAATCTAGCAACCTCGGTTGCTCAGGCGTTGTTGGCGCAACAAAATTTTGCAGCTACAGATTTTGACGAAGTGATTGTAGGATGTGTATCTCCAAGCCCTGATGAGACCAATATAGCGCGGGTATTGTCGTTGCGTCTTGGCTGTGGTGTTCAAGTGCCTGCGTGGACCGTACAACGAAATTGCGCCTCTGGCCTGCAAGCGCTGGACTGTGCCGCAACGAATATTGCATCAGGGCGTTCACATCTCGTATTGGCAGGTGGTGTTGAGGCAATGAGCCACAGTCCCGTATTGTTAAATGAGTTAATGGTAAATTGGCTGGGTGATTTAACACGTGCGAAAAAACCATTGCAAAAAATAGCCGTTTTTGCCAAGTTACGCGGCAAGCATTTAAAACCAGTGATCGGCTTATTAAAAGGTTTGACCGATCCGGTCTTGGGTTTGTCAATGGGACAAACCGCAGAAAACTTAGCTTATCGATTTAATATTACTCGTAGTCTGATGGACGCGTTTGCAGTGCAAAGCCATCATCGCCTTGCAGCGGCACAAACGGCGGGCTACTTTGATGAAATCGAAACGGTATATAGTCGCAACGGTAAGTTTTATCAAGCGGATGACGGTGTGCGCGCAGATTCGGATATCGCCAAGCTCGCCAAGCTCAAACCGGTTTTTGATCGCAAGTTTGGCAAAGTCACTGCGGGGAATAGTGCGCAAGTAACGGATGGAGCAGCACTGCTTATTCTCGCGAGTGAAAAGGCGGTAAAAGAGTTTGATTTGCCGATATTAGGTCGTGTCATCGATACCCAATGGGCGGGTATCGACCCTGCTCAAATGGGTTTAGGGCCAGCGCACGCAATGGCACCTCTGTTAACTCGAAATAACTTAAAAATCGATGATATTGACTATTGGGAAATCAACGAAGCCTTTGCTGCCCAGGTTATCGCCTGTGTTGAGGCATGGAAAAGTGATGCATATTGTCAGCAAGAACTAGGCTTAGATAAAGCCTTGGGAGAAATCAATTCAGAGCGCCTAAATGTTGATGGTGGTGGAATTAGTATTGGACATCCAGTTGGCGCGAGTGGTGCTCGAATCGTTCTGCATTTATTGAATACGCTTAAACGCACGGAAACAAAGCGTGGCATTGCGAGTTTATGTATTGGGGGCGGTCAAGGTGGTGCAATGTTGGTTGAACGGATAGCGGAGTAAATATGAACGATACTATTACAAACACACATTCAAAAACTAACACACAAGCCAAGAATGATAAAAACGAAAACCTGAAGTATAAACATTGGAAACCGAATACCGATTCTGAAGGTGTTCTATGGTTGCATCTAGACCAGGCGAATTCTACGACCAATGTTTTGAATGTTGCGGTTCTCGAAGAACTTGAAGACATTTTACAAACTTATACCACAAATACTTTACCCGTTGGAATGGTGTTTGTTTCGGATAAGCCCAATGGTTTTATAGCGGGTGCTGACGTGAGAGAGTTTCTTGAGGTTAAGGACTCCCAGCAAGCGGAAAAGCATATTTTACGTGGCCAAAAAATAATGGATAGTATTGAAGCCATAAATTGCCCTACCGTCGCATTGATTCATGGTTTTTGTATGGGGGGAGGTTTTGAGCTCGCATTAGCCTGTGATTATCGGATTGCCGATGATGGCCCCAAGACACGCCTTAGTTTGCCCGAGGTACAACTCGGCATACACCCAGGTTTTGGTGGAACTGTTCGTTTACCACGGTTAATTGGTGCACCGGCAGCCATGGATTTAATGTTAACCGGTAAACCCCTGGTTGCAAAAAAAGCGCAACGCATTGGTGCTATTGATTATGCGGTACCAACACGCCACCTCAAGTCAGCGGCTATCAAGTTGATTATGGAAAGAGCGAAAAAACATAAACCTTCGAGCTTCCAGAAATTAAGCAATCATACGTTAGTACGTCCCATGTTGGCCAAAATGATGCGCAAAAAAGTTGCAAAAAAAGCCCGTCAAGAGCACTATCCTGCGCCCTATGCGATTATTGACCTTTGGGCAAGCTACTTCGATAAACCCAGTTCAATGTTACAACATGAAGCTAAATCCTTAGCTCAATTGATCATGGGCGATACTGCGCAAAATCTCATTCGTGTATTCTTTTTAAGAGATAGGCTCAAAACACTGGGCAAAGGCAATTTAGTTAATAAGTCTTTTAAGGCAAAACATGTTCATGTGATTGGTGCAGGTGTGATGGGTGGTGATATTGCCGCTTGGTGTGCATTGCAAGGTCTGCAAGTCACCCTGCAAGATCGTAGCCCTGAGGTTATCGGTAAAGCAATAGGAAGAGCTTATAAATTATTTACGCGTAAATTGCGCAATCCGTTATTGGTCACAGCAGCCATGGATAGGTTGTTACCAGATATCAACGGAACAGGCATACCTAAGGCAGATGTTGTGATTGAGGCGATTATTGAAAATATCGAAGCAAAACAAGCCTTATTTAAAGAACTAGAGCCAAGGATGAAAAAAGACGCTTTGTTAACGACGAATACGTCGAGTATCCCACTTGAGGAACTGTGCATGACGCTGGATACACCCTCGCGCTTAGTCGGCCTGCATTTTTTTAATCCCGTGGCACAAATGCCCTTGATTGAGATTGTATCGGGTAAAAATACGGATGCAGATATCGCTCGAAAAACCACTGAGTTTGCCGCACAAATCGATCGGTTACCCATCCCGGTTAAAAGTGGCCCAGGATTTTTGGTCAATCGTGTTTTAATGCCGTATATGCTCGAAGCCGTAAAAATGAAGGAAGAAGGAATACCTGCTAAAACGATAGACCAAGCTGCGCTAAATTTTGGTATGCCGATGGGGCCACTGCATTTAGCGGATACAGTCGGCTTAGATATTTGTTTACATGTCGCAGAAATTTTATCCAAAAACTTAGATGTCGAAGTACCACGTAGCTTAAAAACGATGGTGGACACCGGACAGCTTGGTGTTAAGAGCGGCCAAGGTTTTTATCACTATAACAAGGGCAAAAAAGCCAAATCCAAGTCTGAAGTTGATCAAGCACCGAGTGAGGAAATGGTAGACCGGATGATGGGCCGGATGATTAATGAAGCTGTTGCATGTTTGCGTGAGGGCGTCGTTGATAACGCTGAACTACTTGATGCAGGCATTATTTTTGGCACCGGGTTTGCGCCTTTTCGCGGAGGGCCATTAAACTACGCAAATACCAAAGGCTATAATCAATTCATAGAAGGGCTTACAAAATTAGAATCGTCACATGGATCGATGTTTAAACCTGATGAAGGTTGGGCTGCATTAACTGCATCCTAAATCGTTTTAATCTGCAGCATGGGCACAGCCTATACGTGCCCACCCACTCTACCCACGGCAAAAAAACGCCATTGATGGAAACTTTATATCGTTATGGCTTGGAAAACTTCACCATTTCATCGAGTGCTTGTTTAATTATTTTAGGCCTTAATTGTGCCCCCTTAATAACCCGGTTATCCAAGCCCAGGATGTCATAATGCCCTGTTGGATAGCTCACGGTTATTCTGTCGTCCTCTACGATGGCATAGTTGATATAACTACCGATGACTAACCAGTCACGTGCTCCTGATTGTTTAAGGTGTACTCCACTGGCATAATCTGCAATCGAATTTTCACATTGCAAGAGATCTTGCATTAGCGTTGGCACTACGTCTAGGTGGCTGGTCTTGTGAGCGTATTGCTGGGCGTCTTGTCCTGGCCAATACATTAGAAAAGGTACTTGGGTTTGGTGGGCAGTAAAATTGCTACCATGTCCCCAGTAATTCATTTTATTTTCATTAAATTCTTGACCATGGTCACTCGTAACAATAACAATCGTATTTGCAAATAGATTTCGCCGTTTTAAATCATTAAATACTTTACCTAGTAGACTGTCTACATAATGCACCGAGGTCTTATAGCGATTAAAATAAGGCTGCGGATCATAGTCATTATTTAGCGAAATATGATCCACTCGTTCCAGAAAAGGTTGAAAAATTTTTGGGTAATCCGGTGGCATACTATTGCCATGTACCGCATCCAAAAATAGAAAACTAAAAAAGCTGGACTGACTGCTTCTATTATCTAAAAAGTTAAACCAGTCTTTGAGTGAATGCTCGTCGAGTTGCCACGGTTCTTGTCCTTGAGAAGACAGTCGGAGATTCGGCACATTGCTAAAAATGGTACGATCAAATGAAGGCCGCGCCAGGGTTGCACTCGCAAATGCAGTAATCTCAGTATTATTTTTCTGCAGTTCATTCATCAATACAGGTGCCGTTTGGTTACCGTACATTTGTTGCCAATACGTAGCAGGTAAACCGTAAAAAAAGCTAAACACGCCTGTTCGAGTGGAGTTGCCCCCGCTGTGATGCTGGGTAAACTGTTGTACGGGAAAATCTTGGATAAATTGATGGAGATTAGGGGTTACTGCGTTTCCAAGCACATCATGTCGCCAAGAATCTACCATGATGACGAGTGTATTGAGTGGCTGATCTTGGTTTGGCTTACATCGCATCGCTTGTAATGGATAGTTTAAAACACCCGTTTGAGCAGACAAATTCATACTGCGATGCTCGCGTTGAATACTCGCGTCAACAAAACCGTAGCGTCTGAGTAAGGCTTTAGCGGTTATCGGGTGGTAATAAGGAATATGAGGTGTGAGACGGGTTATTCGATGGTCATAACTTGCGTCTGCCCACACGTGTATGCTCTGGCTACTCATAACGATAGTCAATGTGACGATGAGTGGATAGCGTACTTTAATGCGTGAGTTTGGCCCACTAAGGTGACGCCAAATAATCCTC
>CAZWUO010000185.1:0-7603 GCA_964636675.1 uncultured Ectothiorhodospiraceae bacterium
GAAGTCATGGAAGGAATAGAGCGTGTAATAAGGCCTAAATCTATAACTCCACGGGTATATACTCGTAATTATTTGAAAAAACATTAAAAAAACCAGAAATTATTTTGATCGCTGGGTTTTTATCAACTTTTAATAAAGGCATAACGAATGGGTAATCAGTTAGTCAAGGGCGCGGTATTATTGATATTCGCAGCATTAATAAGCGCTTTTTTTGTTTTTGATCTCGGACAATATTTTACCTTGGAATACATTCAGCAACA
This sequence comes from uncultured Ectothiorhodospiraceae bacterium, assembly GCA_964636675.1. Classification (GTDB taxonomy): domain Bacteria; phylum Pseudomonadota; class Gammaproteobacteria; order S012-40; family S012-40; genus JALUUH01. The sequence goes on from CAZWUO010000185.1 coordinate 261, forward strand.
ACGCGAAGTATTCGATGTTTTTTATACGCAAAATACGCTGTTGACGATTAGCGCCTACGTCGCTATTTATATTTTGGTGACTGCACTTTCACTGCCGGGTGCGGTTATTATGACTTTATTGGGTGGTGCTATATTTGGTCTTGCTATCGGTACTGTTGCGGTTTCATTCGCTAGTACTATAGGAGCGACGCTCGCTTTTTTAGTGTCGCGGTTTTTATTAAGAGATTATGTGCAAACGAAGTTCAAAGATAAATTGGCACCGATTAATGAAGGCATGGAAAAGGACGGGGCCTTCTATTTGTTCACACTACGTCTGATTCCAATTTTTCCATTTTTTGTGATTAATTTATTAATGGGTGTGACGCGAATTCGTGTATGGCAATATTTTTTCGTGAGTCAATTAGGTATGCTTCCCGGTACTCTTGTATTTGTTAACGCTGGGGTTCAATTGGGAGCGCTTGATTCGTTGTCTGGGATTTTATCCCCGGCGATGATTCTTTCTTTTGCATTGCTCGGCATCATGCCATTGTTGTCAAAAAAAATGATAGAAATGATAAAAACCAAAAAAGTATATAAGGGATATAAAAAACCAAAATCATTTGATTTTAATATTATAGTGATCGGCGGCGGTTCCGCTGGTTTGGTTTCTTCGTATATTGCCGCCGCGGTAAAAGCAAAAGTTGCACTGATTGAAAAGCATAAAATGGGCGGTGATTGTTTAAATACCGGATGTGTGCCGAGTAAGGCACTGATTCGATCCGCGAAGATGATTTCTTATGCAAACCGTGCGACGGAGTTTGGTTTTAAGAAGATGGATGTGGAGTTTGAGTTTGCCGATGTGATGCAACGTGTGCAGCGTGTTATCAAAACGGTAGAACCGCATGATTCCGTCGAGCGCTATCAAGGTTTAGGCGTCGATGTTATTACCGGTGAGGCAATGATTCGCTCGCCTTACGAGGTAGAAGTTAATGGCAAGGTATTAACGGCGAAAAATATCATTGTTGCAACTGGGGCTAGACCATTTGTGCCGGATATTCCTGGTCTTGATCAAATCGAATATTTTACGTCAGATACGATTTGGGAAATACGCGAGCAACCCAAACGATTATTAGTCTTGGGTGGCGGCCCCATCGGTTGCGAACTCGCACAGGCATTTAATCGCTTAGGTGTTGCTGTTACTTTGGTGCAGCGGGATGCGCGTATTATGTTGCGCGAGGACGCCGAGATTTCGGATATGGTTGCGCATAAGTTTCGCGCCGAAGGCATGAAAGTCTGTTTGCAGCATAATCTGATCAGAATAGAGCAAGGCGCAGAAGGGAATAAGGCGATATGTATTGTTGATGGGGAAGAGCATATATTAGAATTCGATCAGATATTGCTCGCCTTGGGTAGAAAGGCAAATGTAAAAGGCTTTGGTTTAGAAGGTTTGGGGGTAGAGATTAGCAAGGCGGGTACAATAGCGGCGGATGACTTTTTGCGCACTAATTTTCCGAATATTTTTGTATGCGGCGATGTTGCCGGACCTTATCAGTTTACGCATACTGCAGCACATCAAGCATGGTATGCCGCCGTAAATGCGCTTTTTAGTCCGTTTAAAAAATTCAGGGTAGACTATTCGGTTATTCCTTGGGCGACTTATACCGATCCGGAAGTTGCACGCGTAGGATTGAATGAGCTTGAGGCGAATGAAAAAGGCATCGCATACGAAGTGACAACTTATGGCATTGATGACCTTGATCGTGCGATTGCCGATGAAGAAGCGCATGGGTTGGTGAAAGTTCTGACCCCGCCAGGTAAAGATAAAATTCTTGGTGTGACCATCGTTGGGCATCATGCCGGTGAGTTGATTGCGGAATATGTCGCGGCAATGAAGCATGGTTTCGGCATGAATAAAATACTAGGCACTATTCATATTTATCCGACACTCGCGGAAGCGAATAAATATGCGGCGGGGGTTTGGAAGAAAAACCATAAACCAGAGAAGCTATTGTCGTGGGTGGAAAAATTTCATCGTTGGCGACGGTAGGGTAATGCAAAGCCCAGGAGTTAGGTTGTGTTTATAAAAAAACACTGGAAAAGCTGGTTAATAAATATTGTCATTGTATTAGCCGTTTACCAAGCGGTGCAATATTATCACGCGAGAAATGCGCCTAGCGGAGTTGCACCCCCACTTAATGGGTATTTATTAGACGGCCAGTTTTTTTCGCTAGCGACAATGAATGAGCGGCCGATGTTAGTTCATTTCTGGGCGACATGGTGTGGGGTTTGTCGCCTAGAGCAAAAAAGTATCGATAATTTAGCCAAAGACTTTCCGGTGGTTGCGGTAGCAAGTCAATCAGGCACGACTCAGGAGCTTACGGCGGCGGTTAGCCAGCGTGGCATTACGGTTCCGGTGTTGCCAGATGAGCACGGTCTTTTGGCAAAAGCGTTTGGTGTCAATGCGTATCCGACGACGTTTGTCGTCGGTGCGAATAATGAGATTTATGATGTGGAGGTGGGGTATACCACGGAGTTTGGTTTTCGGTTACGTTTATGGATGGCTGAATTGTTTTTTTAGGTTGTCGCTACTACGAGTGATTCCTAAGAATTTTTAGAGAAAAATTTAAGTTCTCCCGCTACCATTTGAATATTGGTTCTTCCTTCGATAAAGTTGACCAAGGCTTCGCCCGCATGTTTGTATCGCCATCCGCTCAAAATGTCTAAATCTGTTTTACCTGCGAGCAGAGCTTGTAATTCTTTTTTGCTGCATAGGCTGCTGGGGTTAATCGAATATTTATAACACTCGTGTTTAAGAATTCCATCTAAAATATCAATGACGACGGTTTGGGTTTTTGTGGGTTTAAGTGACTTTTTAGATGTGGGCCAAAGTTCTTGTGGAATACTGACCGCAGATGCTAATTCGGCTAATACGGATGAGGCATAACGTTTTCTGAACGTTGGGCTAATGCTGCGAATATTTTCCAGGTCTGCTATTGATTGAGGCATCATTTTGACGATATCGATAATGGCTTCGTCCATTACAATATGTCTTCTTGGTTTATTGTTTTTTATAGCCGTCGTTTCGCGCCACGCGGCGAGCTGTTGTGCATAAACCAATTGTGCGGGTCTGAGCTTTTGTATGCCTTTGAGCTTTTTCCACATCAATTGTGGATTAGCGGTGTAATTATCGCTGGTGCCTAATAAATCAAAGTCCTCAGTTAACCATTCAAGACGGTTAAGCGCTTCCAGTTTAGCGTGTTGCAGAGGATAGAGTTCGGCGAGATGTGTAACGTCTGCGAGGGCATAGGAAAGTTGGGCATCAGTGAGTGGGCGCTTGCTCCAGTCGGTTCTTGATTGACTCTTGGATAAGTTAATCCCCAGCATGTCTTCTACCAGTTTGGCGTAGCCTACTTGGTCTGCTTGCCCTAACAAGCAGGCCGCTATCTGAGTGTCATAAATAGGCGTAGGAATTTCTCCCCAGAGCTGCAAAAAAATTTCCATATCTTGTTTGCACGCATGTAATACTTTCGTTATTTTGGGTGAAAAAAAAAGTTCTTTTAAAGGGTTTAAATCTTTGAGCAAAATCGGATCTATGCACATCGCGTGATCTTGATTGGCAACTTGAATTAAACACAGTTCGGGATAATAAGTGTGCTCGCGTAGAAACTCAGTATCAATAGCGAGAAACTCACTATGCTGAATAGATTGACAGAAATTTTGCAATTCTTGTTCAGTGGTAATTAGGGTCTGTTGACGTTTCACGTATGAAGTTTTTCCTATCCGGTGTCGCACAATAAAAAAGGCGGTATAGACCGCCTTGTATGGTTAAACACGGATTGTATCTAAGTCTCCTCGGTAATCCTAGCGGGAAATATTGATAACCTAGATAGGCTTGGGGGCGAGGGTTATACAGATGTGCTGTTTTCTTTTAATGTTTGTAGCTCGATTAATTGATTGATCAGCCAAGTATCGCCTGCAAAAGCCTCTAAATTCATGCTTTCATCGTCAATCTTAGCCGTGTGTTTTGAATTTTCTTGGTTCGAGCTACGCAGAGTTTTTGTCAACTGAAACATGGTAAACCTCCTGACATCTCGTGGAAATACGCTAACGGGCTAAAGTGGCTAGCGCCTCTATCAATTGAAGCACGCATTATTCCAGCAGAATATTAACACTTGGTTAAAAAAGGTATTTCAAGCAAAAAAATGTTTTCTAGCGAGATACCTGAGCTGAGTTATTAGCCACTTGTGGCTAAAGAAAAAATTTTTCTCGTCGACAATAGGGATAAATATGAAACATAAAATTTATACTAATCAATAAGTTATTGCAGTGTTTTCAAGCTGTTAAAGTTAGGTGGGATGATATGCAGGCAAACGAAGTTTATTTTTCAAGCGGTGACCCAATGAGTATTGAGATCGTTGACGGCAATATTCATTATTGTATCCCTGCCGTTTTTCGTGGTTACGCAGAGGGGCAAATATTACGGCTCAGCGCTAAAAATCCAATGCCGGTCAATGTGGAGACTGCAAAGCACGTGACTATTCGTTATTATAACGGTCAAAATGCTTTTACTTTTCATAGCAAAATTATGGAGTTTGCAAACAAAGGTGATAATCAGTTCTTAATAAAGTCGCCAACCAGTATAGATTTTAAAATGACCCGGCGTGAGCATCGTGTATCGACGCCTCCTGAGCTATATTTGACGATGACGGATGGTGAAAATGCATTTCCGGTAAAAATCCTGGATCTAAGTCAAAAAGGCGCATGTTTGGTGTCAAATTCCAGACTGGGTACGATTGGAGAGACTTTTTGTATCGAGTTACATCCTAATCCGTCAAGTGCTGTAGTGAAATTATCGTGTGAAATCAGATATATAAGAAAAGACCTGACGAATGATGTTGGCGCGCCGGCATATTGTCATGGGATTAAATTTGGCGTCTTAGATGCGATGGCTGAGCGTTTTATTGAGTTTTATTTAAAGGATAAACTTGCACTACTTTCATAGCAGATTCCTGCACTGAGTCAGCGCTATATTACCCGACCTCTTGCTTAGCATGCCGTAAGAAGAATAACGGGATTTTTGTTATAATAAACAATTTGCAAAGCCATCCACTGTTAGTTAGTGACTAGTAACCACCCGGATCTCAGATGTTAAAAGTACCTTCTTTATTTTCTTACCGAAAATACTGGGCGAGTCGTTTTGGTATAGCCCCTTATTTGCCAATGTCGCTCGCCGAAATGGACGCCCTAGGTTGGGATTCTTGCGATATTGTTTTGGTGACGGGTGATGCTTATGTGGATCACCCCAGTTTTGGTATGGCGGTGATAGGTCGTGTATTGGAGGCACAAGGATTCAGGGTAGGTATTATTGCCCAGCCTGATTGGTCTTCGGCGGATGATTTTCAACGTCTAGGGAAACCCAATCTATTTTTTGGGGTGACGGGCGGAAACATGGATTCGATGGTGAATCGTTATACCTCTGATCGAAAAGTTCGCTCGAACGATGCCTATACGCCGAATGGAGAAGGGGGGAAACGGCCTGATCGATCCGTATTAGTTTATTCTCAGCGTTGCCGCGAAGCTTATAAGGATGTTCCATTGATTATCGGTGGGATTGAGGCGAGTTTACGGCGTATCGCGCATTTTGATTATTGGTCTGACAAAGTTCGGCGTTCGGTATTGATGGACGCCAAAGCAGATCTGCTGGTGTTTGGCAATGCTGAGCGTCAGATAATTGAAATTGCGCAGCGTTTAGCAAAGGGTGAAGATATTGCGGCAATGCATAATATTCGTGGTACGGCATGTTTATTAAAGGAAGTGCCTGCGACTTATGTCGCGATTGATTACAGCGAATTGCCAGAAAATAACGATAATCCGCATCGAGTGAATGTCAAAGATGGTACCCAGCGAATGCAGTTTACCCCGCGTAAACTCGCTGCTATTGACAGGTCTAAAGTTTGTATACGTATGCCTTCTTATGAGGCTGTAAAGTCAGACAAGGTGTTATATGCGCATGCGTCTCGTGTATTGCATTTAGAGACCAATCCGGGAAATGCCAAGGCCATGGTGCAGCGCCATGGGCAACGCGAAGTATGGATTAACCCACCGCCCATTCCTTTGACAAGCAAAGAACTGGATGCGGTTTTTGAATTACCTTTCGCGCGCCAGCCGCACCCTGCCTATCAAGGGAAAAATATTCCCGCTTATGAAATGATTCGGTTCTCAATTAATATTATGCGAGGTTGTTTTGGCGGTTGTACTTTTTGCTCTATCACCGAGCATGAAGGGCGCATTATTCAAAGTCGCTCAGACGCATCAATTATCAAAGAAATAGAAACTATTCGAGATACCGTGCCAGGATTTACCGGGGTCATCTCTGACCTCGGCGGGCCAACCGCAAATATGTATAGGCTGGCGTGTAAGGATGTCGCCATCGAATCGGCTTGTCGCAAGTTATCCTGTGTATACCCTGATATTTGCTCGAATTTGAATACCGATCATGATCCTCTTATTCGTTTATACCGACGTGCGCGCCAATTACCTGGGATTAAAAAAATATTGATCGCTTCTGGTTTACGCTATGATCTTGCGGTTGAATCGCCAAAGTATGTGGAAGAGTTAGTGAGTCATCATGTGGGGGGTTATTTAAAAATAGCACCAGAGCATACGGAGATTGGCCCGCTGGAAAAAATGATGAAGCCTGGCATGGGTTCTTATTATCAGTTTAAAGAATTATTTGAAAAGTTCTCAAAAAAAGCCAACAAAGAGCAATATCTCATACCGTATTTTATTGCTGCACATCCTGGCACAACGGTTAACAACATGATTGATCTCGCGGTTTGGCTAAAACAAAATGGCTTTCGTGCAGATCAAGTGCAAAATTTTCTACCCTCACCGATGGCTACGGCCAGCGCGATGTATTATTCCGAAAAAAACCCATTGCGCAAAGTAAATAGCAGTAGTGAAGACGTTTTTATTGCAAAGGGTCACAAACAAAGAAGCTTGCACAAGGCTTTTTTACGTTATCATGATCCGGATAACTGGCCGTTATTGCGTGATGCGCTCAAAAAAGAGGGACGTAGTCATTTAATTGGGAACGGCAAAAAACATTTAATTCCGTTATTTCAACCTGCGGGAACCGGTAAAAAATATCGCGGTGAGCTAAGTTTAGTGACCCAAGAAAAAAAATCTGTATCGAAAAAAGCTGCATTGAAAAAAACACAGGCATTTAAAACTCAACACAGTGGTGAAATATTACAACCGAAAAAAAAGAAAATTAAAAGACGCGCAGGGCGGCATGATACTAGAAAATAATAGCGACCGGCTATCGATCATATTTATCCTGGCCAGCAGGATAAAAGAGCTTA
>CAZWUO010000186.1:0-7590 GCA_964636675.1 uncultured Ectothiorhodospiraceae bacterium
ATTACTTAGTTCACATTCCAGCCAATCCAGAATATTCTTCACTCAATATATCCGCCGCAGTACAAGTTATCACTTATGAAGTGATGATGAGCGCTAGCCAAATGCAAGCCACTGAAAAAATTCAGTTGCCCATCAGCGCCGCCACTAACAAAAAGGCCTCCAATATTGATAAAATGGACGCCTTTTTTACCCATTTGGAGCAAACACTCACCGAGATTCACTACTTAAAACCACCCAATAATATAAAATTAAAGCAGCGCCTACGCCGTTTTTTTAATCGAGCCCGCCCTGATAATACAGAGCTCGACATTCTTCACGGTATATTGAGCGCCGCCCAAGGAAGAAAATACGCGTGGCTAAAACAACATCAGGACTTGATAAACAACGAAATCGCTCATATTAAAAACTCTCAAGAAACAAAACGAAAATAACCATGTTCAAACATATAAAAGAAGATATTAAATGTGTCTTTGATCGAGACCCAGCTGCTAGAAATACCTTTGAAGTATTAACGACATACCCTGGAATTCATGCTTTATTAATACATCGACTCAGTCACCAACTTTGGAACCTCAATCTAAAATGGTTGGCGCGTGTTTTTTCCACTATGTCTCGTTGGTTTACCGGCATAGAAATTCACCCAGGCGCTTCAATTGGTCGCCGTTTTTTCATCGACCACGGAATGGGAGTCGTTATCGGAGAAACCGCAGAAATTGGAGATGACTGCACCTTATATCACGGAGTTACACTTGGCGGAACCAGCTGGAAAGAGGGCAAACGCCACCCAACTTTAACATCGAATGTTGTCGTTGGCGCTGGCGCCAAAGTGCTAGGCCCCATTACCTTAGCAGATGGCGCAAGAATCGGATCTAATGCCGTCGTGGTTAATGATGTACCCAAAAACACCACCGTTGTAGGCGTACCTGGACGCATGGTGCTGAAGAGGGTAAAACGTGACGCTAAACGTGAGGCTCTAGCACGTAAAATGGGATTTGACTCCTATGGTCAAACCAGCGACATGCCAGACCCAATGGTGAATGCCGTTAATAGTATGTTAGATCATATTCACGGGCTGGATAAAAAAATCGAAGCGATGTGTAACGCAATGAAATCTATGGGGATAGATGTAAAGGATATTGACCTACCTGACTTAAAAGAATGTGAAATCCACGACATGGCAAAAGCGGATGAAAAGTCAGAAAAAACGATCCCATAGAGAATATCGATACCTAACAGTAATAAAACTAATAAGCCCAAGAATTAGAGGGTTAAAAAGTTGACAATTACACTAAGTCTTGTAAAATTTTAATACTAATGTAACTATACGGATACCACGAGCGACAAAGATTTTCAGGTACCTTAAAAGTGCCATGCAAAGACTTGTTCGCATTATGTCGGAGAATAACATTAGGGATGAAACATTCATACGATATAACACTAACGTGTTAAGGCGAAAAACCGACCACTTCGAGCGATCCAACAATATAAAAAATACAAAGGTGCCTAATTATGAGACTTACAACAAAAGGACGTTATGCTGTAACAGCCATGCTTGATTTAGCAATCAATTGCTCCGATGGCCCCATTACATTATCTGAGATATCTAAACGGCAAGGGATTTCCTTGTCCTATTTAGAACAGCTTTTTTCGAAATTACGCAAAAATGGGCTTGTCGACAGCGCAAGAGGCCCAGGCGGTGGTTATCGCCTAAGTCGTGAAGCTTCTGAAATTGCAATCGCTGCAGTCATTACCGCGGTCGATGAGAAAATCGACGTCACTAAATGCGATGGACGCGGCGACTGTAACAACGGCGGGCCTTGCTTGACCCACGAATTATGGCAAGACCTTAGCTGCCGAATATATGAATTCCTGAGTGGCATCACACTAGGGAACCTCGTCGATAATCGGCAGATTCAAGAGGTCGCATTGCGCCAACAGCAAGATCACGCCAACAATAATGTTGCTAGCAACGCCGCTGAAGCGTCAACCATCGACTCAAGTGGACTACAGTCCCCTAGCCCTGGCTCTGATCCTGGCAGAGAAGAAGTCATCGCTTAAGGTTTTATGTATCGGCCAAGCTGTGTATTAAATTCCTGATTGGCATTGCTTTGAGCGTAAGATGGCTATTTATTTGGATAATAATGCGACGACCTTGCTCGATGAGCGAGTCCTGTCCGCAATGCTTCCCTTTCTGCAACAGCAATATGGGAATCCATCAGAAATCTACGCTTTAGGGCGAGAAGCTAGACGGGCAATCGATTTAGCACGAGAGCAAATCGCTCAGTTAGTTAACGCCCAGCCCTCTCAGGTTATTTTTACCAGTGGTGGCACAGAAGCCAATAACTGGGCCATTAAAAGTGTCTTTGAAAATTCGCTCTGCCGAGTTTTTTATCATAGCGCAATCGAACATGCGTCAATCATCGACACAGCAAAAAGTCTTGCAAGAAGACAGATTAAGGCCTCGGCTTTACCCGTTACTCCAGCAGGATTGATCGATACAGAAACATTTTTCGATATGTCGTGGGCAAATGATGCGCTCACAGCGATTATGTGGGCAAATAATGAAACAGGTGTAATCCAAGACATTCCTTTTTTTGCTCACAAAGTCAGGCAAGCGGGCGGCTTTTTTCATTGTGATGCAGTACAAGCAGTTGGAAAAATACACATTGATTTCAGCGCAAGTTTTTGCCACACCATGAGTGTGTCCGCGCATAAAATCCATGGCCCAAAAGGCGTTGGCGCGTTGATTATTGACAAGTTAATGGATCCTTCACCACTAATCCACGGAGGCAAACAAGAACGCGGCTATCGATCCGGCACTGAAAATGTAGCAGGAATAGTAGGTTTTGGACGCGCAGCGGAAATCGCTTTTAATGAAATAGTAGATAACGTTAAACACTGTTCATTTTTGCAAAAACACCTGGAGTATAGGCTTAAGAAAATTCCAGAAATCAGAATTTTTTCTGAACATGAAAAAAAATTACCCAACACCACTTTTTTTTCCGCTAAAGGTATCGACGGAGAGTCAATGTTAATGGCTCTTGACACTGAGGGAATTGCCGTATCAAGTGGCTCTGCTTGTGCAAGCATGTCGACCCAGCCCAGTCATGTTTTACGCGCAATGGGGATTGAAGAAGAGTGGGCACGAGGCGCGATTAGAATAAGCTTGAGCAAATTCAACACGCTTGACGAAATTAATAGGTTTATAGAAATTTTAAATATAAAAATTGTTGCGTTGAGACCAAGATCTCTGACAGCAGAAACATAAAATAACTTGGATGGAGCCCCGAATGAAATTGCCAATATATCTTGATTACTCTGCAACTACGCCGGTAGACAACCGCGTTGCCGATAAAATGAGTGAATATTTAACCGTGGATCAGTACTTTGGTAACCCAGCTTCGCGTTCGCACGAATTTGGCTGGAAGGCCGATGAGGCAATAAAATTAGCCCGCCAGCAAGTTGCAGACCTGATTAACGCCGATCCCAAAGAAATTGTCTGGACATCGGGAGCAACTGAATCCGATAACCTTGCGATTAAAGGCGCTGCACATTTTTACCAAAAAAAAGGTAAACATATTATTACCTATAAAACAGAACACAAGGCTGTCTTAGATAGCTGCCGTCAACTAGAGCGCGAAGGTTTTGAAGTCAGCTATCTAGAACCTGCGACAAATGGCCTTGTCGATATCAAAAAATTGGCCAGCGCGATAAGAGAAGACACGACCCTAGTGTCCGTCATGCACGTCAACAATGAAATAGGCGTCATTCAAGACATAGGCGCAATTGGCAAATTAACCCGTTCGAAAGGCGTACTACTGCACGTCGACGCAGCACAAAGCGCCGGCAAAGTGGCCATCGATTTACAGACCATGGACGTAGATTTAATGTCTTTTTCCGCGCATAAAGTATACGGCCCCAAAGGCATGGGAGCATTATACGTACGCAGAAAACCACGCGTCAGAATAGAAGCTCAAATGCACGGAGGAGGACACGAACGCGGAATGCGCTCTGGCACACTCGCCGTCCATCAAATTGTTGGCATGGGCGAAGCCTTCCGGATCGCCAAGAACGAAATGTCCACCGAAAATGAACGCATCCGTAGGTTGCGCGACAGGCTACTCAACGGCCTCAAAGATATGGAAGAGATTTACATCAATGGCGATATGGAAAACCGAATCACAGGAAACTTAAATATCAGTTTTAATTTCATTGAAGGCGAATCATTAATTATGGCCGTCAAAGATATTGCCGTATCCTCAGGCTCTGCATGTACCTCAGCAAGCTTAGAACCTTCATATGTTTTACGCGCCATCGGCAGAAATGACGAACTAGCCCACAGCTCTATCAGATTTACAATCGGACGTTTTACAACTCAAGAAGAAATTGACTACACCATCCAGCTGATGCAGAGCAAAGTTGAAAAATTGCGTGAATTATCACCTTTATGGGAAATGCATAAAGAAGGAATCGATCTTGATTCCGTGCAATGGGCAGCCCATTAAACCACAGGTAAACATTATGGCAATTACATTAACATCAACCGCGGCAAACAGAGTCGCAGAGTTTTTGAAAAGTCGCGGCAAAGGCATAGGCCTGCGCTTAGGCGTCAAGCCTAGCGGTTGCTCAGGAATGGCATATATCATTGAGTTTTCAGATACAATAGAAGACACCGATGTCACTTTTGTGAATAATGGCATTACCATCATCGTTGATACAAAAAGTCTGATCTATCTGGACGGAACTGAGCTTGATTTTACAAAAGATGGACTGAACGAAGGGTTTAAGTTTAATAACCCAAATGTTAATGCCGAATGTGGTTGCGGTGAAAGCTTTACAGTATAAAGCAAAATTGAATTCTAATAAGTAAGTGAAACAAAAACTGTATAACGACGGAAATTTACCCCCAACGAAGTCTCTTCCCGGTAAAAATTAACTTCATACGGTCACTAATTTGATACATCACTTCAATGCCTAACAACTTCATTCAATGTACACTGTAGCTTAGCAAGATAAACACACTCATTATGCTGCTCTCATGCAACAATAAAATAAACCATAATCTACTAATAGGCCTAATCGCATACAGTAATGGAAGACAATAATTTTTTTAAGCTCTTTGGCTTGCAACATACATTCGAGCTGAATATTGAGGATTTGACTTCTCGATACCGCGCTTTGCAGGCAAAAATTCATCCTGATAAGTTCGCCAATGCCAGCGAAAAAGAGCGCGCATTATCAGTTCAGAAAACCGCCTTGGTAAATGATGCGTATCAAACATTAAAATCGCCATTACCCCGCGCAAAATACATGCTTTATTTACGCGGCATAAACCTCGACAATGAGCAAGGCGCCGCTCCAATGTCAGCTAATTTTCTGATGGAACAAATGGAATTGCACGAATCATTGACTGAAGTCCAAAAATCAACAAACCCAATTAATCGACTAAATGACATTTTCGAACATATTAAAAATACACAGCAAACACTCATATCAAACATTACCATCAAACTGACAAACGCAGCTAAAGAGGACATCGAAGAAGTTGCTAATGATGTCAGACAGCTTCAGTTTTTCTCGAAACTACAAGAACAAGCAGAGCATATTGAATCTGACCTTGACCTAGAATTAAAGTGAATAATTAATGGCACTATTGCAAATCTCAGAACCTGGACAATCAACCACCCCGCATCAACGACGATTCGCTGCGGGGATTGATCTCGGCACTACTAATTCACTCATCGCCACCGTCCGTAACGGCGAAGCTAAGACACTCACAGACGAAACTGGCCAGCATATCTTACCTTCCGTGGTACGCTATCTCAGCGGAGGCGGTATTTCAGTCGGTACCAAGGCAGCACAATCAAGCATTGACGACCCTAAAAACACAATTATCTCCTCAAAACGCCTCATCGGAAGAAACAGCAAAGAACTCTCCGCACTCAGCGAAAATCTAACGAACGAATTTGTTAACTCCGAAGACAGCATACCGAAGATCCTTACAGTTGCTGGCGCAATAAGCCCCGTTGAGGTTGCAAGCGAAATTTTAAAAAGCTTGAAGAATCGGGCAGAACTTACGCTTGGGGATGAACTATCCGGAGTTGTGATTACCGTACCGGCATATTTTGATGATGCACAGCGCCAAGCCACCAAAGATGCCGCTACTCTTGCAGGCCTCCATGTCTTCCGCCTACTCAACGAACCAACCGCCGCCGCAATCGCTTATGGACTAGACTCCCAATCTGAGGGAGCTATTGTTGTCTATGATTTTGGCGGTGGAACTTTTGATGTTTCAGTTCTGCAACTTAATAAAGGTGTCTTTGAAGTTCTGGCCACGGCGGGAGACACCACTCTCGGTGGCGATGATATTGACTTACTTATTGCAGAATGGCTAACCCTACAATTAGACATCCAAGGCACATTCGACAAATCAACACTTCGATACATATTCAACAAAGCTAAAGCAGCCAAAGAAGCACTAACCCTAGAAGATGAAACAAGCATTAATCTTGATATCGCCAACATTTTCAAAGGCACTATATCGTTGAGCCGAAATGAGTTTAATAAAATAATTACCCCTTTAGTCAAAAAAACAATTTCTCCCTGTCGGCGTTCACTAAAAGACGCGAATATTAAAAAGTCCGAGATCAGCAATATTATCATGGTCGGCGGCTCTACTCGAATACCTCTGGTACGCAAACTCGTCGCTGATTTTTTTGAACAAACGACTCAGGTCGATATTGACCCCGACAAAGTTGTTGCGCTAGGCGCCGCCATTCAAGCCGACATATTGGTCGGCAACAAACCGGATGCCGAAATGTTATTACTCGATGTCAACCCACTGTCGCTTGGCATTGAAACCATGGGCGGGCTCGTTGAAAAAATAATATCCCGTAATACAACGATACCCGTTGCTCGAGCACAGGATTTCACAACCTTCAAAGATGGGCAAACTGCATTGGCGCTACATGTGGTACAAGGTGAACGTGAGCTGGTTGATGATTGTCGATCCCTCGCGCGTTTTGAACTGCGTGGTATCCCTCCGATGGCTGCAGGTGCTGCAAAAATACGCGTCACGTTTCAAGTCGATGCCGATGGACTACTAAACGTTGCTGCAAGAGAAACCAATAGCGGCGTAGAAAGCCAAGTTTCCGTAAAGCCATCGTATGGACTAGAACCCAGCGAGATAGAAAACATGTTACGCGCATCAATGGAGCATGCTGCTGAGGACTTAGACTTGAGAAAACTGAGAGAACAACAGATTGAGGCCAAACGAGAACTCGAAGCAATCGAAGCAGCATTAACTGAAGATGCTGAAACACTTTTAAGTCCCGCTGAACGCAATAAAATTGACGTCGCAGTCGCAAAATTACGCGCCTGCCTAGAAGACACCGACCCAGCAAAAATCAAGCAAGCGATTAACAACGTAGAACAAGTTTCCAGCTTTTATGTAGAACGCCGCATGAACAGTAATATCCAAAAGGCTCTCGCCGGCCATAACGTTAACGACATCAATATTTAAGGTCTATTAATGCCAAAAATCATTATCTTACCCCATGAAGAATTATGCCCAGAAGGCAGCATCACTGA
>CAZWUO010000187.1:0-7439 GCA_964636675.1 uncultured Ectothiorhodospiraceae bacterium
GCGAATCGTCACACGCAATTTCTTCCGTTTGACGCGCCCAGTCGTAATGCCAATTAACTGTCGACGAGCTGGGTCTACCCACACAGTACCGGGAACATCAGCCTCACCACCAATACCACAGGTAGCGCAGCGTAGACCTTTGCGTCCTATCGCCAGGTCGAAAGTGATACTCGCTTTTTTTGCACCGGCCGCAATATCAATACTCAACGGCCATTCGCCGCCCATCGATGGTTGAAATGTACCTTGGTACTGGCCATTTTTGATCTCACGCATTTCTGCCGGCGCATACATGGCGGGCATACTACCCATAGCAGGCATGACCGCCACGGCTTTGAGTATCGCACCAGACAGAGGCTGGCCGGTCGCGTCTTGCAGCCAGATTGTCACCCGGTTTTTGCCGACTTTCGGAATCTCAGGATTTAGCTCGGCTCGCAGCTTAAATGGGCCAACTGGATAAAAATCAGCTGAAGCCGTTGCAGCAACCGCCGTATTCGCGATAACGACGCATAAAAAACAGAATAAAAATCGCCTAAGCGAATGCAATTTGTACTTCATAAAAACACCTTCGTACATTTCCCGAGTTGATCAGTAACACGACTTTGTTCAACACGGTTTTTTGAATGGGTGCTACAGCAGTTCTGCTGAAACCCACAGGCATTCCCACACGGAACAAGACATACTCCGGGTAGAAATGAGGGGCAGCTCCCCTGATTCAAACTCTCTATTTCAAGGGCGCAGGAGAAACGAAGGTATTATCAAATACGGAAGCGGCTGGTCAGTAAATAGATTGGCTTATCAGGAAGTGGCGAGGGTGAGTCGGGTTCTAAATGAATGTCACGAAGGCGTGGAATAATGTCAGAAAAATGAAATGCAACGACGACTAATACAGGCGGCGGTTGTGCTGCGGCTAACATTAACACCTGTTGAAATTGCGCTGATGCCTGGGTCACCTGGGAAAGTTCGTAAGAGACATTGCAACAACCACCATCCATCACGCCCGCTTGATCCTGGGCCATCATCGTCATTGCCATTTGACCAGGCTCCTCGCAGCAACAGACCATATTAGGCCGTTCGTGTCCATGCTCATGCATCATCGATTCGCAAGCATATAACGTCTGGAACTGCGTTAGCGGCCCGGCGAGTAAAAGCATGGTGATAATGAGTCGGCGGATAGATGGGGTTCTTAGCATAAGCCTTGTATCGTTTAGGTTAGTATATGTTACTCTTTGTTAGGGCAGTGTATCAAACAACTAACGATCTGAGTGATTTCGGGAAAATTAGTTCCAGACATTCATGCATCGTCTTCAATTCTGGCAATAATGGGACAGCCTTGGTCACTGGCGGTACATAGATTTACCAGCAAGGCCAATTCCCTACGCAATGTATCCAATTCGCTTAAGCGCAGTTCCACGTCCTGTAATTTACGCGTGGTTAACTGGCATACTTCGGCGCGCGCGTGTTGCGGGTCTTCACGCATTTTTAGCAAATCACTAATTTCGGACAAGGTAAAATTCATTTGCTGGGCGCGTTTAATAAATTTCAGCCGCGAGATATCATTATCACTGTATTGTCGAATGCCCGATTTGGTACGTCTCACTTTCGGCAACAGAGCAATCTTTTCGTAATAACGTAGGGTATCCACACTCATTGTCAAAATGCGCGCGACTTCGCCGATACTAGAATGGCTCATCGTTCTGTCTGCCGTTGGCGAGGTAAGCTTGTAAAGTGTTACGGAGTTGTTGCTTAGATGGCAAGGTGGTAAATGCCGGTACTCCGCCAATAAACACGGAGGGCGTGGCCAACACACCACGGCTAACGGCGTAATCAATCTCTGCTATCACATCGACTTCAGACCAAGTCATACTTGCAAAACGGGGTTCTCTAAGCAGTTGCTCAACCAACCGACTAGCGCGTTGGCAGTTGCTGCAAACCGTGGAGGTAAATACTTCGATATCAACGCTCACTTTATTCACCGGGCTGCCACTTCTGTATCTGATGGTTGACGTAATCAGCAACAAAAACGCTGCCATCTTCTGCTACCGCCACGGCAACGGCGGTGTGCGTCAATCCTTGAGAAGCGATGCCAAAGGCATTAAGAAACTCCCCGTCTGGTTTGAATTTTTGCACCCGGTCGTTATAAAAGTCTGCGACAAAAATATTACCTTGGGGACCTACTGTAACCCCAGTAGCAGTCGTAAACCAACCATTAAACGAACCTTTAATGTTCAGCGCCAAAGGGCCACCCCACTTGTGAGAAAAGTCTCCGTTCGGTTGAAAAACTTGTATCCGGTCATTGTAGGTGTCCGCAATATAGCGCGTACCGTCGGACGCAATAGCGACGTCGGTGGGGTAGTTAAATTCGCCAGCCCAAATACCGGTTTCACCGTCGATACCCCATTGACGAATGAAAGCACCATTGGTATCCAACTGTTGAATGCGTTGGTTATAGAAATCTGCAACAAAGAGGTCGCCATTTTGTGCCACAGCAACACCGCTTGGCGCGTTGAATTCACCCGGCCCCGTACCGGGCTTGCCGATAGCACGAAGAAACCGACCTTGCAGCGTATAGATCTGAATCACATCATTGAAGTAATCCGCCACATAGAGTTTTTCGTTAACAATGGTTAAGTTAATGGGGCGGCCCAACTGACCCGGCAGATCTCCTGGTTCACCCAGCATGCGCAAAAAGTTACCCGAAAAATCGAATACCTGAATGCGTGCATTGCGCGCGTCGCTGACAAAAAGCTCCGATTTTGATACAGCCACTCCCATAGGCTCGTTGAACTTTCCGGCGGCCTCGCCTTTTCCTCCCCAGGTTTTTACCAGCTGATAAGGCGGTTCTTTTATACTCGGAAACCAACTGCACGAAGCTGTTAATAACACGGTTAACATCAGAATAGCGCAAGACAAAAATTTCATAACGGTTGTTCCGTCATCGAACGCAGGGTAAAACCGGCATCGTTGATCAATTGTTGCAACTGAGCCTCGGTCAGTATCACCCCTTCTTTGGCCTTGACTTTGACCAAACCCTTTTCAAGATCAAACGTTACCGCTTCCACTCCTGCAGTCTTGATCAGCTTTTTTTCGATACCGTAAGCACAAAACGGACAGGCTAGCCCGTCGACTCGCAGATTGTATTGTGTGCTCGCCGCAAAAAGTGGCGCACTGCAAAACAAGATTATGACGCTTGTTAACATTAATTTTTTCATTGACGTTCTCCTATTTATACCCGTGGCATTTAAGATGTAGGGTTTTAGTGTGCGTCATATTCATTTCAACGCAGCCATAGAATGAAGAGGCCGTGCAATAAAACCGAAAGCTCAAATGCTACGGGTATAGCTCCACGCTAAATTTCCGAGTATGCCGAGAGACATCACCGACTAAAACCTCGCCCCCTCCGTAAACTGGAGACAAGCTATAAGTGCCACTCGAACTCCATCTTGGCGCGATAATCAGACGCCGTTTGCTGCCCATTTAAATCACTAACAAGGGGCAATTGCACTCCCGCCTTGATTGCAAAATTACGCAAGGTCCAGAAAATACCGGGGGAGATAAACCACTCCGTTCCACCGGTGTTGTCCCCTCTATTTGTCACTGAACCATTCAGCTCGGCACGTTGGCCTCGTTCACCATTGAGTTCCAGTATCCACACGGTATCCGGCTTAAGATAAACCGGAAATCTTGGCCGGTAGCCCAGTGCAAAATCGACTAACCATTTATCGCCCCGCCGCAGACCAGCACTATTCTCACCATTGCGTCGATAACGAATGCTCGCCCAGCGATACCAAGTGAGACCTTCATAACCATAGGTGAAACCCAGCAGCGCATCAGCCGTGCCGCTGCCCAAGGGTGGGGTTGATTTGTCGTCGCCATTGTTGTGCATGACATTTAGAAAACCGGCGGCGGACTCTTGAGCACCGAGGCTATCTTTACGCCAGAAACGATATTTTGTAAACAAGCGCATATCCCCGATACCATTGGTTTTGTCCTCACCGTCCTCTTTCTTTATGTAGGGAAGTTCAACACCTGTTGCCCAGTCCCCCGTCAAACCATAAGTGAGCTCGAGATCCAGCTCGCTCGCTTGCGCTTGCCCTGCCTTTTCACGGTGTGCTCCCAGATGAATTTCTACGCCTTGTTTAAAGAGCACATGCGGCCCTGGACTAAAAACCGGATTATGCGCCAAAGCAATACTGCAGCTACAAAGTGTCACGCTAGCGATTAACAATAATAGTTGAACAGATTTCATACCTTGCCTCTGATCTTCTAATCTTTCGAAGAAACAAAGTCTACACCCTAGAGTTAACTCCAGGTCAAGTTTTTATCGTACCCAGGTTACTCATTTAAATGAGAGGATCGGAAATGCCGTATAAAAGATTTTCTAATTACCGAGAGAAAACTAAATTGAAAAGAAGTCTGCTAGGGTCTGTTGGGTGACGCAGTAGGTGAACGTCGTGCCCCCTGTTGGGCACGAGTTATGGACGAGCTAAGGAACTTCTGATTAACTATCTATTTATTGAGCAGCGTGGATGAATGCTGCCAGCAAAACAGCGGCATCACGCACTGCCGCCGCAAACTCTCGGGTTGCTTTGTCGGATGAGGCCAGCTCATCAGTTTTGGTGATTAGTTCCTCGAGAGAAAGTCCCGCATAGTCAGGAATCAAACCCGTGCCCACGTTACCCTCAAAATCCACCACGTATTTTTCGCTGACACCTACCATGGCAGCCTGTGTAATACGCTTGTTAGCATCAATACCGATAGCAAATTTAAGATCGCCGTGACGATAAGTTTTTTTACCAATATACACAGCCCCCATCACGCGCTTACTGGTTTTATCCACAGCCCGGTAATAGCTATAAATCCCATCACTCAATTCAATTCCGTAGGTTTCTTTCGCCCATGTTATGGCTGCATTTTTCAGAGGTTGCTTGCGCTTGACGGTTTTCACATCATTGGGCAACATCGCTTTGAGCACTGCGCTTTTCTTCAAAAAAGTGAGCATCGATCCGCCGTGGCCTTTGTGCGCCTGGGTCTCTTGTGACCAAGTCGTAATGCCCAAAGCGAGGCCTACCACCAACAACGGCGTCAACAGATAAACAAACGGCTTAGGAGTTTGATTCAGTTTCATGCTGATTCCTTATGCTAGAACTACTTCGCAATATCATGGGTTTTTATCCATAACACAGCACCCAATTCAACCGGGTAGTTTTTTCCCTGGTGACTCATGGTTTCTTGGCTATTCACCAACGCAGCCATTCCCCACCAACCCGATTTAGGCATTGCATAAGCAAACACTCCATTGGCATCCGTTTTGATAACTTGCGTAATAAACGGATCAGCAGGTGCCCTTACTTCGCCTTTTTCGTTATAATATTCCACTTCAACACGAGCAAAAGGCACGGGGTTACCGTCGCGTTTAACGATGCCACGAAACAGATTATTGGTCCACAAACCGTAAGGCCGGGTCAGTGGAACAATTTCAACCTTCAGTCCTAGCTCGTGCTCCCAGCCCTCTTCCATGCCAAAGGCATTCACAATGGTCTTGGTATAATGAATAATGAAGCGTTCTTCAGCAGCCTCCCAATAAGGTTGCGGCTCCACAAAAAACAGATGGTCACCCGGCTTGCGAATTTTATAGTGGGTTTGATAAGCCAATATAGAATCACCCGCGCGGTCTTGAAAACGCGTCTGTTGCAGTTTGGCCAATAAATCAATTTCTTTTCCGGCCACCCAAACGCCGAAACGCTTTGGCTTTTGCATATTCAGTCCCATGCCCTCGAAGGGATGGGTAAAGATAAGATCAAGCGTAAGCTGCCGACTCTCACCCGCAGAGACCATCTCGTCCGACGGGATAATCATCTGAAAATGTGCGTAGGCAGGTGTCATTGCACCCAGCATTCCGCTGATAATGGCTATCTTGCTCAACCATCGAATAAGTCTTGGGTGTTTATGCATAACCATCTCCCGGTGTCATTAAAATGAAGTGCTCCAACCTAGGCTCCCGCGATATTTTTCATCGTTGGATATCCCTGTCAACTCTTGATAAATAGGGTATGAAACATTGGCGTACATGCTATGTTTCTTCATAAGACTAAAGCCGATACCTGGGGATAAATAAACCACATCACCACCACTGTTTGCCTTAATCTCATCGTTCTCTATATCTTGGTCGAAAAAGATGCCATTCAATTCGATGACCGGAACAATAACACCGTGATGCGCAAAACTTGTGGCCACATCAAATTGCCAAGAATTGCCTGAACGAAATTGCTTAGCACCCTGGGTACCAAAACGATAAATCACATCCGCATCGATAGCAATTTTTTCGGTGATGTGACCGCTGAAAGCGACACCGCCCTGAAAGGTCATTGCGCCACTGCCGGGTTGGTTATGCGTACCAAGAATCTCACCATCATCCGTTAAGTTGGTGATTTTACCCGTGGGTAGGATAACCCCGAAAACCGAGGCCCACTGACTCTCACCGTCGTTGAAAAAACGGTAACGCCCGGTTAGCAACATATCACCAACGCCGGGGGACTCTTTCGTAGGAGATATGCAAGTCGTTTTATTCGTCACTGCGGGATCTGCAAAACAGGTATTTGCATTCGCATCACCGTTATCTTTAAAGCCTTTGAAGTTGTTATATTGAAACATCATATTGATATCCATATCATCATCAACCGGAAAGCCGAATGACAGAAAATAGGCATCTTCACTGGAGTGCATATGCACGTCTTCGTCCTGGTTCTTAAAATCAACTAATTGTTGATCGCTGAAGACATCATACCGCCGTGCATCCCAACGCAGACCGATGACTTTTTTGTCAAGAATAGCAGCTCCCACGGTATTAATACTGCCGGAACCACCACCACGGATGGATTCACCATGGGCAAAAGCGGATGACATAGTCGCGACTAGCAGAGATAAACTAGCGGTCGCTAATATTGCTGTTTTATAGCGAGATTTATAATAAGACATTTTGATACCTGACCCCCTTGAATTGCTCAATATCTTGTCGTGCTGGTATTGCAAGCCGTATACTCCAGTGATTTATTGATCATCAGTGCGGATAATTATTTGCTGTAGATATGCCAATGAAACCAAACATTACAGTAGCATGAATGAACCAATCGTAACACCAAAAGTGTTACGATGTCAACAGTCGTGCTACCTGACGACTTAGCGCAGCCGCTTCTTTTTAGGAGGCTAAAAAAATCAGTTGGGTATAAAAAACACCAGTAAACTCAAGCCTTTCTACAATCAGTCGTTATAATCGCTAAATTATCCGTCATTGCGCACACACTTAATCACCCAGCATTCGCTCTGCTCAGCGATACCCAGGTTTTGAAACAGCAAAAATCACTAACGTTTAACCTAGAATCCGCAGTTGGACGGCATGCAGACGACTGCATGGATGCAGGAGGTAGAACACCAAAAGTAGG